>JAJTHK010000142.1 GCA_021298895.1 Luteolibacter sp.
CCTGTTGTGGGCAACTTCCAAGAACTTCGCGCCGATCTGAAGCGCTCAGAAGCCAGTTTTAACCCACAGATTTTGCGGAAGAGGCCTAAAAAGAAATGAGGCGAACTAGGCGCTATATCCAAAGGCCCCAATTGGCCGTGGCTGATCTCAAACGTTCGGTTATAAATGAGTGATCAAATCCGCCTTCGTGAATGGTCGAGATTCGTATTCCACGATCCCGAGAAATTAATCCGCAGGTTCAATGAGCTGGAAAGGTTCGTTGCAGATTCCTTGATTTCAGATAGTGAGAAGGCTCTGCGAACCAATGAGCTCAAAACAATACGTGAGACCCGACAGGCCGCGCTTTTTGCTCTGGGGCTCAGGGAGTGGGCGAGGAATGCCTCGGTGGAGATCGCGGCAACAGAGGATTCGGACTATGACGCAGTATTTAAAAGTAGGGATGACGACCGGTTGATCTACACACCTATTCAGCTGAAGGAGGTGGTGCCCGAGCGCTGGAACAAGACTGCATCAATTGATTCGATTCTGAATAAGCTGGTGGCGTTGCAGTCGTCCAGAGACCTAGTCGTTGGGATTCACCACACCCGCGCAACGTATGACGAGAAGCTTGAGTTTTCAGTTCCCAAGGACCTCAATTTAGCGGGATTATTTGTATTTGGAAGCGTATCAAATGACCTTTCACAATGGATGATTGCAGGAGATTTTGCCAAGGATACGTATTCTGTTGTTGAATATAGCGTGCCCACTAAATAAAGAACCGAACCCCAAAGATAGCTTTCGAGCGTAGCCTCGAAGCTATCGGTTGTTGAACAAGATTAGATGAGAAGGCAGTGATAGGCGGCGCTTGAGCGCCGTGATAATCTTACCACTGCCATGAAAACAAAAATTCCATCTATTACTATCGGTCTCGATCTTGGAGATAAGAAGCACGCGTTATGCGTTTTGAACCAAGACGGAGAAATTGTCGACGAGCGCATGATGACCAATCATCGCGAATCCCTGCGACGCCTTTCTCAAAAATATCCCAGTTCGCGCATCGCCATGGAAGTGGGATCACATAGCCCATGGATCAGCCGTTTTTTCAAGCAGTTGGGTCATGATGTGTTTGTAGCTAATCCACGCAAGCTGCGTGCGATTTACACCAGTGATCGCAAGAGCGATAAGAACGACGCGCGCATGCTGGCAAAGATCGCACGTATCGATCCTCAGTTGCTTTATCCGATTGAGCACGGAGCTGAGCAATCCCAGCGTGATTTGCTACAAATCAAACTGCGGGATAATCTCGTCCGTCAGCGTGTGGATATTATTTCCAGTGTACGTTTTACCCTTAAAAGTCTGGGGATTGCTTTGCCATCTCCTAACAGCGCGTGTTTTGCCAAACGTTGTCGCACGCTACTTGCCGGAGTGCATGAAGATCTCTTGGTAGACTGGTTGCCAAAAGTCCTTACGCAAAAGGGAGATTTTTTAGGTTTTGAATTTTGCCGCTCTCGCGGGAGTTTTGCTACAGTCCCGGCGATGGAGTCACGATTTCTGCGTTGTTCTTCAGTTGCGGATATTCATCCGCGCCCTCATCACGCCTTGAACTCGTGACCCCATCGCTCGGCCTTTTACGCAAGGACTTTTGGCAAACAGTCTAATGATCGAACCTTCCTTACAGGTGATCGATACGATGACGCAGAAGATCCGCGAGTTGGATAAAGCGATTGAAAATCTATGTGAGGAAAAATATCCGGTCACGAAGCGTCTGCGCCAGATTACAGGTGTTGGATCGATCAGCGCGTTGAGTTTCGTTTTGACCATCGAAGATCCGGAGCGTTTTGAGCGACCACGCGACGTTGCCGCTTACCTCGGATTGGTTCCAAGGCGCGATCAATCGGGTGGTCTCGATAAACAACTACGCATATCGAAAGCGGGTGATGCTTATTTGCGACGCCTCTTAGTGGGTTGCGCGCAATACATCCTGGGGCCGTTTGGTCCTGACACGGATTTGAAGCGACACGGCCTGATGCTCGCCACTCGCGGCGGTGGGAGATCGAAACGAAAAGCGGTTGTGGCCATCGCCCGCAAACTCTCCGTGCTGATGTTCACGCTTTGGAAATATGAGAGGGATTATCAACCGCTCCGTAACGTAGACCAGGCGCAGGCCGCCTAAAACCAAGTTTTAACTTTTTCTCCAGATGAAACAATTTCGACGATTTGAGATGACTGCGATGGTGCGTCAGCACAACGACTTTGAGATGACTGCGGTGAGCCGGAGGCATCAGGATCTAAGCCGATCAAGTGCGCGAACAAGATAGCAGCATCTCATCCTTTTTCCCCTGAACGAAATGGAAACATTGAATCAAATCATGCACCCGGAAACCGACAACACCAAGTCCCGAGCAAGTGCGTATGGAAGCCCGATTCCCTGTTTCACTATTGAATGCCTGTGGGGTTGCCACCCCACACCCCGCCGAGCTGAGCCAGCTCGACCGCCCCGCCAGACTTATCTAACATTAACCCAAAAAATGAAATCTACTTGAAGTAAACTTCAATTCTCTATTGACTGCCTTCTCATGGAAGCCGCGCCATGCCAACCACTCTATCGTAACAGAAAAAGCCAGCCGGAGATAAACCCGACTGGCTTTTGAGATTTTCCAATATGGAAAATTAATAACGGTAGTGATCCGCCTTGAAGGGGCCTTCCGATGATATACCGATGTAGTCAGCTTGATCTTGTGTGAGCTTGGTGAGCTTTGCTCCGATTTTTGCGAGGTGAAGACGGGCAACCTCTTCGTCAAGGTGTTTTGGAAGGACGGTCACTTGACCGGCTTTGTATGTCTCGCGGTTTTCCCAGAGATCGATTTGAGCGAGCGTCTGGTTGGTGAAGCTATTGGACATCACGAAAGATGGATGGCCGGTTCCGCAACCGAGGTTCACCAAGCGACCTTCAGCAAGCATGTAAATGCTGTTGCCTGTGGCGAAAGTGTATTTGTCCACTTGAGGCTTGATGTTCAGACGAGTCACACCCGGTGCCTTGTTCAACTTGTCCATCTGGATCTCGTTATCGAAGTGACCGATGTTACAAACGATCGCCTGATCTTTCATTTTCGACATATGATCGAGGGTGATGATGTCTTTGTTACCGGTAGTCGTGACATAGATATCTCCCCAGCCAAGCGTGTCTTCAATCGTGAGAACCCGGAAACCTTCCATCGCGGCTTGCAGCGCGCAGATCGGATCGACCTCGGTCACAACCACTTGCGCGCCGGCGCCACGGAGCGCTTGCGCACAACCTTTGCCGACATCGCCGTAACCGCAGACCACGCCGACTTTGCCGGAGATCATCACATCGGTCGCACGCTTGATACCGTCTAACAGCGACTCGCGGCAGCCGTAGAGGTTGTCGAATTTCGACTTGGTCACGGAATCGTTCACGTTGATCGCTGGGACAAGAAGCTTACCAGCCTTGGCCATCTGATAGAGGCGATGCACACCGGTGGTGGTTTCCTCGGAAACACCTTTCCAATCTTTCACGATGGTTTGGAAAATTCCGGGTTGTTTGACTTTGATGTCTTTCAAGAGGTCTTTGATGACTTGCTCCTCTTCGCTCTCACCCGGGCTGTCGATCCAGTTGGATCCGTTTTCCATTTCGTAGCCTTTGTGGATGAGCAAGGTCGCGTCGCCACCGTCATCGACGATAAGCTGCGGACCAAGGCCGTCTTTGTTAACGAGCGCCTGCCAGGTGCACCACCAATATTCTTCCAAGGTCTCGCCTTTCCAAGCGAAGACAGGAATTTCACGAGCTGCAATCGCTGCTGCCGCGTGATCTTGGGTAGAGAAAATATTGCACGAAACCCAGCGCACCTCAGCACCGAGATCGGCAAGCGTTTCGATCAACACCGCGGTCTGAATGGTCATGTGCAACGAACCCATGATGCGAACCCCCTGGAGCGGCTTGGTTTTACCATACTTCTCTCGTGTCGCCATCAAGCCAGGCATCTCGTGCTCGGCGATATCAATTTCCTTACGTCCAAAATCGGCAAGGCCGATGTCTCTTACTTTATAGTCTGTGAAGCTCATATTATTATCTCTTATTTTTGTTAGATTTAGATAGAGGATTGTAGATTGAGGATCGCAGATGTTTCACTCTTCACCACTCACTATTCACTCTTTATGTTTTCAGCCGATCGCTTTTTTCAGCGCGGAAACCTTGTCGGTCTTCTCCCATGTGATATCCGAATCATCTTTTCCGAAGTGACCGTAATTGGTGGTCTTCGAGTAGATAGGGCGAAGCAGGTTGAGCTGCTTGACGATGTCTGCAGGGTTGAAGGAGAACACTTTTAGAACCGCTCCGAGGATTTTAGCATCGGAAACTTTTCCTGTGCCAAAAGTATCAATGTGCACGCTGCAAGGTTCTGGGTGACCGATGGCGTAAGCGAACTGCACCTCGCATTTACTAGCGAGTCCTGCAGCAACGACGTTCTTCGCAACCCAGCGGCCCATATAAGCTGCGGAGCGATCGACTTTCGATGCGTCTTTTCCGGAGAAAGCACCACCGCCGTGGCGACCCATACCACCGTAGGTATCTACGATGATCTTACGTCCTGTTAGACCACTGTCGCCCTGAGGTCCACCGATGACGAATTTACCAGTCGGATTGATAAGGAACTCGGTTTTCGAGGTGAGCATGTTTTTTGGTAGGACTTTTTTGATCACTTGCTCGATGCAGAATTTCTCGATGTCTTTGTGAGCCACATCAGCGGTGTGCTGGGTGGAAATCACCACGTTGACGATGCGGGTCGGCTTGCCGTTCACGTATTCTACGGAAACTTGTGTCTTCGCATCAGGACGTAGCCATGGAGCGAGCTTACCAGCCTTGCGGATTCTTGTTAGCTCGCGACCGAGGCGATGTGCGAACATGATAGGCGCTGGCATGAGCTCAGGAGTTTCATTGCACGCGTAACCGAACATGATGCCTTGGTCACCTGCACCTTGCTTCTTGGTCTTCTTGCCTTCGGCCCCTTTGGCATCGACACCTTGCGCGATGTCCGGGCTTTGAATGGTTAGATAGTTGTTGATGAAAAGCGTATCAGCATGGAACACATCGTCTGAGTTTGTGTAGCCAATTTCACGAACTGCATCACGAATCACTTTACCGATGTTGATCACTTCATCGATCGGCTTGGTCGTGCCTTTTTTCTTATCTTGAAGTTTCGGGATGGTGATTTCACCACCGACCACTACGATATTGCTCTTCACGAATGTTTCGCAAGCCACGCGGCTCGTTGGATCAATCTTTAGGCAGGCATCGAGGACAGCATCAGAAATGGTGTCCGAAACTTTATCTGGGTGGCCTTCGCCAACCGACTCCGAGGAAAAAATATAGGTGCTCATTTGTTTTTTAATTTTCGTATCGTCAAATCGTGATGCGTTGATGTAACATGACAGCCATGTCGTCAACCATCAAATGCCTGAAACTCATTTCCGACCCGACTCGGTTGCGGATTCTCGCACTTCTCAACCAAGATGCCCTCTCGGTCGCTGAGCTTCAGGAAATCCTCGGCATGGGCCAGAGCCGCATTTCAACCCAGCTTTCCCAGCTGAAAACCGCCGGTCTGGTTAACGACGAGCGCGCGGGAAAAAACAATGTTTACTCGGCATCTATCCCAAAAGAACTGACATCGGTCGTCTCACACGCAATCGCAGAAGTCCCAGAAACCACATCCGACAACCTCGCGCTGCAACACATCCTTTCCAAACGCAAAGACTACGCCCGTGCCTATTTCGACGAACTCGCAGGTCGTTTTGGAAAAGACTATGTCCCCGGCCGTTCATGGAAGGCTCTCGCCGAGGCATTGATCAAATCTCTCAACTACTGCCACGTCGCCGATCTCGGGGCGGGTGAAGGCACCCTTTCCCAGCTCCTCGCCCAACGTGCTGAAAAAGTCATCGCGGTCGATCTCTCTCCGAAAATGGTGGAATACGCCCAATCGCTCGCACACAAAAATGGCCTGCATAATTTAGAATTCCGCATCGGCGATATTGAGAGCCCACCAATTGATAATGGCACGATCGACCTCGCGATTCTCAGCCAAGCCCTGCACCACGCCGAAAACCCCCAACGCGCCATCGACGCTGCGTTTCGAATTTTAAAACCCGGCGGACGCATCATCATTCTTGATCTCCTACAGCACTCTTTCACCGAAGCCCGTGAACTCTACGCCGACCGCTGGCTCGGCTTCTCCGAGAGCCAACTCGCCTCCATGCTGAAAAAATCCGGTTTCATCGATATCGAAACCCTCATCGCCGATAAAGAAGATGCACATCCGAAATTTCAGACACTGCTGGGCATTGGCGCTAAACTTTAAATTCTAAACTCTAAATCCGAAATTAACTCATGACGTGGACGACAACGATTGCAGGGATTTTCGGAGTCATTTGCATGCAATTCATTCCGTTACCTAAATGGAAATTCCTGCTTTCACTTACGGCACTGGGCTTAATCATTATTGGGGTTGATTTGATTGCTGTGCTCCAAATGACATCCTCTCCAAATAAACCGTTTCTTTTGGCCGGAGCGTTAATTGGAGTCGGAATCGGTTACTTTCTAAAATGGTTTAGATTATCTCTAACAATAAATGATCAGCCTTCTTTCCTTATAAAACCAAAGTATAAAAATTCAACTAATCCAGCAACAACCCTTGCTGGAAAAATCACCCAGATCGGAGGACTCCTAGCAGATCCAGCATCGGTCGAGGATATTGAAAAGGCGGAAACCCGTTTAGGCATAACTCTACCTTTTGAACTTCGAACATTCCTAATTCAACACGACGGCACAACTCAGATGTCAGACATAGGCATGTGGTCATTTTGGTCGTGTTTAGAAATTACAAACTACACAAAGCATACAGGCAAAAAACATTTCTCTGCCTTCGGAAATGAACCCAACCAAAACATTCAGCTTCTTGGTGATCGACTCATCCTCTTTGCCGATGCCATGATGCATGCTCCTGTTTACGGTATCTATGTCGCACCCGGAGAAACCTACCATGGGTGTATTTTCGAATTAATATGCGGTTCAATTTCCGCTCATTCTTTCAAAGACTGGACCAACCTATTCATCAACGGAGGAGAAGATGGACTTATTCACTGAAGTAACCTCCACCCACCCTCATCTTCTCTTCCAACTGAAAACTAGCCAACTTTCCACTTCTTTTCTGAACACTTTCCAATTTTCACTCTTCCCACTTCACTCTTCACTATTTAGCTTCCTCCCAATATGATTCGCCTCAGCCTCTTTCTCGCTCTCACTGCACTATGTCTGCCGCAGCTTCAGGCACAGTTAAAACCGACCAACGGGTCCGCGATTTACCGTTCGGTTTTACGCATCGAAGTAGCGACTCAAAACCCCGACTACCGGACCCCATGGAATACGGGGCGATTCAGCGGCGGCATTGGCACGGGATTTATTGTCGGCGAAAACCAAATCCTCACCAACGCGCACGTGGTTTCTAACCAACAACGCATTCTCATCACCGTCCACGGTAGCCCGAAAAAATATCCAGCAAAGGTCGTACACATCGCCCACGATTGTGATCTTGCCTTACTCTCACTTGAAAACTTTTCGGACTTCAAAGACTTCCCAGTTTTCTCCTTCGGTGATGTTCCTCAACTCGAATCCGAGGTCACTGTCATCGGCTACCCCGTGGGTGGCTCGCGACTCTCTGTCACAAAAGGCATCGTCTCTCGTATCGATTTCCAACCATACTCCCACAGCCGCGCAGACTCCCATCTCGTGGTTCAGATAGATGCCGCGATCAACCCAGGAAACTCCGGCGGGCCTGTATTACAAGATGGCAAAGTCGTCGGCGTCGCTTTTCAAGGCCTTCGCCAAGCCGATAACACCGGCTACATCATCCCGACACCCGTTGTTAAACGTTTCATCAAAGATATTTCGGATGGAAGTTATAACCATTACGCCGAACTCGGCACAACTGAGTTTCCGCTCCACAACCCCGCGATGCGTAAAGCACTCAACTTACCAAATGATGACAAAGGTGTACTTATCACCCGCGTGACTCCTACAAGCTCTGCTGATGGCATATTGAAAAACGGCGACGTACTCATCGCCTTGGATGGCAAACAAGTTGACTCCGCAGGACAGGTTCTCATCGATGGAGAAAAAGTGAATCTAGCAGAAATCGTTGAACGCAAGTTCAGTGGAGACAAAGTTGCGGTTCGAGTGCTTCGCGGTGGTGCGCCTCAAGATTTCGACATCACCCTGAAACCCCTGCCAGCCGCCCAGATGTATTCCATCCGTTATGAAGCGCAACCCCGCTATATCGTCTTCGCCGGCCTTGTGCTCCAACCGCTCGATACCAACCTCTTCGCCGCATCGAAATTCACGGATGTCACCGTACGTAGGCTTTATACCGACTACGTTTCCAAAGGCATTTTCCAAGAGAAAAAAGACATCGTCATCCTCACTCAAATCCAACCGGATTCTGTGACATCTCAAATGGAGGATTTTTCCGGACTGGCCGTGGAAAAAATCAACGGCACAACCATCACTAGCCTCAGCCACGCTCACGAACTTCTCTATCAGAAAAATTCTCCAGAGTTTCATATTATCGAACTCTATGGCGCGAACCGACCTCTCGTGATTCCATCCGCAGAAGTTCAAGCTGCTAACAAGCGTGTGCAGACCAATTACGGTATTTCAAAACTCCATAATCTTGTTGAGTAAACTCCACCGAGCTTGAAACATGCCCCGCGTCGCCATCGCTCTCGGCTCTAATCTCGGTAATCGCCAAGCGAACATCGCCGCGGCTATCTCTGAGCTACGAAAAATCGCCAGCCCGGATGAGGCTTTTCTCGAGGCCTCGCTATACGATACGGAACCCCAAAACTGCCCTTCGGATTCGCCCCGCTTCCTCAACACCGCTGTGGATCTCCATTTTTCTGGAAACGATCCTCTCGAACTCCTCAATCTCACAAAAAACATCGAGCGAAAACTGGGGCGTGAACCCAATCCAGTCCGCAATGCCCCGCGTATCATCGATATCGATATCTTATTATTCGGCGAATCCACCCTCGATCACCCCGACCTCCAACTCCCCCACCCGCGCATCCAAGAACGGCCGTTCGTTCTCAATCCGCTGAGAGAAATACGGGATTTATAAAAGGTAGGGTCGAGTGGCCTCGCTCGACCCAAATCAAATAAATCAACACGTGGTTCATTTAACGGAAGTATGAGCTTACTCAAAACCCATCTTCTCAGAATCAAGCTCAACCAAGGCTGATTGACCCATTTTCATCTTTATCTGCGTTCATCCGTGTTCATTTGACGAGGAGATTAAATTTTCGTGCTCGTCCATGTCCACTTCGCTCCCATTGTGGTTAAACCCTCTCTTTCATCAATAGAATCCAGGTTTTAGGATCGCAAGACCCCAAATCAAATCCTTGACCCTGCCCCAACACGCGCCTAAACCCAGCGTCTCATGGGATTTGACACACTTGGCCTCTCCGCACCGATTCTCGAAGCAGTTCTTGAAACCGGCTACACCAATCCAACACCGATTCAGGCACAAGCCATCCCGGTGATCTTGGAGGGCAAGGACGTCATCGGCGCGTCACAAACTGGCACTGGCAAAACAGCAGCTTTCGCTCTCCCCTCCCTGTCCAAGATCACCAAAATGGGCAAACCCCAGATCCTGGTGTTAGAACCCACCCGCGAACTCGCTCATCAGGTCGCCGAGCAATTTGAAAAATACGGCGCCAAGACCGGCATGAAAGTCGCATTGCTCTACGGTGGCGTCGGTCTCGGAGCTCAGATGGAACAACTCCTTTCAGGCGTCGATATCGTCGTCGCAACTCCAGGTCGATTGGTCGATTGCTTCTACCGCGCCGCAATGCGTTTTGGTGAAGTGAAAATTCTCATCCTCGATGAAGTCGATCGCATGCTCGACATGGGCTTCCTCCCGCAAGTCCGCAAGATCGTCAACCTCTGTCCATGGGAAGGTCGCCAAACCTTATTCTTCTCCGCCACCATGCCACCGGCGATCCAAACCTTCGCGCAATGGTGCTTGGTCGACCCCGTGAAAATCGAAATCGCCCGCCGCGAAGTCGCCGCCACCGTTTCCCACGCGTTTTATCCCGTCTCCATCGATCAACGCGACGAGCTGCTCCTCGCGCTGCTCAAACAAACCGATTATCATTCGGTCATGATCTTCACCCGCACGCGTCGCGAAGCCGATGAAGTCACCAGCATGATCAAAGGTACAGGCCAGACCAAAGTCGCCGCGATGCACTCTGACATCAATCAAACCGATCGCATGAAAGCCCTCGCTGGTTTTAAAAGCGGTGAATTCGAAATCCTCGTCGCCACCGATGTTGCTGCACGCGGGATCGACGTTTCAGGCGTCACTCACGTCATCAACTATCGAGTCCCAGAAAACGCCGAGGACTATGTCCACCGTATCGGCCGCACCGGCCGCGCCGAAGCCGAAGGCGATGCCTTCACCATTCTAACAGCCGACGAAATTGACTTCGCCAAATCCGTCGAAATCTTCGTCAACCAGACCATCCCCCGCCGCAAGCTGGAAGACTTCAACTACACCTACACCGCCCTGTTAGACGACGAACCTTCCAAACCGATTCGTAAGAAAAAGGTAGGCGGTAAGAAGCGGAGATAACGTGGCGGCGGATTGCATCC
>JAJTHK010000107.1 GCA_021298895.1 Luteolibacter sp.
AGCCTTTCATTCGATCAATTTGGTTATGAGTGAAAAACGGATATTCGGAAATTCCCAACTCGGTGCGCTTGCTTTCCATCACGTTCACCGAGTTGTGCAACATGGCACAGGTGAGCTCGGCGGCTTCTGGTGTGAGAAACACTTTCGCGCGTTGCTGATGTTCCATGCAAACCGGCAGGGTTCCGACGTGATCCAGGTGCGAATGGGTCACAAAAATCGCGTCTGCCGTATCGTCTTCGATCAACTCGTAACGCGGCTTTGCGGTCACTCCCTCTTCTTTCGGATGCATCCCCGCATCGAGAACCACTCTCACCCCATCGGCATCCAGCACATACGAATTTGCTCCTATCCCGACGTCTCTACAGATACTTTTGAAAATCATTACTGCGCGCACCCTCTGCAATATGAGGGGGGCTGTCAATGCGCTGTGATGCGCGTTTGGGGTTCAAATTTTCACCGCACCCCACTTCGCTAAAGCTACGAGGGGCAAGAAGCCGCAAAGCATAGAGTGATATGCTGAATGGGAGGTTGATAATTATCCTCTTCCTTTGCGTCTTAGCGGCTTGGCGCGAGATCTCATTGTGACGAAGCCGGTCGCAGACCGGCTCTCCGGTATTATACGATCCCTTCAGCGGTTTCCTGTTTAAGTCTGAGTTGGCCACAAGCGGCGTCGATGTCGTGGCCTTTTTCGATGCGTAGGGTGGCGGTGACTCCGGCTTGCTTTAGAACATCTTGGAACGCACGGCAGTGAGAGAGGGCGGGGCGTTCCCACTCAAGTCCTTCGACGGTGTTGTAGGGGATTAGGTTCACCTTGGCGGAAATGTTGCGGGCGTGGCGGGCGAGGATGGCGGCTTGTTCGAGGTCGTCGTTGACGCCTTTGATCAGAATATACTCCAGCGTGAGCTTTTGTTTTTTGGTCGAGTTCCAATGCGCAAGCGAATCTAACAATTCTGCGACCGGATATTTTTTGTTTACCGGCATGATCTTATTGCGGACTTCATCGGTTGCGCCATGGAAGGAGATGGCGAGTCGGATTTGCTGGGGATGATCGGCGAGCTTGCGGATTTGCGGAGCGAGGCCGGAAGTGGAAATGGTGAGATGACGCGCGCCTAGGTGCAAGGTTTCGGGGCCTGTGATCAATGCGATTGCGGCCATGAGGTTGTTGAAATTCGCCATCGGCTCGCCCATGCCCATGAACACGAGGTTGTCCACGCGCTCGCCAGAAATTTGTTCGGCGGCAAGGACTTGGCCGGCGATTTCTGAGGCGTCCAAGTTCCGGGTGTAGCCAGCTAGACCCGATGCGCAGAACTTGCAGCCGTATGCGCAGCCGACCTGTGACGAAACGCAGAGGGTGCGTCGATCCGATTTCTCACCGTAGAGCGCGGGGTTGGCGGGGATGAGGACGGATTCGATGTAACGACCGTCGTGGAGTTTGAAAAGGAACTTGCGGGTGGTGTCTTCGCTGCCTTGGGTTTTCGCGTGGGTGAGGGCAGTGATGCGAAATGATGCGGCAAGTTTTTCTCGTAGCGCGGCCGAGAGGTTGGTCATCTGGTCAATTGAAGTGACCTTTTTTTTCCAGACCCAATCGAGGATTTGTTTGGCGCGGAATGCAGGCTCATGGTTGGCAGCGAGCCATTCCGAGAGTTCTTGCGGAGAAAGCCCCGGCAAGGCGGGTAGCGCGGGTTGTTTAGCAATCGATGAAACCTCAGACATTGAAATCTATTCCGTGAAAGTGAATTTAACGCCTTTGCTCGTGTAGGCCTTGGTGATGTCTTTTTCCAGTTCCAACCAAGTTTGTCCGTCTAACAGAACTTCTAAAGCCGCTTCGCCTTGTTTGCCTTCACGGAGAGCTTTGAGGAATTTTTTAATTCTTACCCCGTCTTTCTCTCTATCCATGTGAAAGAAATAGTTCGTGATCAACATGCCGCAGCCGTAATTGACCTGAGCGTTTCCAGTGAAGCTGGTGTATGACTGAAGCATGAAATTTTTCAGCGGGCCGAGTTTGATTTTCTCACCCAAACCCCGCCCGCCCGTGCCGTCTTTGCCGTATGCGGTGGCGTATTCGACAATAGATTTCGCGTTGCCTCTGACGTTGAACATTCCACTGCTGAAATACGGCGTGACAGCCACATATTCCGCAAGGCCTTCGGTGAACCATCCCATCGAACCCTCCGCATAGTAAGGATGTGGAGTCAGTTGATGCACCAATTCATGTGGCAGGGTTTTAGAAGATTTTTCCCTATCCATCACATAACCGGTTCCTGCCTTTTTCACTCCCAAGCTCGTGAGCGGAACCATGACGATATTTTTTCCGCCGATGTAAACACCCGCACTGCCAGGAGGCCCTCCAGCGGAGTGATAATCATTGGCATTTTCAAAAAGAAATATCTCATATTTTCCATCCTTCTTGGCTCCGCCATTCACAGAGAGAGGTAATTCTCTAACAAATTGATGCGTGGTCTCGAATAAAACGGCGAAACCTTTCACCACGGATGCCCCGAGCCGCACATCGCAGTTGTAGCGATAGTTTGCTGATTCGTACACAAACTGTTTGGTATCCTTGTCCTCCTTGGCCGTAGCGATCTCAGGGTCACCCTTGAATTTTACCTGCTCCGGCCATGGGTCTTCGAAATTGAGTTTGTTGTCCTCTGCGGGCGCACCTTTGGCTGGTTCTTGGCTGTAGTTTTGAATCCACAACTGATCGTCTTTGGAAAGCTTAGCGATAGGAAACGGGGACTCTTTGCCATTCGGCAGCTGCAAAATCGCATTGCCATTTTCGACACGAAGCAACATGGCTTTGGTATTCCGACCTTGGTCGTCCGTCCAAATACGCTCGATCTGACGACCCATGCTCAGCACGGAACCTGCTAATAAAATGATGATGATGGAAAATTTCATGTCGTGTTCGGGAAATCTGCCACCAAAGATTTCATAAGTCGAACCCTGAATCTCGCTTGCGAATCACTGAGGTTGATATGGGTTTAACCACGAATTTTTCGAATCCGACTTCGCTAAAGCTACGACGGACAAGTTTCACGAAATAGGGAGACGGTGAGTTGGGCGCTGACTGTAAAGAGGTCTCGCGCAAAGCCGCAAAGACGCAAAGCAGAAGTAATGGCTATCGGCTCAGGTAGACCCAAATCTTCAGGATACGCAGTTTTTCCGAAAGGATCCGATGATTCAACCTTTCATGATCTCTTCCTTTGCGTCTTTGCGGCTTTGCGCGAGACGAAATCTACCTTTTCTCCCACAAAAGAAAAAACCGGTCCCGAAAACGGAACCGGCTTTTGAAATTTCTATCTAGAAAACCTAATTTCAGTCTTCGTCTTTCACATCGCCAGCATCAACGGTGATGGTGAGCTGAGCGGTGACTTGGGCGTTGAGCTTGATATCAACCACGGTCTTGCCGGATTTTTTGATCGGCTTGTCGAGTTGGATCGCGTGGCGATCGACGGTGATGCCTGCTGCTTCCAGCTCCTTGTGGATGTCCATGTTGGTGACCGATCCGAATGCCTTGCCACCTTGACCGGTGGAGAGGGTGAAGGATGGCTTGAGCTTGGCAATCTTGGTGGCGACTTCTTGAGCAACAACGAGTTCTTCAGCCTCACGCTTCGCGCGATTGGTTTTGAGAGCCTCGACGTGGCGAAGGTTTGCTTTGGTTGCCTCGTAGGCTTTGCCTTGTGGAACAAGGTAGTTGCGGGCGTAGCCAGCGCGGACTTTAACGACATCGGCTTCGGAGCCGAGGCCGGCGATTTTTTCTTTGAGGATGACTTGTGCGGTGGCCATAATTTGAAAGTGTTTGGTTGAGAAACGGGCGGCGGATTTAGGCTTGGCGGAGGGATGCGTCAAGGAGAATCTTTGGAAAGGGGGTGAACAGCCTTGCCTTGAGGGCTTTGGCATGTATTTTCCACTTAGTGCGAGTCCTTTCCTCCATCCTATTTGCCCTGATGGCCCTAGTCCTGCCGATGGCTGGGGTGCAGCGGTATGTATGCACGGTGGATATGGAGTTTTCGGGAAAGGTGACCGAATGCCCCAATCAATGCGGTGACTGCTGCAAGGGAGAGGGCGTGCCCGAGTGCATGGTGGAAGCGGATTTGATTCCCGATGCGGAGCTGCCAAATCTCGGCCAGATGCACATCTTGCCACCTGATGGTGCCATCTTCGTTCGCATCAGCGCGGAGAATCTCAGACAAATCGATGCCTGCTCGACCCGTCTCGAGGATCATCGTGACCCACCGGATCCTTTGGATTGGTATGTGAAGCAGCAACGATTGCTGATTTGAAAATCGGGAAATCCTGATGGTGCCGGGCGATTTGATGAAATCGCGGCACGTTTTTCTCCGTTGGGTTTCTGACCCGTCATTTTCAATTTTTTCCAATTATGCCAATCAACCGCCTCAATCCCGGGCAACTTCTCACCACCGCCAATCTTTCCCCAAGCACCCGCAGGCGCATGGCGGTCTGGATTTTGCCGCTCGGTCTCTTGCTAGGGTTCTTGCTGATCTTCGCCCTGCTGTTTCGTGACCGCTTGGTCCCCGCGAAAAAGGTCGATGTCTTTTCTGCCGTCGGCATCGAGGAAAACATCAAAGCCTCGACATCTAAGAAATCCGCAAACGTCGTCGGAAAATTGATGTTTCAAGCCTCAGGTTGGATCGAGCCGGATCCGCTGGCTATCAAAGCGACCGCGCTGACCGATGGCATCGTCGATACCGTTCATGTTCTCGAAGGTGAGTTGGTGAAAAAAGGTGATCTGTTAGCGACCTTGGTTCGGATCGATTCCAAACTCGAGCGCGATGCGATGGCAGCGAAGCTCGTGGAGATGAAAGCGTCGTTCGATGCGCATTGCGTGAAGACCCAACTGGCGTTGCAGCGGATGGAAGTGGAAAAGGCAGGACTGTCGATTGCGGAAGCGGATGCCGAAGAGGCGAATGATAAACTTCGTCGCTATGAACGTCTAACCAAAGGCACCATTTCAGAAGACGACATGTTAGCAACGCGGCTCAATCAAAAACGCCGACACGCCGAAGTCGATGCCGCGAAGGCACGGATCACGGGGATCACTCAAGAGCTCAATCAGATCGCTTTCGAAATTCTGGCGATCCAATCCCAGATCAAGGAAGCGGAGATTTCTCTACAAAAAGCCGAGCTCGCACATGCGCGGACGGAAATCAAAGCGCCAGTGGATGGTCGTGTGCTCGCGTTGAAAGCAGCACCGGGTCAGAAAAAAATGTTAGGCATGGATGATATGGATAGCTCGACCATTGCGATTTTATACGAGCCGGCCCACCTGCAAGTGCGCGTCGATGTTCCGCTAGCGGACGCAGCGGGTCTCAGCGTTGGCCAACGCGCGAAGATTCGTTCCAATCTTCTTCCTGATCAGGTCTTCGAAGGCGAAGTCACAAGAATCGAAGGTGCGGCGGATTTGCAACGCAACACCCTGCAAGCGAAAGTCCGCATCGAAAACCCTGACGACAAACTCCGTCCGGAGATGCTGAGTCGGGTCGAGTTTTTTGAAACCACCATTGCTACTACAAATGCCGTAGTTGAATCGACGGGTATCGCGGTGTATGTTCCCAAAGAAGCGATCCAAGACAATCACGTTTGGATCTGCGATCCTGATACCAAGCGTGCCGAGCGACGTGCCGTGAATCCCGGTGTGAACAAAGACAGCATGGTTTTGGTCAGCCCTGAAGTCCGACCCGGCGAATGGGTGGTCACCAAACCCCTCGATCTCAAAATCGGCCAACGCCTCAACCCTATTTTCAAAGAACGTTTATGATCACCTGCAAATCCATTTCCAAATCCTATACCAAAGGCACGAACATCGTGACGCCTCTGGAAAATCTCGACCTTGAGGTGGGTCGTGGGGAGTTCCTCGCGCTGATGGGACCATCGGGTTCCGGGAAAACCACACTGCTCAATTTGATTTCAGGCATCGATTCGCCAAGCTCAGGCAGCCTTATCATCGATGGCGAAAACATCGCGTCATTCAGTCGAAAACAACTCACGGCATGGCGCGCACGCAAGGTCGGTTACATCTTTCAGCTTTATCATCTGATTCCCGTTCTAACCGCTTTCGAAAACGTCGAACTGCCATTGTTGATCACCTCGATGAGCAAGGCGGAGCGGAGACAGAAAGCCGAAGAGGCGTTGGAGATCGTGGGCTTGCAGGATCGGTCCCACCATACGCCGAGCGAGTTGTCGGGAGGACAGGAACAACGGGTAGCGATCGCACGGGCTTTGGTGGCCGATCCGGCGTTGTTGGTGGCGGACGAACCGACGGGGGATTTGGACCGCGAATCCGCGACGATGATTTTGGAGCTGCTGCAAAAACTTTCACGAGAACGCGGGAAAACCATCGTCATGGTGACTCACGATGCTCGCGCGGCTGCGGCGGCGGATAGAACCTTGCATTTGGAAAAAGGAAAATTGTTAGAAAACGAACCTCACTTATGACCGCCCTCTTTCAACTTGCTGCGAAACAACTCCTGCGCCACCGCTTACGGACGGCGCTGACGGTTTGTGGCGTGGCTTCCGGAATGTTTCTTTTTACCTCAGTGGAAACGCTTCAGGATTCGCTGGCATCAGCCACCGAGGAAACCGCTGCGGACACAACCTTGGTGGTGTATCGAGAAAATCGTTTCTGCCCGATGGCGAGCCAGTTGCCAGAGCATTATCAGGATGAGATTCGCAAAATGGACGGCGTGAAAGAAGTCATCCCCATCAAGATCACCGTGAACAACTGTGGCGCGAGCTTGGATGTGATCACGTTCCGCGGCGTGCCGGAAGGGATGCTGCGCAAGTTTGCGCCAGAGATCGAGATCATCGAAGGCGATCACGGCGAATGGCTCAAACGCGGTGACGGCGCGTTGTTAGGAGAACAATTTGCGAAACGACGCGGACTCAAGCCCGGAGATAAATTCGATGCGGTGGGCGTTACGGTGCACGTGGCGGGAATCATTCGGTCGCCTTTCCCGCAGGACAACAACGTCGCCTATGTGAAGTTGGAATTCCTGCAACAAGCCTCAAAAATGGGCTTGGGCATCGTCACGCAGTTCAATGTGCGGGTGGATAAATCCTCACAGTTGAAACCCGTGGCGGAAATGATCGATGCCCGTTTCAAATCCGATCAAATGCCCACCAACACCCGACCGGAAAAAGCCTTTTTCGCGGAAGCGGCGGGACAGCTCATCGAGCTGATCGGCTTCACCCGTTGGCTCGGGATCGCGGCGGTGGTGGCGGTGGTGCTGTTGGTCGCAAATGCGATTTCCCTCATGGTGCGGAGCAGGGTGAAAGAAAACGCCGTGCTGCGGACACTGGGATATCAGAGCCGCGCCATCATGTTCCTGGTGCTCAGCGAAGGCGGCTTGTTAGGTTTGATGGGCGGCCTCTGCGGAGCAGGCCTCGCCTGGGCATTTCTGCGTTGGCAAAGTTTCACCATGGGCAGCGAAGGTCAAACCCTCGCGATCCTACCTCAAATTTCCACCGTCCTCTTCGCAATCACCGCGGCGTTATTGTTAGGAATCATCGCCTCGATCCATCCCGCATGGATCGCCATCCGCCAACCTATCGTGAAATCCCTAAGGTCATGAAGATTGAAGCGATAAATCGCTGTTCCTGGTTCTTGGTTCCTAGTTCTTGGTTGAGCTATGTGCTCCGCAATCTCTCTTCATTAAGATTTAGAATTTAAGATTTAGAATTTTCTCCCACATGCTTCCGTTATCCTACGCTCTTCGAAATCTCTTTCGCGATAAGTCGCGGCTGTTGCAGACAGTCGGTGGCTCAGCGCTTGTGGTGATGTTGGTGATGGCCGCAGCGGCGCTGAACGGCGGGATGAAACAGGTGCTCGCGGCATCGGGTTCTTCGCGAAATGCGATTCTGTTAGGCGCTGGTAGTGAAGAGAGCATCCAGCGCAGCGAGGTGAGCGCGCAGTTGTCGGGGATTGCGGAAGCGACGATTCGTGGTGTTTCCAAGGTGATGGGTCGGCCGGCGGCTACGGCGGAGATTCATTACATGTCAGCGCTTCACACGGCGGATGGTGAAAAAGGCCAGGCCTTGTTTCGTGGGGTGACGCCATCGGCTTTGCTGGTGCATCCGGAAGTGCGTTTGATCGATGGTACGTTTCCGCAAGCGGGGGAGGTGATGGTTGGAAAACTCGCGTGGCGCAAACTTGGGATCGCGGAGGATGCGTTGATGATAGGCAAAAAAGTTTTGTTAGATAAATCCGAAATGACCATCTCCGGAGTGTTCGCTGCGCCGGGAACCGTGATGGAATCGGAAATCTGGGCGGTGATTGGTGACCTGCGCATGCTCGCGCAGCGCGAGACGGTTTCGTGTGTGGTGTTGCGAATGGATCACCCGAAGTATTTCTCGGATGCCGAGTTATTCGCCCAACAACGTCTCGATCTCGAGCTCACGGCGATGCGGGAAAGCGATTACTACGCGGCGCTCGGGGATTTCTACAAACCCATCCGCATCATGACTTGGTTGACGGCGGGATTGGTCGCTGCGGGAGCGATTTTCGGTGGCTTCAACACGCTCTACGCCGCCTTCGCCTCGCGTATCCGTGAGTTGGCGACCTTGCAAGCGATAGGCTTTGGTCGGTTCGCGATCTTTTTCAGCCTCATGCAGGAAAGCCTCGTGGCTTGCTTGGCAGGAACCTTGCTCGCTTCCGCTTTGGCTCTATGGTTACTGGATGGCATGACCATTCCGTTTTCCATCGGCGCATTCACCATAGGCATCACCCCGGGAGTGGCGGTGATCGGTTTGGTGACAGGAATTCTGTTAGGTATTCTGGGTTCTATCCCGCCCGCTATCCGTTGCCTCATGCCCGCCTTGCCAAAAGCCCTTCGTTCATGAAATTTAAAAAAATCGAACCACAGATGGACGCAGATGAACGCAGATTTTAAGAGACTTGCTGATAATTTAAATTACCTAATAGATGAAAGGCTAAGCGTAAAAAATGTTTTGATAACCTACATTCATTTACCTTCATCTATTTCTATTTATCCGTGTCCATCCGCGTTTATCCGTGGTTCAATTTCTAAATAATTCCAACCCCATCAAAACCATGAAACTAACCAACCTATCCATCGCCGTCATCGCCATGCTTTCGTTGCATGCTTGCAAGCCCAAGGAATCTGCATCTGACGCCGAAACCCAAGCGCCCGATCCGGTTCTCGCCGCTTATTTTGTGACCGAGACCTTGCCTGATGCGCAATCCATCCACATCGCCCGCACCACCGCGAAGCCCGGCGATGCCATCACCCTCAAAGGCGAAGTGATTGGCCGTGAAAAAGTTTTCGTCGATGGTCGTGCCGCGTTCATTCTCGGCGATCCTGAAAAACTGACGAGTTGCGATAAAAACCCCGGTGATGCCTGTGAAACACCATGGGATGCCTGCTGTGATTCCAAAGAAGTGAAAAAAATCGCCATCGCTTCCATCCAAATCCTCGGCGAAGACGGCCGTGTGATGGCTCGCGAGTTGAAAGGCGTGAATAATCTGAAAGAACTCAGCTCCATCACGGTTAGCGGAGTCGTTGATCAAAGCTCAAACGAAGATAATTTCGTCATCAACGCGAAGCAGATCCATGTGGAGAAGAAGTGAGGGATTTGAAGCATTGGACCGCGCGACTCCAGTCGCGCAATTTTCTCAAGCGTGACTGGAGTCACGCGGTCCAATATATGTCCAAACTAGCTTGGACACTCAAAAGAGCGTCCAGTGTGTTCTCCTTCCTAAGTAAAATAACGAATTTTTAGCATTCATCTGAGGTATTTACGGATAAATCGCTAATTATGTCGCTTTTGCTGAAATAGCCAGCTAGAGACCCTATTCGGTTCACGACTTGGCAGGATCAAGTTCTGGAGTTTAGCCAGTAGTTTTTAGATTCTTTGGCGATCTGAGACCCGATTCACGGGAACAGTCTCAAGAGAAGTCACGATACGTGAACCGAATTTAATGTTATGAAAATGTATATTGGAAACCTGTCGTTTGATACGACCAAACAAGACCTCGAAACCCTCTTCTCCGAATACGGAGCTGTTACGGATGTGCACCTCCCAACCGATCGTGAAAGCGGTCGACCACGTGGATTTGCTTTCGTAACCATGGACAGCAAAGAAGCAATGAACAAAGCAATCGCAGGTGTCGACGGCACCGATGTTGGTGGTCGTTCACTGAAAGTAAACGAAGCCCAAGCCCGCGAAGAGCGCAGTGGTGGCGGCGGCGGTGGCGGCTACGGCGGCGGTAATCGCGGCGGTGGTGGCGGTGGTGGTTACGGCGGCGGCGGTAATCGCGGCGGCAATGATCGTCGTGAGGAGCGTGGCGGCGGCGGACGTCGTTACTAAGTTCACTTTATAAAATATTCCACGGCAGCTTTCCGGTATCGGGGGCTGCCGTTTTTTATGGCAGGGACGCGTATCCCAACGCGTCCATATCGTCCGGCGGTTATCTAAGGAAAGGGTTCGATGGGGTATGAAGCAACGATAGATATGGACCTTTAGATATCCGACGTCGCTCTGAGAGCTATGACGGACGAATAAAGGTCCCTGCCTGAGATAAATCGCAACACAGTTGATTTTTAGGTTGGGCTTCCTAGTGTGTGGCACCGGCTGGTTTCGCGGTCGGGACTAATTTCCATGATCATTTACCTACTTGTTTTTCTCTCAGGGCTTTCTGCTTTGATCTATCAGATTTTGTGGATGAAGCAGTTGGGGTTGTTGTTTGGAAATACTTCACATGCGGCGGGGGTGACGTTGGCGGCTTTCTTTGCGGGTTTGGCGGTGGGCAGTTGGTTCTGGGGAAGGCGTTCCACCCAAGGCAGGAATCCCATGCGGATTTATGCGGGATTGGAATTAGGGATCGCGATTACGGCACTGCTCTATTTTGTGGTGATAAAAGGCTACCATTTCATTTATCCGGAAGTTTTCGAGAGTGTGCATTCGGGTGCATGGTTATTGTTAATCAAATTTCTTTTAGCACTCGTGCTTATTTTTCCACCTGCATTTTGCATGGGAGGAACGATTCCAGTTGTCGGGCAATATGTGATTCGTAATGCATCACGGTTCGGATCGACCTCGGCGCTGCTCTATGGAATCAACACGCTGGGTGCGACGCTCGGTGCCTTGTTAGCGGGATTTTTCATGCCGCTTTGGTTTGGGTTCCGAGGGACTTGTTTCATTTCGATGGGGATCACCTTGATTCTGGCGGTTCTGGCATTTTTGGTTTCCCGATCGGCATCGGCCACGCGCGAAATTGAGATTGGCGAGGATGAATCATTTGCCGGAGAGTTACCCGCTCCGCATGGAGGAAAATTCGACAAGGATAGGTTTGCCCTGACGGTCATCTGTTTCATGTCGGGGTTCGGCGTGCTGGCGCTTGAGGTGCTGTGGACGCGGATGTTTTCTTTGGTGTTAGAGAATTCGGTTTATACCTATGCTGCGATTCTTGTGGTGGTGCTGTCTTGTCTTACCGGTGGGTCTTTAATGAGTTCTGTGCTCGCGCGGCGGAAGTTTTCGCCTAATACGGTGCTCGCGGTTTTGCTTGGGCTCAGTGGAATAGCGATTGCCCTGACGCCCACCGTTTTCATGAACGTGACCGATTCGTTCCGGTTCCAAGCGGTCAGGGCAACTTGGTTAGATTTCGTGGTTTTGATTTTCAAGAAATGCGCGCTGACCATCGGTCTGCCTGCATTGGTGTTGGGTGCGGTTTTTCCATATCTGATGAAAACCGAGGAGAAATATGCTACATCGCCCGGAAGGAGTTTGGGACGCCTCGCGACGATCAACACGTTTGGAGCTATCCTCGGTTCGCTCGTTTGTGCGTTTCTTTTGCTTGAGCACTTCGGCTTGTGGCGTTCGATGCAGATTATGGGTGTCATCTATTTTCTGATGGCGATACTAATGCCATCAGTGCGAGATCGCGTGGGGATTGCGGTCAAGTGTGTCGGCTGCTTGGGGCTGGTTTTGTTGTTCACAGGACTCAACCCCTCACAACTGCCAGCGACTGGTGTGCTCGAAGCGCGTAAAGATGAAGTGACGATCAAAGCATGGGAGGGGAGTGATTGCACGGTTTCGGTAGTCCGCGGCAATGATGGCTTGGCGATTAAAATCAACTCAGACTATGGGCTGGGATCCACGGGTAGTCGCGTCAGGCAAGCCTGCCAGGCTGAAATTCCATTGATGCTCAAGCCCGATGCAAAGTCGGTTTTCTTTCTGGGAATGGGAACGGGCATGAGTGCGGGTGCTGCGCTCTCTGTTGATCGGTTTCCTCAGGTGGAGCGTGTTGTTACGTGTGAACTCTCACCTAATGTTATTGCCGCCTCCAAAGAGTTCATGACCAACGTGGATGGCGTGGATCTTACGAACGGTCTTTTCACAGACCTGCGGTCCACGGTTCTAACAGAAGATGGACGTCATTATCTCATGGCGACAAAAGAGAAGTTTGATATCATCGATTCGGATCTATTTGTTCCCTATCATTCGGGTGCTGGGAGTCTTTACACCAGAGAGCATTTTGGGAGTGTGAAACAGCGTCTCAAGCCGGGTGGGATATTTGTCCAGTGGGTGCCTGTCTATCAGGTGACGGATTTTGAATTTCATGTGATCGGACGAACTATACTGGAGGTGTTTGATCAGGTTTCGATTTTGCGTTGCGATTTCGCACCTTTCAATGAGGTGATTGCTTTCGTGGGGCATAATGGGGGAGCGCCACTGCCGGCTTGTGATCTTGACGATGCTGGGATGAAGAAGGGATTTTTAGACGGAAACGATCATGATAATATTTACCAGACACTCAATCCGCAGACGGTTTTGGTTTATTATGGAGGAAACGTGACGGCATCGAAGGAATTGTTCGCGGGTTATCCGGTCAATACGGATGACAAGCCAGTGATCGAATACATGGCACCGAGGTGTTACCGGAATCAAAACAAGGATGAGACGCCTTGGTTTGTGGGGCCATATATTCTCAAGTTCATCAAAGATGTGCAGGCAAAATGTCCTCCGGATAACGATCCCTTGCTTGTAAATCGCACACCAGCGAACCGGCGCTTGCCTTTGGCCGGTAGTGCCTATCAAGAGACAAAGTTGTGGGCGGAGTTCGGTAACAATGAGGAGATTCAGAAGAATTGGAATCTGTTTGTGAGAGAATGGTTGGGAGTGGTGAAGAGTGAAGAGTGAACGAAGAGCGGGTGGTGATAAATTATTAAATCCATGCAACAAGAAATCGAATTACCAAAGCCGGAGTGTATTCCATTTCCGCTCAAGCGCATGCTGGTTCGGCTTGGGATTTGGTTGGTGTTGCTAACAGGTGTTTTGTATGGAGTGATCGTTTGGTGGTGTGTCAGTGAGATCGCATCGCCTGAGCGCAGGCCGGTGAGCACGGCTAATCAGGAGTTTTTTAAAGAAACGTCACAGGCAGGATTCACAGTGGAAAAGTTTGAATCGAAGGATGGGATGCCGTGTTTGGTTTGCACACCAAAGCCGATGGACTCATTTTCTAAGAAAGGCGAAGCCATTCGTGGCCAGTTGTTAGAAAAAGAAATGACGCTGGCTTCTTCAGGCGAGATCATCGGGACCTTGTTGATTCTTCACGGGCGGACAGGGATGAAGGAAGATTATCTGGCTGTTGCGGAGAGGTTCTGCGCGGTGGGCTTCAGATGCGTCATTCCTGATCTGCCAGGGCATGGTGCGAACAAGGAGCCGTTCACGACTTACGGAGTGCTAGAGGCTCCGAAAGTTTTGAAATGTTACAAGGAAGCCTCCGTGAAATATGGTTTCGCTCAACAGCCATCCATGATGTTAGGTCAGTCGATGGGCGGGGCGTATGCGGTACGGGTGGCGGCTTTGGATGAGTCTCCATTTCAAGCGATGGTCGTCGTGTCCTCATTCGATAAGCTGCAAACGGTAGTGAGGGGGCAGACCCGCGAATTGCTCGGAGATGTGCTTGGAGCGGCAGTGAGCGGATCGGTGGAGCACGTGTTCGGATGGAGGACAGGAGTCAAAATTTCAGAGATAAACACCGCCAAAAAAGCCCCGAATATCCGTATCCCGACCATGGTGATTCATGGTGAGTCGGATAAGTCAATTCCGCTCGCTTCGGGTAAAAAGCTCTATCATTCGCTTCCAAGTGATTTGGAAAAACAGTGGTTGGAGGTGCCTGAAGCAGCGCACAACAATATCCTCATCACCGATTATCCGCTTTACGCCACGATGGCAGAGTGGTTTTTAAATTTTCTTAAGGAGAGCTAATCTTCGCCTTTATATTTGTGACGAAAGCGCCATAAGTCGTCCCATTTAGAGCCCAAATTCCCCTTAAAAAAGATTTATCACCCTTGTTCTTGCCTTTCTCCGTCGGGCTTTCCAAACTCCGCGCATGCATCCAGACGTTGAAAAGTTAGTAAAAGCCGGAAAATTGCCTTCAGCCGTCGGAGAACGGCTTTCACAACTAGCTCCTGGAAATTTTTGCCTGCACAAATCTTTCGGTGCTGGTAAAATCGTCGATTGGGATTTCGGTTCCAAAAAAATCACGGTCGATTTCCAAAACTCCAGCGGACAAGAGATGGATCTCCAGTTCGCCATGCAGAAAACCGAATGGATTGCTCCCGATGACTTCCGCGCGGTGAAAATCGAGCAAATCGAGGAGCTCCGTGATCTTGCGAAAAAAGACAGCGTTGCCCTTGTGGTTCATATTTTGGAAAGCCACGGCGGTTCAGTGACTGGCGATGCGATTGAGCAACTTGTCAGTGGTGCGGTCATCCCTGAGAAAGATTACAAAAAATGGTGGGACGCCACCAAGAAGGCCGTCAAAGAAAGCCGCAAAGCGGTTGTTCCAACCAAACGCACGGATCCGCTCATTTTAAGAAATTCCGATATCACACCAGCTGCGGCCTTACTTGCCGACTTTGAAGCCGCTCGCGACATCAAAGGAATGATCAAAGCTCTCGAAGCAATCGCGGCTGATATGGGTGCTTTTGACGACGATTCCGATGCTCTCAAGAAACTTCTATCCGACATCGATGAAGGCGCGAAAAAAGCCGCCCGTGTCCAGCTCGGCCAAGCCATGCAGCTGGTTGCCGCCCGTGACGAAGTCATCGGCAGCAGCAAAGCCCTGGAGCTCGATCCTTCTGCTGTTAGACTCAGCGACCTAATCGCTGGCTCCAACCTCGATAAAATCGCCGACGAACTCGTCGCCCTCCCATCCACTCGCCAACGTGCGGTCTTCGAAGCCTTCGAGTCCGCCTTCGGAAATGAGTGGATCGCGAAAATCGTTACGGTGTTCGATCAAGTCGGTGCCCGTGGTGTTACGGAAATCGCTCGTATCCTCAACGATAACAACGGCATGCCGAAACTCATGGAACACCTCGGCTCCGCTCTCGCCCGCCGTGCGCTAGGTCCAGATGCTCTTATCTGGGTTTGCCGCGAACGCAGTGCCTCCTCCGAATCTGTCTTCGGTGCGGATGTCGGCGCGTCTATCCTGAACCTCTTGGAAAACGATCACCTTTCCGATGGACCACGTAAAACTTCTCGTCTCCAAACGCTTCTCAACGACGACAAAGCTCTGCTTTCCGATCTGGTGAAGAACATGGATCTCAACGAAGCCAAAAACTTCGCGCGCCGTATGCTCGACTGCCCAGTCTTCGGCGACCTTGAGAAAAAATCCCTCATGGCGCGCATCATCAAGGTTCGCCCCGAAACCGTCGAACTCGTTTCCGGCCAGAACGCCGCGAAACGCGAGGAGCCGCTTCTCGTTTCCTGGGAGTCTCTCGAGAAAAAGAAACAAGAACTCGAAGAGCTCATCCGCGTCAAAATCCCGCAAAACCGCGAGGACGTAAAAATCGCCAAATCCTACGGCGACCTTCGCGAGAACTTCGAATACAAGTCCGCCAAAGACCTCGAAAAATATCTCAATCATCGCCGCACGGCTCTCGAGCGCGAAATCGCAAACGCCCGTGGAACCGATTTCAAAGGAGCCGATACCAAGACCGTCAACATCGGAACCGTCGTTGTTCTCACGGATTCACAAGGCGCCCAACAAACCATCACCGTCCTTGGGGCATGGGATTCAAACCCAGAGAAAAAGGAAGTTTCCTACCTTTCAGAGGTCGGAAAAGCGCTCATGGGGCTCTCCGTCGGTGACGACGCCAAGATCCGCGATCTTGAATCTGAGCAGATGCAATCATTGACGATCAAGTCCATCTCCGCTTATCACGCGTGAGGAATCAACTTTCCTAAATTAACCGAACATCATGGATCTTAGCACAATTGTAGAAATCAGGGGCCGCGAGGTCATCGACTCACGCGGCAATCCAACCGTCGAAGTAGACGTTTACCTCGAAGGCGGAGCCGTCGGACGCGCAGCCGTTCCATCAGGAGCCTCAACCGGCGAACACGAAGCACACGAACTCCGCGACGGCGATAAAAACCGTTACCTCGGAAAAGGCGTGCTCAAAGCCGTTCAAGCTGTCAACGAAACCATCGCCGGTGAACTCCTTGGCTTCGATGCCACCGAGCAAGCCGCAATCGACGCAGCCATGATCGAAATCGATGGCACAGCTAACAAAAAGAAACTCGGTGCCAATGCCATCCTCGGTGTTTCCCTCGCCGTTGCTAAAGCCGCTTCCGCTCAAGTCGGTCTGCCGCTCTACAAATACCTCGGCGGCCCGAACGCAAAAACGCTTCCTGTTCCGATGATGAACATCATCAATGGCGGCGCTCACTCGGACGCACCGATTGACTTCCAAGAATTCATGATCATGCCGGTCGGCGCACCCACTTTCTCCGAAGCTGTTCGCTACGGAGCAGAGGTGTTCCACTCGCTGAAAAAAATCCTCCACGATCGCGGACTCTCCACCGCCGTCGGTGACGAAGGTGGTTTCGCTCCTGTCCTCAAAGACGCCGACGAAGCACTCGCCACCATCTGCAAAGCGATTGAAAAAGCTGGCTACAAAGTTGGTGAAGATATCGCCATCGCTCTCGACGTCGCTTCTTCCGAATTCTTCGACAAAAAACTGAAGAAATACGTCTTCAAGAAGTCCGACAAATCGATCAAATCCTCCGAGGAGCTCGTCGCATACTACGCGAAACTTCAGAAGAAATATCCAATCATCTCCATCGAAGACGGTTGCGACGAAAACGATTGGGCTGGCTGGAAAATTCTTACCGACAAACTTGGCAAAACCACCCAGCTCGTGGGCGATGACCTTTTCGTGACCAACTCCAAATTCCTCCAAAAAGGAATCGATCTCGGTGTTGCAAACTCCATCCTCGTCAAAGTGAACCAGATCGGTTCCCTAACAGAAACATTTGACGCTGTCGAGCTTGCCAAAGAAAACGGCTACACCGCCGTCCTCTCCCACCGCTCCGGTGAAACCGAAGACAGCACCATCGCTGACCTCGCGGTTGCCACCAACTGCGGCCAAATCAAAACCGGCTCCATGTCGCGCTCTGACCGTATTGCAAAATACAACCAACTCCTCCGCATCGAGGAAGAACTCGGCGACGACGCCATCTACGGAGTCAACAAACTCAAAGTGCTTAAGAAATAATCGTTTTCAACGATTTTCCCAAAAGCCACGATCCGAAAGGATCGTGGCTTTTTTGTGCGCCGCAGGCTCTGGACTGCTGGGATCATTCCCAGCTTTTATGTTGTGCTCGAAAACTCAGGGCAACAATTCTCGACCCCCGGCTAAGATCTATAATCCTTTCATGATAGAGAACTCCGCTGAGCATGTCCTACTAGGAATTAAACCGCCACGACAACCCATGGTTATTATTCTAATTCTCTGTCCTTATGTGCTCGTAGGCGCAGATGATTGGCTCAGCAGTGTGGCCTTTAACCTCGAGCGTTTTTGATAGAGTGAGTATGTCAATCGCATGATAACGATGATATAGACTCCTTGCCAAAAAGTCCAAACGCTGGGAACGGTGCGATCGATGAGAAGTGGAAGTTCTGTGATGCTCAGATGATTGGCTGCGGTGAGAAATGGTAAACCCAGAGGAGAAATGCCCCCCACCCACAAGGCAAGTGGTTGCAAGCGGTCTGAAGTGCCGAACAGGATGGCTGATAACATCAGTGGAACGACCACGATGAAAATGATGCACATGAACAAAGTTCGCGTTCCTTTGAGTTCGAGAATCAAGTGATGAAGCAAACCACAGGTGACTATCGCTAATAAAAACCAACCCGAATTTGAAATGGGCGAGAAATGGCCGGGGAACCAACGGGATTCAACGATCATATGTGTGAAGTAAAACCATCCGGCTCCTCCGATGAGTGACATGACAAGGACATAGGGAGTTGAATTGGATTCGTCGGCGAGTAGAGGAAGTCTGTTTTTTTGTAACTTGTGGGCGCGTCGCCAACCATTGACCACGGTTTCATAACTTGGCGTAATCAGGGAGCTCATGACCCATAGCAAAATAAGTGTTAGAAAACCATAGGCGAGAATCATGGCCATAGCCTCCCAGCGATCAGGCTCCCATTGCTGTCCTCTAGTGAATACAGAAAAACGCGCGAACTGCTGAGTGGGAAAAAGTTTACCGGAGTCGATGAGAGGAATCGAATTTCCCAATAACAAGATTTGTATCCAGAGGAAAAACCCGCTGGCCCAGAGCTTTCCAGAGAGGTGAGCGTCAGCATCGCGCCATCGGCGGCAGAGCATAACAAAAAAGGTAATGATCAAGCAGGCCTGTGTGAACCATGTGAAAACGGCTTCCGGGAAATCGAGATTGAAAAATCGTGCTTCAGAAAACAAGCGACGGCTAACATCTATGGCTGCTCCGAAGGTTTTGGGAACCAGATCCGGCATGGCGTCCTGAATGGTGGGAGTGATGGTCAGGTATTTGAAGAAGACCAAACCGAATTTCGCGGCTTGTGGGATGATGGTGTAGAGCGAGAAAATAAGACCAATGGTCATAAGGAAAGCCCAACGGCGGTTTTTCACGATGGTGCCGGTAAGTAGCCCGGTTAGATGATAGAGCAAGGTGGTGCTAGCCATCACACCATATATGGAAAGCATGACTCCCAAGGGCACTTGGCCACGGATAAAACACCAGAGTGTGAAAGGCAAGGTGCAGAGAAACATCACGGTCTCACGGATAGGTAGGCCGAAGAGGTAGCCTATCACTTTCGATACAGAGCTCATGGGGAGCAGTCGCTGGTAGTCAATGACTCCCTCGTCACGTTCTGCGGTCATGCCTCCGGAAGCTTGAGCGGTGCCGAGAACAAACAGGATGAACGCCTGAATAATCAGCAATGTGACAAGTGGGGCGCGCTCTATGTCCATAACATCCAGCTCAGTGCGATTATCACTGAAGGTGCGGATCATTTGAAAAAGGAATCCGCTCACGAGTATTGTAATCAAGCAAGATGCGCCGAGTCCTGTAGGCCGCAAGCGAGCTCGGCAGTAACGGAGGAAGATAGGATTTCTCCAGATTTCCCAGAAATGGCAGACAGGCGGAATCTTGGTAGGAGTGGTTTGTGACATGAGAATGGTGTTTGATAAATCTGAATGGCGCTTCGGTTGTTAAACTTGTGCGCGTGATTTTTCGGCAACGTCGATGAGGATTTCTTCGTAGCTCGAGCGTTTTTCTTGGAAGCTGCGGATGCGCAGGCCGCGCCGCAGGAACTCCTCAAGCACGGAAGCTTGAGCGTCGTCGTCCCCGAGAAAGTCGATAGCAAGCTGCTCTTGCTCGATGAATGCGGCGGCCACGCCAGGCAAGTTAGAAAGCCATTCCGGAACCGCTGAAAGGGCTTGCAATGGTGTGACGGTAAGGCGGCGCGAATCATCTCCGAGCTGTCGGCGAACTTCTTCCACAGTTCCAGAGGCAAGTAACCGACCGCGACTCATGACACATAGCGATGTGCACATCTCGGCCAGTTCTGTTAGAATGTGGGAGCTGATGAAAATGGTCGCGCCCTCCGCAGTGAGATTGCGAAGCGTTTGGCGAAGGTCGCGGCGAGCGAGCGGATCCAAACCGCTGGCCGGTTCATCCAGGATGAGGACTTTTGGCCGATGCAACATCGTTTTAGCAAGAACCAGCCGTTGTGTCTGTCCGCGTGAAAGTTTGTGGCACCAGTGGTTTTTATGATCTGTTAGGGCGACTTGTTCCAGGCATTCATCGGCGCGTTTGGCACATTCTTTAGCATTTCCCAAGCCGTGAGCACGAGCGTAGAAGCGCAGGAATTCACCGCACTTCAAATCACGCGGCACAGGCGCGAGGTCTGGCATATAGCCGATTAGACGCCGTGCGTTTTCTTTGTCTTCGATCGCATCAATGCCTGCCAAGCGGACTTCGCCATAGGTTGGTCGTGACAATGAGGCAAGGACACGGAAAGTGCTGGTCTTGCCAGCGCCATTCGGCCCGACAATTCCGAATACTTCTCCGGCCGGGACCTGAAGAGTTAGATCATGCACTGCGGTGAAATCACCGTAGTCGACACGCAGGTCACGGATATCGATGGAGGTCATTTATGATGAAAGTGTGGAGGTTTGACTATATGAATTCAGACTTGTTCTTTGCACGGTGTCGATTTCTTCGAATGCTAACCATGTGCCTCTTGGATTACCATATGTCGTCGTCCGGATTCCAATCGTGAGGGATGGTGAGTCCTAATTGGGCGGCTTCTTGTTGGGCATTTACGAGCTGCTCTTGTTTGTGCTGCTGGTAAGCGGCGCGTTGTTCGGGGTGCAACACGGAAAGCATGGCGTCTTCTCTTGAGGTGTTTGCGGGTAAAGTTTTTGTGCCTTCCGAAAGACCTTCGAACTGCATCTGAGGATCATAGTGCCGCGATGTCTGCGCCATATTGAGAAACATCTGGTGGCGTTGTTGCTCGTCAAGTTTGACGATGTTATCGATGCGTTCTACTTGTAGGTCGGCGTCTTGTTGTGCTCGCTCGGATTTTTCGGTGATGCGTTCGGTTTTGAAGGCTTGGAGCTCTTCGCCTTTCAGCTGTTGAGCCATGAACGCATCCAGGCCTGTATCTAACTCGAAGTTGCGCTCAGCCTCCATGAAATCGCGTACGCTTGTATGATCGCTTTCGATCAGATTGCTTATGGTTTTATTATGCTCATTTTGATTCGCAGCGAGATGTTCGATGAGTTGTTTTTGCTGGTCATCGTTGAGGCCGTATTTACGTGCATATTCTCCGGCCATGCTTTCTGCGCGGCGTTTGGCCTCGAGTTCACTCATTCTTTGGGTAAGCGGCGAAAGATCGCGCATGAGCGGTTTGAAAGCATTGAAGATATCATCAGGTGTGACGGGCTGTCCGGTCTTCATTGCGAAAGCAATGCTGCGCACTCCATCATGAGTTGTTGGACCAAAGCGTTTTCGTGGAATTAGGTCCGAGATCTCATTGAGCTCGGTTCGCGTTTTCTTGAGCTCATGCTGGAGCTGGGCAATTTTTTCTTCAGGAGACCCTTCCTCAGGAGGTAGAGTTTTCTGAAACATGATGGCGCCAATAGCACCAAGAGTCACGCCAAGGGCGAGGGGGAGCATTGAAGTGAGTTTCGATTGCATGGGGGGGTTATACATGGATTCACCCGAGAGTGGGTGAATTATTGATGAATTATTCGTGAAAAAGGGAAAGCGAGACGACTCTCGTACGTCACTGCAATTTACGGCTTGTGATCCTGCTCACCCTCAGTCTTTCAGCTACGATGAGTGATTTGAAGCGTGTGTAATCTTCTTCCTGAGTTCCGGAAATGAGGCGGTAGGTGTATTCTGACCAGTGACGGGTTTCTTCGATGGCGTTTTTCATGCGCAGTTCGATGACTTCTGCGGAGTCGGTGCCTCTGCCGGAGAGGCGTTTGAGAAGTTCTTCTTCGTTCGCAGGCATCACGAATAGATCGACTAGGGTAGCGCGTATCGAGGTGTCTTCGGATTTACGGACGAGCTCAGCACCTTGGACATCGAGATCCATGACAACATCGCGACCCACAGCGAGGTATTGAACGACCTCTGAGCGGAGGGTGCCGTAGAGGTTTCCGTGGACCTCGGCACTTTCTAAGAACTCACCATTTTGGCGTTTGGAGAGGAATTGTTCGCGACTGAGGAAATGGTAGTCCTTGCCGTCGATTTCGCCCGGACGTGGCGAGCGGGTGGTGCAGGAGATCGAGTAATGAGCTTCGTTCTCGCCAGCCAAACGCCTGCACAAGGTCGTTTTGCCAGAACCCGATGGCCCGGAGACCACTAATAATATTCCCGTCCGTTGCGACATGGCACTAAACTGCACGGAAAATCCAAAATCTGAAATCTAAAATTCAGGGAATCGCTTTATATGCCGTTCTTGACTTTTTCATGGGAAATCCGCTTACAATGCTAGCGTGTCCAAGTGTTGCAATTTGTTCGTGTTGTTGGTGCTAGGTTCGGGTTTCGCTTATGCTCAGAATTGGGAGCGAGAGGGAGTCGAATTTGGAATGGTCGAAAGCCGTGCCAAGGCTTTGGCGAAAGAAAAATATCACACTCCGAATAAAGAAGCGTTGCCAGGTTGGATGAAGTCTCTGACCTACGATCAATACCGCGATATCCGCTTCGATCCTAACCGTGCGATTTGGAGCGATACGAAGTCGCCCTTCCGCGCGATGTTTTTTCATCCGGGATATTTATTTCTCGAGCCTGTGGCTATTCATGAGTTTACCGATACACATCGTCAGCGCGTGCGTCTTTCCGAAGCATTTTTTAATTACGGACCATTGGTGAAAAATCATGGTGTATTACCGCCCGAGGCTGGATTTGCAGGTTTCCGTTTGCATTCGCCATTAAATAATCCCGGTGTGTTCGATGAGTTGGTGGTGTTTCAAGGAGCGAGTTACTGGCGAGCACTTGGAAAAGGTCAGCGCTACGGAATTTCTGCTAGAGGTATTGCGGTTGATACTGGGGCGGAAGGTGTAGCCGAGGAGTTTCCTTCGTTTCGTGAATTCTGGTTGAGAAAACCTCAAGATGGAGATGAGCGAGTTGTGTTCTTTGCGTTGCTGGACGGTCCTTCTTATACGGGAGCTTATGAGTTTGCTGTCAAACCCGGCGAAGACACCATCATGAGCGTGAAAGCTGTGCTGTTCACTCGCAAAGAGGTCAAACGCCTCGGGATAGCACCGATGTCCAGTATGTTCTGGTTCGGGGAAAATTCACGACGTCGGTTCGATGACTTCCGTCCCGAGGTGCACGATTCCGATGGTCTTGCGATCCGGATGGGCAACGGCCAGAGAATCTGGAGACCGATTTCAAATGACACGGGGAACTTGGAGTTCAGTTTCTTCGATATGGAAAAATGTGATGGCTTTGGCCTGCTTCAGCGTGATCGTCGGTTTAGTGCTTATGTGGATGGTGAAGCTGCGTATGATCTCCGTCCTTCGCTTTGGATTGAGCCAACTTCTGATTGGGGTTCCGGTAGCGTGATGCTGATGGAAATTCCGACTGGCAATGAGCTTGCTGACAACACCGTTGCGATGTGGGTTCCTAAAAATACTCCCAAGCCAGGAGATCGGTTAGAATTCAATTATCGTCAGCATTGGACCATGGAAACGCATCCATCTGATGCGGGTGGTCACGTGGTGGCAACTCGCACGGGCGTGCATGAATGGCAGCCAGAGCAACGGACGATGATCGTGGAATTTGAGGGTGAAAATCTCGTCGGTGAAGACGGTAAGATGCCAGATGCAGTCGTCGAAGCGGTTGGCGAAGCAGGAACGAAAGTTAAAATTCAAGGCGTCGCCGTGCAGACTATTTCGAAAGGTCGTCTCAGGCTAGCATTCCAAGTTCTCCCTGCGACGGAAGGCGCAAAACTCTCCGACGTTGGTTCGCTTGAGCTAAAAGCATCATTGAAAAAGGGAGAAGATTTTCTGACTGAAACATGGGTTTACCGAATCAAACTTTAGACTCACTCAGACCGCTCACGGAATCTGAGCTGGATGAATGGGAGGACGCATACGCAGCAGTGGAGGCTTATTTGGCCGCGTTGCATATTCGCAACCGATTGTTGGTTGCGGAATTGGTGCGTGGAATTCTCTGGCGTGCCTCAGAGCGCAGAGCAAATGAACCGGAAAGCACCGCGCGGAAACTGGCGATGGAAGAAATGCTTTCCGAGATCGGTGTATGGACCGAGCGCGTGCTCGACGAGCCCTTGGTCGATCGGCGACTTGCGGCCCGAGGTCGCCTCGCACTATTGCTTGCCGGTATGCCTGACCGCTGGCAGGGGGTTTTTCTAACACCTGAGCCATGGCCTGATGAATTCGTGGCGGCGATGCGCAGTTCCTATCTTGCAGCCGGCCCTCAGTTCGCAGAGCTAACCATGGTTCCTAAACCGCTTGAACTCAATGTCATCGGAAACGGCGCTGCACAATGGTGGGAAACGATGGATAGGCGGCCCATCGTGAGACGCATGTTCGCTTTTAGTTTAGTGATCGCATTGATTGCTGCTATTTGGTTTATTTTCTTTGACTGATGGATACTCAAGATACAACCAATAGCTCGGATTCGATGGCGTTTTATAAAGGCGCGTCTGCGAAGGGACGGCGGTTGGTGTTTTTCGGTAGTATCATTTTGCTGAACATCGTTGCAGTCTTCTGGTTGACCGATTTGTTTTGGTGCTTAGGTAGTCACCGCGCTCACATTCCCTTGATTGTCATTTTTGCCATTCTCAATGGATTGCTTGTGCTTGGATCGTTCCATGCCTTGTTCGGTGCCCTGGATATTTTCCGAGGCAGACACAGAGCAGTGCGCATTACCCAACTCGCTGAAGGTCCAGTTGATGTGTTAGGAAAAAGGCATGCGGTTGTGATGCCAGTTTACAATGAGGACAGTATTAAGTTTTGCGCTCGGATTGAGGCGATTTACAAATCGATCGAGACGACCGGGCATTTGGATTCGTTTGATTTCTTCATTCTTAGCGATACTCGGGATCATGACCTATGGGTGTTAGAAGAAGTCGCTTGGACGAATCTTTGCCGCAGGCTCAGAGGATTTGGAAAGATCTATTACCGTCGCCGTAAAATAAATGAGAACCGCAAGGCGGGTAACATAGGAGATTTCGTGCGGACATGGGGTGGGGGATACGAAGGAATGTTGGTGTTGGATGCGGACAGCCTGATGGATGGTGGTGATATCGTGAAAATGGCAAGAGTGATGGAGGCGTATCCAAAGCTTGGTATTCTGCAAACCCCACCGAAACTGATTCGCGGAGTTTCGATTTTCACGCGTTTACAACAGTTTGCCATGAGGCTTTACGGGCCGTTGTTCATTCGTGGATTGAATTTCTGGCAACTCGCTGGTGGCAGTTATTGGGGGCATAATGCGATGATACGGGTGAAGCCGTTTTCCGAATTCTGTGAACTGCCTGCGCTTCCCGGTAGAGAGCCGTTCGGCGGGCGAATACTCAGTCATGACTTTGTTGAGGCTGCGTTAATGGTTTCGGAAGGTTGGGAAGTATGGCTGGCTTGGGACATCGAGGGCACCTATGAAGAAGCGCCGCCAACTTTGGTGGATCACTTGAAGCGCGATCGTCGTTGGTGCCAAGGAAATCTCCAGCACATGTGGTTGATCTTTGCGCGTAAACTTCCTCTTACGGTTCGCATCCATTTGTTCATGGGAATCATGGCTTACCTTGGAAGTCCGATTTGGTTTCTTTTCCTCCTCATGGGTTCTTGGCTGGCTTGGGATTTCAAAATGAGCGAACTCACCCCGTTGCCGTTTGATGGCTACATACATCGCTGGCTCGGGATCGATGCACAGATGCAGGCACTAATTCTAACAGCGGCGGTTTTCACTCTGCTTTTTGCTCCCAAAATTCTCGCGCTGTTAGGTGCTTTGTTTTCAACAGAAACACGCCGTTCTTTTGGTGGGATGTTTTCGCTTCTTATTGGAGTGTTTATTGAAACCATACTATCCGTTTTGTTGGCGCCATGCATCATGATGGCACATACTCTTATGGTAGCTGGGATTGTATCCGGACATGCCGTCGGTTGGGGAAATCAAAATCGTGAAACTGATGGAACCGCTTGGTCAGATGCGCTTCGCTTTCACGCGGTGCCAACGATCATCGGAATCGCCTGGGCATTCTTTGCATGGCATATAGGTAGGGATTTTATGATGTGGATGGCTCCGATTCTATTAGGCTTGATCCTATCCATACCTGTGTCAGTTTGGACCAGTCGTTCCCGTTATGGTCGGGCTCTAGGAAAGCTGAGTATTCTTTCAACCCCAGAAGAAATTCAACTTCCCCCTATCGTCAAGCTTGCGGACGACGCCGAGCATCATGATCAAGGCGTGCTAAACGCTTCATTCGCGGACAGGAATGGAGTGATTGCGGCAGTGGTTGACCCTTATGTGAATGGTGTGCACGTTTCCCTTCTGGAGCATGCCGAAATGAACCCCATCGAAGAGGCGCTCGCACGGCGATGCCTGAAAGAGGGGCCGGATGCCTTGGAGAAAGCCGAGCTTGCTCAGTTGCTCTATCTCGCCCCGGCCATGCTGATGATGCATCGCACGGTTTGGCTGGGTTTGCCCGATGAGGTTGGCATGATCTGGATGCGGGCAGTCGAAAGCTACCGCCGCCGCAACGATTTGGTGCCCAGCTGAGCCGATTTCACCCAGTATTCCGAGGCTTGCCAAGGGTAGTTGCTAAGTTACACTATAGCAACTTCATGAAGTGCTTTACTACAACAACTGCAGCTTTGTTTTTCGCCTCTCTCGTTGCGCGCGCCCAAGAGAGCACGGAGCTAAACCAGAAGAGTTTCCTTAAAATCGTGGAGGACGGGGGTATCATGATGTATCCGCTCGCTCTCATTTCGGTGGTAGGAGTGGTTCTGATTCTCCTCTATCTGGTGACCATTCGGCGCAATGCGGTAGTTAGTGATCGCTTCATGGATAATGCCGAGGCCATGATTCGTAAGCGCGATTTCTTAGGCTTGATTGGCTACTGCAAGAAACAAAATGAGTCGATGGCTCGGGTCACTCAGAAGACCCTCGATTTCTTTACAAAGTATCCGAGCGCATCTTTCGGCGAAGTGCGCGAAGTCGCCGAGGCAGAGGGATCGCGGCAAGCGGGTTTGTTGAGTTCACGAATCACTTATCTCGCCGATATTGGATCGATCGCTCCTATGGTCGGGTTGCTGGGAACCGTTCTCGGAATGATTAAATCCTTTATGCAAATATCCGGTGGAGATGTCCAAGGTGTCCGTCACATGGAGCTATCCGGAGGAGTTTCTGAAGCATTGATCACGACGGCAGCAGGCTTGATGATCGGTATCCCAGCTTTGGTTTTCTACTCTATATTTCGAGGCAGAGTACAAAAATACATCGCAGAACTGGAAGCTGCTTCCACTCATTTGATGGCGCTCCTGCACACTCAAGTGGAACACCAACGTCCAGTGGGAGGCGGCTTCCAAAGCTCCAGCCAGAAAACCCGCGAAGACTACACAACCCCGGTACCTTCACTGCTCGATACCAACCGTCCTGATTTGCACGGTATTTAATTTAACTGGGCCATGAAATTCCAAAGCAGACAACCCGAACCTGCCAGCATGCAGCTAGCACCAATGATTGATATCGTGTTCTTGCTGCTCATTTTCTTCATCGTAACTTGGCAATACACGCGCGCTGAAACAGAACTCTCCGTATCGGTTCCGACCGCACAAGGAGGTGCAGATCCACAACGCCAAATCGGTGAAATCGTCATCAATATTTTAGCTGATAGCACAATACGTGTTGAGGGAACTACGGTGGATCTTGAACAGTTATTAGAAAAGCTGGCAAAAATCGCTAAGGAATATGAAAACCAACCTGTCCGTATTCGGGGTGATGGCGGAGTTCAGTATCAACGCATTGTCGAGGTGATCGATACCTGCCAGAAAGCAGGGATCTGGAATATTTCTTTCGCGACCCAGCGCCCAACTCCTTCAAAGTAAGACGGTATGCTAAAGCTTCACCTATTTCACACGCTCCGTATTCCTTGCATCTTGCTGAGTGTGGCTGTGACTGCTCATGCACAGCAGGATCCACCGCGCGCGGGAGTTGTCGAGGATGCGTTATTGGTCGATCCTGGTAATGATCTATATACCCGCGGTAAAAATATATACGATGAGGCGCAAAACAACGCGGATGCGGAAGCACGCCGCGCCTCATATCTTCGTTCCGTAGAGATATTCACCCAGTATCTCAATGAGTTTGGTAAACATGCAAACGCCGAGGCTGCATGGTGGTATTTGGGAAGCAGTTACTACCAAGTTGGTATGGCCGATGATGCGAAGCGCTGTTTTTCAACACTGCTTAATGGATATGGTGAAGGCAAATATGCAGCAGTTGCTGCTTACACCATGGCTTTGGATCATTACAACAAGCGTGAATATGCATTTGCTGCGCCTCTTTTTGAAAAATTTTCAAAAAATGGATCGCGTCCTGAGGATAAATCCAAAGGTAAATTGTTGTCTGGAAACTGCTACCGTCTTAATAACAGGGATCGTGATGCGATGAAGGCTTTCCAAGAAGTCATCGATGACCCCCAAGGGGTTGCTTTGCATGATCAGGCTCGCCTTTATCTCGGTCATGTCACATTTAAACAGGGTAAAGCAAGTGATGCGCTAAAGCTCTTTGAAGAGGTCGCTAAATCTAAAGGCGATGAAAAAATTCGCGCAGAGGCTTCACTTCATGCTGCGATCACTGCAACCAAGCTTGGGAATTCTGAGCTCGCGGAAACCTATCTGCTTATCGTGTTAGAAAAGCCAGGCATGGAATCCGCCAGACCGGATGCCCAAATCGCATTGATGGAAAATTATTATGCGGCGAAAAAATATAAAGAGATTGTCGAGGTTTACAAAAAAAGCACCCTGAAGGCGGAGGGCGAAAAAGAAGCTATGAGACTAATGGTTGCAGCTCGTGCCATGCTACAGCTCAAACAGGTTTCAGAGGCTAGTAAGTTGTTTCGAGAAATCGAGCGAGCCGTCCCGCCTGAGCATGACCTTGCTTTCCAAGCAGCCTATTATCGCCTGAATTGTTTTTTCCAAATCGAGGGTACCTATGTCACCGAACAGGTGGATGCATTTCTTGAAATTTACGAAAAAAAGCGTCCTAACGACACCCGCATCCATACCGCGTTGCTGATCAAGGCCGAGACCTTTTTTTCAAAAAACAAAATCCCTGCCGCCGCCGAGGTCTTTGCGAAAATTGATCCGAAATTACTCACCGAGTCCAATCGCCCCGGATTTCTTTATCAACGTGGTTGGTGCCTTGCCGAAGCAGGAGATAAACAAGGATCGATCAAATCGCTCAGTGAATTTATCGGCCAATATCCCAAAGATGAACGGGTTCATCACGCCCTGGTGAAACGCGCCAAATCCTATGTTGAGATGGGCGAGCCAGGGAAAGCGATCGTTGATTACGATCTCGTCGCCTCAGCAAAAGATGCTCCTGCGGATCTTGTTTCACTCGCATGGTTGGAGTCTGCCCGCGCACGTCGAAAAGAGGGGAATATCGAAAACATGATCGTCCGTTACAAGGGATTGTTAGAAGTCAAGGAACTCAGCGAGAACCTGCAATCCGAGGCGAAATATTGGATAGGCTGGGGAATGGTGAAAACCAATCAACCTAAAGATGCCGTTACGTTTCTCAATGAGGCTCGTAAGCTACGTAAAGATGCCTATGGCAAACACGCCGGCTTGCTGTTGGCCTTGTCCCATTTTACCGCACAGGACCCCACCCAGCTCTCTGCGGAGATCGAACTCGCGATCGAAGGCGATTATGCAAAAGAAATCCCTGCTCAAGCGCTTCAATGGGCAGGTATGCAGGCATATAATGGTAAAGATTACAAATCAGCTGCGAAGTTTCTTAGCCTTACAGCAAACGACAAGGAACCCCGCACCACGCCAAAAGAGGTATGGCGCTATTTGGTGAAATCCCGCATTGAGATCAAACAAGCGAATGAGGCGCTCACCGCCGTCGGACATGTTTTGGAAGTGGAAGATCAACCAGCATGGAAAGCAGATGGTCTGCTCGATCAAGCGCGTGCTTATTATCAACTCAAACAGCTTGATGAATCCAGAAAGTCAACAGACGCAGGCCTTGTCCTCAATCCTCAAGGCCGAACTTCTGCGGGATTGCGCATTGTCTCAGGCGATCTACATGTTCAAAAAGAAAACTACGGCGCAGCAGCTGCGGATTATCTCTATGTGATTCAGTTTAGCGAGGATCCCGATCTCAAACCTCTCGCCATTCATCAATATATTATCCTGTTAGAAAAACAAGGTAAGGCCGAAGAGGCTGGAAAATACAAAACCCAGCTTAAGACAGAGTTTTCCGAGTGGAAAGCGCCGTAGTCAATTGACATGTGATCATAACGACCTCTGCCTAGCTCAGTGATTTTTCGAAATTGGTTGAAAGCGTCACGCTGATTAGCGGATTTCCGCTAGCCAAATTGCGTAGGTGAGGCGAGGAGACACCTGCTGTTTCTGCGCGCTATGATGTAAGAAGATGACTGCTTGCTGAAAGTTGATGAATAAGACGCCGGCGAGATATTGTGTTAGAAAAAAGCCAGAGATCTTTTGAACCCATAGGGGATAGGTTTGCCTTTAAAAGTTTCATTCAATTAAATTTTTTCACATCTTTTATGTATGTAAATCTGCATTAATCCATAATTTAGCTGGGAATTTTATTCAAATGACGAAAAGTAACAGCAATACCCAAGGTAATATAAATGAGCTCTGGAGATCAAATGGATGAGCAAATGCGGCAGGTCTTGGTGGCTGGTTCGGCCACGGTTCTTGCTGCCGCCGCCGTAATCCCTCAGCAAGATAGTCTTCACGGTGAGATTGCTATGTGCGAGGCTGCCGCTGCACGTGGCTATTTTCTTCCCGATGAGGATGAATGGGTGAAACTACGATATTCGCAGTATCTGGGTTTGCGTGCTTCGTTGCTCGCTACGATTGAGGAACTCGGAGTAATCGCTGGAGCTGGTCGCGTGGAATGGAATTCACGCCAGCCCTTGTTTGCAACCGCTTTCGCTGCGGCGTGCATCTTGATGCGCGCAAACCGTTTCATTGTTGATCTTGCCTCGAAACATTCCGTGCTTTGGAAAAAACTCGATGAAGAGGATATCATGTGCGGGATACCTAGAAAATCATTTACCACCATTTATCAGGCGCTGACCTCGCCGCGTAATCAATTACGCTTTCTCAATGCGGTGGATCATTATAGCAAGCAACGCGATAAAATCTTTGCGTTAGCAAACGATTCGGACATGAAGCCAATCGTTGATTTGTTAGAAAAAGAAGAGCCGTTCATTGAAAAGAGCCGTCGAGAAGTCGTGAAGCGCCGAATCTCTTATCGCTGGTTTTCGTTTCTCAGGAGTCATCGCTCCGCATGGAAAAATGTGATGCGCGGAATGTTTGAGGTATCTGGGCGTGCAGTCTCTGAGTTGCGTCAACCCGGGATCAAAGCTATGGGTGCGCCCAAGCGCATTGATGCCGATTTACAAAAAGAAATTTTAAAACTTGTGCAGCCTGGGGATGTGTTTGTTACGCGTCATGACGATGCGATGAGTAATTTGTTCCTTCCAGGTTTTTGGCCACATGCTGCCTTGTTTTTAGGCAAGACTCCAAACTCGACTCTAGATTGGGGTGAATTACCATCTGCTGATGAGTATGGTGCTTGGTTTCTCGAATCCAAAAAAGACGGTGTCAAAGTCCGCCCCTCGAGCGAAACCCTAGCACTTGATGCCTTGGTCGTCCTGCGACCGCCTTTGCTCGGCCCTGACCTTCAACGTGGACTCCAGCGTGCCTTGACTCATCGTGGTAAACCCTACGATTTCCTCTTTGATTTTCGGACCGCAGACCGCCTCGTCTGTACCGAGGTGATTTACCGCGGCTTTCACGGGATTTCCCCATGCCATTTTCAGCTTAGGGAGGTGGGTGGTAGACTTTGCCTGCCGGCCGAGGAATTTATCGACCAAGCTCTAGACATCGGCTTCCAACTCATCCTTACCGCTGGCCTAGAAGGGGATGTCCTTCTTACCGGACCTGATGCAGAAAGGGCATTTCGCGCTACGCGCCCTGCTCGAGCTATGGCTGTGCTAGCAACCAGTTCATGAGTGAGCATTGATAGCGATTTGGGGAGACACTTTCAATAGTATCCAATGAACAAAACAGATGAAGTGGCTTATATACAAGCCGAGAAAAAAGATTAGCACGACGTTCCAACTGCCGAAGTGATAAACGTATAAAAATACACAAATACCCGCGGGAGCTTCGGTATAAAGCATTCCAAATGCGCATCGAAGAGAAGCGTAATCAAGCTGAGATGAAGCATTGCTCGATATGTCAATCAATACCCTCAACAACTGGTTGATGAATTATCCTAGAGTTAAGTCATGATCAGAAATTATACGCATCAATCAATTCAAGTGCCGATACTATTCTAACAGAAATAGGTAATAGCGAAATCGAAGGTGTATGTATTCCATTCCCACGCACCGTTAGGATGCAAAACTAATGGGCGGAACAGGCACCTAAATTCTTCCGTGTTACGGTGGGTTAGAATGGAAATGATCTATTCGTTATCACCAGCAGGAATTACCAAAGTTGGTATGATAGATTTTCTAACCATTCCATCGGCGACGCTACCGAGGATGAGTGAGGCGATGACGCTGTGACCATGCGATCCGATGATGACGAGGTCGGCACCGATTTCTTTGATTTTGACTTCGAGCTCGAACAACGGGCTGCCATCGGCTAGGTGAGCGGTTGGTTTGAATTGAGGCGTGCTGATCCCATCAGCGACATCATCGAGTGCCTTTTGCGCGCGCTTGCGTGACTCTAGGTGAAATTCATGAATGGCGGGAAACTCGCTCGGGCTTAATCCGTATGCGGTATAAGTCGGCTCGGGCTCAATCACATGGAGCAAGTGTAGTTCCGCCCCAAAAGCTTTAGCGATCTCAGTGGCAGCTGACAATACAGCGGATGTGGCGTTGGAAAAATCAATAGCGGCGATTATCTTTTTCATACCTCACTATGATCACATATTATGATACTGAAAAGCCAATTGTATACCTGACAGTCTCTCTACAGTCTCTCTACAGTCTCTCTACAGTCTCTCTTACGATGATCCCTTGTAAGAGTTCCCTAATCTGGAACGGATTGAAACTGGGAAGCTCTAAGCAAATACTTCTTTGATGATTTTGGCAGGCTCCACCCCAGTGAGGCGTTGGTCGAGACCTTGGAATTTGTAGGTCATGCGTTCGTGGTCGATGCCGAGGGCGTGGAGGATGGTGGCGTGGAGGTCGCGGATGTGGACGGGGTTTTTGACGATGTTGTAGCTCATATCATCGGTTTCACCGTAGACTTGGCCGCCTTTGATGCCGCCGCCTGCCATCCAGATGCTGAAGCAACGAGGATGGTGATCGCGCCCGTAGTTGGTTTCCGAGAGGGCGCCTTGAGAGTAAACCGTGCGACCGAATTCACCACCCCATATAACGAGGGTGTCTTCTAACATTCCGCGCTGTTTGAGATCCTGGATGAGGCCGTAGCAGCCTTGATCGACGTCTTTACATTGCGAAGAGAGGTCGCGAGGGAGGTCGCCGTGTTGGTCCCAACCTCGGTGGAAAATTTGGACAAAGCGCACGCCGCGTTCGAGCAAGCGACGAGCCATGAGAGCGGAGTTGGCGAAGGTGCCACGGGTTTTGCTGTCATCTCCGTAGAGTTTATAGATGTGTTCGGCTTCGCCCGAGAGATCGGCAAGTTCAGGGACCGAGCGTTGCATGCGATAAGCCATCTCGTATTGTTGCATGCGATTTTGGATTTCAGGGTCCTTGATAGCTTCGTAGGATTTCTGATTAAGTTTTCCTAATCCATCTAACATGCTGCGGCGTAGTTCGCGAGGGACGCCGGGGGAGTCTTTGAGGAAGAGCACGGGATCGCCGAGTGAGCGGAGTGCGACGCCTGCGTATTTTCCTGGTAGATAAGCGGAGCCCCAGAGTCTGGAGGAGATGGCTTGTACGTTGGAAAAGGGCGAGGTATGCTTGGCGTGAAGGACGACGAAGGATGGTAAATCCTCGTTCATCGAGCCGAGGCCGTAAGATAGCCATGATCCGAGCGATGCTTTGCCATTGACCATGGAGCCGGTGCAGATGAGTTGGTTGGCGGGTTCGTGGTTGATCGCATCCGTGTGCATGGATTTGATGATGCAGATATCATCCGCCATTTTTCCATGCCATGGCAGGGCATCGCTGATCCATGCGCCGGATTGGCCATACTGATTGAATTTAAAAGTGGATGGGGCGAGAGGGAATGCGGCTTGTCCGGAGGTCATACCTGTTAGACGTTCGCCTTCTTTAGCGAGGTAGGTTTTGAGATCCTCTTTGAAACGTTTTTTGAGCTCGGGTTTGTAGTCGAAGGTATCCAGCTGCGAAGGCGCGCCGATGAGGGAAATATAAATGGCGCGTTTGGCTTTCGGGGCAAACTGTGGGATGGACATGTTGCCCATGGGTTTGGCGGCTGCCATGCCTTCTTGATTGAGCAAGGACGCCATTGCGGCGACGCCGAGACCAGTTCCGGTTTTGCGGAAGAACTGACGGCGGGTGTAGGCTTCGTTGTAAAGGTCGAGTGGATTCATCGTCGTTTATCGGGTTACGGTTTCATCGAGGTTGAATAACTGATTTGCCACCAAGGTCCATGCGGCGAGATCAGTGATAGGGAGGGTTTGGTCGTAGGCAAATTCTCCGATGGTGAGAGCGAGCTTCGCTTCTTCCGGTTTTTCACCGTAGAATTTTTCTGCGGAAGTGTAGGTTTCCTGGATAGCTGCGCGTTCTTCCTTGTCCAATTTACGGCTGAGCAAGCGCTGCGTCATGATGTCGATGCGTTGATCGAAATCCTTGCCTTCTTTGAGCGCGTGAGTTGCGAGAGCTCTGGCTGCTTCAACAAACTGGGGATCGTTCATCAGAGCGAGCGCTTGCAGGGGAGTGTTGGTGCGTTCTCGAGCGACGCAGAAAATTTCCCTGGTTGGAGCATTGAGGATTTCCATGGTCGGCGGAGCGGCGGTGCGTTTCCAGAAGGTATACATGGAACGGCGGTAGAGCGCTTCGCCAGTGTCTTGTTTGTAATCTTTAGTGTTAGACTGCGGCATGGCAACGGCGTTCCAAATGCCTTCTGGTTGATAAGGTTTCACGGATGCTCCGCCGACTTTTTTGGAAAGCAGGTTGGAGCTTGCAAGGGCGAGATCGCGGATTTGCTCGGCATCAAGGCGAGTGCGTGGGCCACGTGCGAGAAGATTGTTAGAAGGATCGGCTTCGAGTTTCTCGGGGGTGAAGTTTCCAGATTGGCGATAGGTTTCCGACATCACGATGGTTTTGACCATGTGGCGGAAGTTCCATTTGCTTGCGACGAATTCTGAAGCCAGCCAATCCAAGAGTTTTGGATGGGTGGGGCGAGCACCCATGATACCGAAGTCACCGTTGGTCTCCACGATGCCTTTGCCAAACATGTAATACCAGAGACGATTCATCGTGACGCGAGCGGGGAGAGGGTTTTTTGGATCGTTCAACCACATCGCAAGACCGTGTCGATTTTTTGGTGCTCCTTCAGGCATGGGTGGGAGCATGGCGGGGGTTTCAGGAAAAACTTTCTCGGCTTTGGAGGCGTATGCGCCACGAGTGAGGACGTGAGCAAAAGGGGCTTCTTTTTTCTCTTCGTAGACCAGAGTCATGGAGCCGCGATCGCGCATTTTTTTGTCCTCTGCTAGGAGTTTGTCGCGCTCGGCGATGAATTCGATAGATGTTTGATCGATCACAGTGGTGTAATGGACAAACAGGGCATCGTTTTGCTGCTTGGTGCGCTTGTCAGCAGGAAGAGCGAGCCATTCATCGATCATTTGTGTATTTGCTAAACGAGCGATTTCATTGTCGCTGAGCAGGCGACGATAGAGGCGGAAATCTTGGAGCGCGACTTTGCCGGTGATTTTAGAATCGCCATTTGCACGAGAACCGAGAGTGAGAGGAGTGGAGGTGACGATGTTTCCTCCAACGGTGTTCGGATAGATTTTAGCGGCGGTTTTTTTGCCATCAATGTATAGCGATAGGCATTCATGACCGCTTCGGGTTCCGTCGAAAACCACCATCATGTGATACCACTTTTTAGGTTTTAGTTTCTCATCAGACTGCATTTTGCACGCGGATTTATCCCAAGAGTCGATCACATGGGCGCCGGGCTTACCGTCTTCGAGATAGAGATCCCAGCCGCGGAAGCCTTGTGTGGGATCGATTTTTGCGATGATGGACCCAGTGGGCGCACCTTCAAACCAAACGAAACCGCCGTAGCTGACTTGATCGGCTCGGGTGAAATTTCCGATATCGCCAAGTTCGATCGGTTTATCGGTAATGACAACTGCCTTACCTTTTGGACCATCGATGCGGGCAGGATCAGCTGGCCACTCTTTAGTGGCACCGTCTATGGTGCCGGTAATTTTTCCGTTTGCAGAAATCAGAGGCAGATGGAGCGAGAGAGTGGAATCGATTTCTTTAGATTCTGTTTTGCTTTGTCCTGCAAGCCATGCCTGGAAATCATTGGTTGCTGCGGCTTTGCGAGATTCGATTTGTTTGTTTACATCGGCCAATTTTACTTGGAGTTGGTTCCAAGCATCGCGGTCTTCTGGGAGAGGGGCTAAGATCGATGGTGGATGAGTGGCGCTGTTCCTATCTAAGGCGGACATCGTGTTGTTTCTGAAAAACGCGGTGAGCTGATAGAATTCCTTGGTGGAGAAAGGATCGAATTTGTGGTCGTGGCAAGATGCACAACTTGCTGTTAGACCGAGCCAGAGAGCGCCTAATGTATCGACGCGATCGGTGGCATAAATTGCATCGTATTCTTCGGGGATGGCGCCGCCTTCACCAGTGGTTGCTAAGCAACGCAGGAAGCCGGTGGCGATTTGTTGATCAAGGCTGGGTTGAGGTAAGAGATCGCCGGCGATTTGTTCGGTAGTGAATTGATCCCAAGGCATGTTGGCGCTGAAGGAGCGAATGACCCAATCGCGGTAAGGCCAGATGGCGCGGTAGTTGTCGATGTGGATGCCGTGGGTGTCGGCGTAGCGTGCGGCGTCGAGCCACTGGCGGGTAAAGTGCTCGGCGCTGGCGCTGGTTGCTAAGAGTCGATCGGCCTCCGCTGAAACAGTCGCGTCAGGATCTTTTGCGTAAGCGGCGACGAAGGCGTCGGTATCGGAGGGTTGTGGTGGAAGTCCGGTGAGGTCGAAGCTCAGGCGGCGATGAAATCTGCGCGGATCTTCTGGCTCGTTCGGCTTGAGTCCAGCTAGGGCGAGTTTTTCGTGGATGAAGCCATCGATGGGTTTGTTTGACCAATCGTTTTTCGGCGGGTCGACCCGCACGACTGGCTCGTAGGACCAGTGACCTTCATATTCCGCGCCTTGTGCGATCCATTTTTCGAGAAGAGCGATCTCTCTGGGATTCATCACCTTGTGACTTTTCGGTGGAGGCATGATCTCGTCCTTATCGGTAGATTTGATCAATCTTACCAATTCCGACTCTGCAGGTTTGCCTTTGATGATGACGGGAGTTCCAGAATCGCGGATTTTGAAAGCCTCGGCTTCGATATCTAGGCGCAGGGGTTCTTTTTTCGGTTCACGAGTGCCAGAGTCCGGACCATGGCAGTGGTAGCAATACTCGGAAAGTATGGGTTGGATGTGCTCGTTGAAAGAAATCGTTTCTGGAAGGGTCGCGGTCGTTGCTACCGAGCTTTCACTGGTTTCGGTAGTCGCTTTGTCATTGGATTTCTCGGACGTGGCCGAGGAATCGTCTCCACATCCAGAGAGAAGAAGCAAAGCAGGTAAGGTGGCTAGGTATGCGAATTTCATAAGAAAAAAGGAGGGAGCTCACATATAAACGTAAAAAAAGACAAATTCTATCGATTGCAGTGGAAATAAGACCTTAAAATTACACTCTGGCAAATAGAAATGCCCAAGATTGCTTGGTTTAGCAGGGCGATTGCATCGCAGAGCCTTGAAAGCGTAGCTTTCAAGGCTTTTAAGATTCGCGCTAGACTTTCACTCTAAAACAGCCAGATTAGGCGAGTCATGATATGCACTCACATC
>JAJTHK010000189.1 GCA_021298895.1 Luteolibacter sp.
CAGTATAAATTCAGGTTCGATATTGTTTCTTCACCTTCTTTTTAGGTCTTGAATCGTCTATAGGGTTAAACTAATCGTCTCCAACCTACACAGTAGAATTTACACCTAGGGTTAAGAATCTTTTCTATATTAGTCTACGCGCTGTTTCATTGCTTTCCCCAAATTTAATCATTATTCTTTAATCTTCAGTTTTGAAAAAGAAAACCATTAAGAATTTTTAGGATGATGATATGTTTGCTTGTCTTGATGATATCGGTGAAAATCAAAAACCTCGGTAGCAGGCAGGAAGAAAATTGCCAGGCATCGGAATTGGTCAGCTGGATCAAACAACGTTTAACCGAGCCGGATGGACCGTTACTCGCCTAACAAAAAATTTAATTATTAGAGTTTAAAAATATGCGTAGTCATCATTGTAACGAATTGAGGGAAACTGATTTGGGTAAAGAAGTCACTCTCATTGGATGGGTGAATTCAGCCCGCGACCACGGTGGAGTGATCTTTATCGATCTGCGCGATCGTGAGGGCTTGACCCAATGCGTATTCCGTCCGGAAGAAGGTGCGGAGGTTGCACAGCTTTCACATAGCCTTCGTGAAGAAGATGTGGTTCAGGTGAAGGGCAAGGTTTGCAAGCGTCTTGAAGGTGCGGATAACGACAAGATGGCAACCGGAACCATTGAGGTCGTCGCGAGCGAGTTGAAGATCGTCAACAAATCCGATGTGCTTCCTTTCCAACTCGATAAGGAACTTTCCAACGAAGATATCCGGATGAAATACCGCTATCTCGATCTGCGTCGTCCGCGTATGAACAAGAATATCCGTCAGCGCAGCAAAATCACATCTGCTGCTCGCCGTTTCCTCGATGACACAGGTTTCTATGAAATCGAGACGCCGATTCTTTCCAACCCAACTCCGGAAGGTGCACGCGATTTCCTCGTGCCATCACGGTTGAATCCAGGAAAATTCTACGCGTTGCCGCAAGCGCCGCAGCAATACAAACAATTGTTGATGGTGGCGGGCGTAGAAAAATATTTCCAGATCGCTCGTTGTTTCCGCGATGAAGATTTGCGTGCGGATCGTCAGCCAGAGTTCACACAGATCGACCTTGAGATGAGCTTTGTGGGACAAGAAGACATCATCAGAACCGTGCAAGGCTTGCTGGGTGCGATGTTTAAAGCGGGGCTCGATATTGATCTTCCAGCAGAATTTCCACGCATGACCTATCGCGAGGCGATGGATATCTATGGTTCCGATAAGCCTGATACTCGCTTTGATATCAAGATCACCGATCTCGCGGATGTTTTCGCGGCGACTGAGTTCAAAATTTTCCGCGGAGTGTTGGATGGTGGCGGAGTGGTTCGCGCGATCAACGCAAAAGGCTTTGCTGGTGTCACGACAGGCCAGATGAACCGCTTGAACGAGATTGCGGTGCAGGCTGGGCTGCCGGTGAAGAACCTCGCGTTCATCAAATTGGAAAACGGTGAATACAAGAGCCCGCTTTGGAAGATTTTCTCTGATGCTGAGAAAGATGCAGTCACCGCAAAGATGAACCTCGAAGAAGGCGATATCGTGTTCTTTGCTGCGGGTTCGCGTGATAGCGTTAGCACGATCTTGGGTCGCGTCCGCAGCGAATGCGCCGTGATGATGGAGTTGCTGAAAGACAGCACAGCATTCAATTTCCTATGGGTGGTGGATTTCCCATTGCTCGCGCACGACGAAGAATCGGGTCACTGGGTGGCTGTTCACCATCCGTTCACACGTCCTCATCCGGATGATATCGAGTTACTTGAAAAAGGAGACTACGCCAATGTCCGTGCTGTGGCTTATGACGTGGTGCTGAACGGCTATGAGCTCGGCGGGGGATCGATCCGAATTCATGAAAAAGAACTTCAATCTAAGATGTTCGAAGTCTTGGGCGTTACACCTGAAGAACAACAAATCAAATTCGCTCACATCTTAGATGCGTTCCGTTTCGGTGCTCCGCCACATGGTGGCTTGGCGCTTGGCTTGGATCGTATTGCGATGTTAGTTTCTGGTGAAGACAGTATTCGCGAAGTCATCGCTTTCCCGAAAAATAACAAAGGAGCTGACCTTATGGCGCAGAGTCCTTGTGAAATCGGCTTGAAAGAGTTGCGTGAAGTCTATGTGCAAAGCACCTATAAGAAAAAAACCGAGGAAGCAGCCAAGTAAATAGCTGCTAGAAAAAGGTTGTATTTAATTTATGCACAGGAGTCATCTCCTGTGCATTTTTTTATTAATCACAATTTCCTAAGAAGAAGTGATCTTGATGCGTTCGCTGAATAGGTGGGTGATTATACCTGCTCTAACAAAAAAACTAACATCATGAGTATACACGTTAAACTTAGTAAAGAAGCGGAAGATAAAATGAACGCTCAGCGCAGGAACTCGACGATCTTATCGTTACTTTTTTCTGGGATATTTATTGCCCTGATCTTGGTGGTTTTCGGGCTTATTGCTTTGAATGTCATTCAAGAGCCACAACGTCCTGATATCACTTGTGAGTATAAACCGGTATCAAAAGACATACCGATCATCGATCCACCTGAGATTCCGAAATCAGTCATATCAAAACCAAAAGCGCCAGCAGGCGCCGCCAAGATGGCAAAGAGCATATCGGTTAATGCGATAAATTCCATTTCCATTCCTGAAGTGGATACGGTTGCGGTTAATAATGTCGGTTTCGCCATGTCTGATGTTGGATTTACGGGGGATGGCTTTGAGGATTTTGGGACAAATGGCCCAGGTAAGGATCTGTTTGATAAGATCCAAGGTCCTAGATCGAAACGTTGTTCCAAGGAAGACAGATTGGCTCGTCTCAAAGAGATGGGTGGGAAAGTTGAATCTGAGGATGCGGTTGAACGCGGATTGGAGTGGTTGAAAGCAAATCAAAAAGCAGATGGATCGTGGTCTAACAAACATGTGTCTGCAATGACGGGATTTGGCGTTCTAGCTTATTTGGGAAGATGCGAAACCCCGATTTCACAGAAGTATGGCGATTCTTGCTCGCGAGCTATTATTTACTTGGTCGACATCGGTATGAAAAACGATGGCAAACTTGTTAATAATACTGCGGATAAACATTGGCCTTACGAACACGCGATCGCGACTTACGCATTATGTGAGGCGATGACCTTTTGTAAGCAGTTAAATATCAACATACCGAATTTGAGCGAGGTGACTGAAAAATCCGTGAATGTCATCATTGAGAATCAGCATGAGAAAAGCGGTGGTTGGGATTATGCTTATGACAAGCAAGGAAATCGTGGTGGTGATTTATCGATAGCCGCGTGGCATATTCAGGCGCTTAAAGCAGCATCATATACGGGCCTTGAAATTAGAGGATTGAAAAGTGCGCAGTCGAAAGCGATTGAGTATGTGGAAAACCTGCAAGGCGATAACGGTGGATTCGGTTATACCGGAAAACCCAGCGGTGAGACTTACGCAAAGTTGACCGGCGCGGGTGTTCTCAGTCTGCAGATGTCGAATAAAAGGCACGAATCCGCGATACGCAAAGGCACCAAGCACGTCCTGGAGTTTTCAAAGTTCGATTACGCAGGCAAAGACTCCAATCTCTATTCGCTCTATTACGAATCTCAGGCGATGATTGCCCGTGGTGGTTCGGAGTGGAAAAAATTCAACGAGAATTTTTCTGAGCAACTCATCAACTCCCAGAATCCTGATGGTAGCTGGAAATTACCAGGTTCTGGATCCGCCTATGCCGATCCCCATTACCGGACCTGCCTCAATATCCTGATGCTTGAGGTTTACTACCGCTTCCTGCCTGGGACGGGTAAGCTCTGAAATTTGACTGTTTGGCAGAGATCTTTGCCAAACAGTCTGAAAATTCCCGTTGCCTTTGCGCGGGAAGGCAGTTAAACCGCTGGCGCATCGCACAGCGATCGCCGGCTTAGCTCAGTTGGTAGAGCAACTGATTTGTAATCAGTAGGTCAACGGTTCGAATCCGTTAGCCGGCTCCAGCCTTCGCCAAGGCTATGGCTGGCAAGACAATATAGGATGAGAGCCATAGGTTTGAATGCAGGATCTTGCGTTAGCAAGAAATTATCTTTAACCAGTGAACACTGGCATGATGGCATGGAGGATTGCGAAGAGATCCTCAATCCGTTAGCCGGCTCCAGCCTTCGCAAAGGCTACGGCTGGCAAGCCATTTCAGGAAGCCAATAAAGGATGAGAACCGCGATTTTACTCAGCCTCTTGTGCTTACTACTTGGTTGCGAGAAGAAGCACAAGGAAGCGCCCAAAGCGGTGGCTTTGAGTTTGGATGGTTCGATGGAAGTCGGGCTGATGACGTTCAATCTTCGTTATGAGAACAACCAGGAAACTGGCAAGCGAGCATGGCGAAATCGTGTGATCGGAATTGTTGGAATGCTAAATCGGGAAAATATCGAGATTCTAGCCATTCAAGAAGGACTCCATGGACAAGTGGCGGATTTATGGGCGTCCATGCCGAATTTTGATTTCGAAGGGGTAGGGCGGAATGATGGTAAAAAGAGCGGTGAATACACAGGAATCTTTTACAACAAAGTTCGATTTCAGGCAGATTCAAAAAATCGCGGAACGATCTGGCTTTCCGACACTCCATACAAAGCTGGCTCGAAAACTTGGGGTAATAAGTTTCCGCGTATGGCGACCTGGGTGCGCTTGTTAGATCGATCCAGTGGTCAGGCATTATGGGTGGTTAACACGCATTTTGATCACATGAATCAGGAGTCGCGTGACAAAGGGGTGAGATTGATCGTGAGCAAACTCGAGAAAATGAATTCGGATAACGATCCAGTGGTGGTGATGGGAGATTTCAATGCGACCGAGAGCAATACAGCCGTCAAATATCTATCAACCATTCAGCCAAGCGTTGGATTTGATGGATTGAAAGAAACGTTCAACGTCCTAAATTCGAGTGAGAAGAAACGCGGGACTTTGCATTTTTGGATGAACGATGTGAACCGTCAGTGGAAAGTGGATCACATTTTCGTTTCCAAACAGGCAAAGGTTTTGGAGTCGAAGATCGTAAAAAGCGGAGAGCCTTATCTATCGGATCATTTTCCCGTAAAGGCGCGGGTTAGATTTGAAAAGAGGGGGTGAGAGGGGGTGAGAGGGGGTGAG
>JAJTHK010000130.1 GCA_021298895.1 Luteolibacter sp.
GATCGAGATTGCATCATGGCTGGAATAGAACCAGGATGCAACCCGCCGCGCGTTCCTTCCTCCGACGAGTTTAAGGACCCATTCTCGGAAGAAACGCGCGACGGGTTGCTGCAAATAAGGCAGTGGTCAAACATACAAGAGCGCAGAGAGCACAGAGGAAGAAATGAGTGGCTCGGACCCGGGAAGACTTTTTGTGTTCTCTGTGTTCTTTGTGGTTAAAACGATTGCTGGTAGAGTGAGCATGCGGCGGACTTGCTCCTCATCGAGCATCATTCCCTCATTGGTGCAGCCAGCGAAGATCAGGTGATCCTCGGCCTGATCCATGGATTCCACGGTGAACATGGAGACTGTGAGCGCGCCGGATTTTCCTTGGAGGGGTTCGAGGATGCTGATCTTGCCATCGTGGTCGGAGTAGCGGAACTCGACTTCGGTGATGGGTAGGTCGCGGGATTTGGCCTGGGTGATGACGTGTTCGGCAAGTGGGTGGCCGAGGCGGTAGAGATGGCCTTCGCCCGAGCGGCGCGGGAGTTCGTAGCGGCCAAGTGAAATGTTGGCAAAGGTTGAGGTATGAAGTATAAAGGATGAATCGGCGAAGAACTCAGCGTGGCCGTTCAGTTCGTGACGGGTGAGCTGGATGAGCTGGCGTTCGAAGCGGTTAAGGAAGGCCTTGGAGTCGTCGAGGCGGATCTTGAGTTTGTCCCGCACCTCGTCGTCGAAGTTTTCGAAGAGCTTGCGCCGGGTGGCGGTCATGGCCTCGTTGATCTCGAAGTCGAGTTCGAGCTGGAGCGCGTCAAAGGCGGTCTTGATTTCCTCCGGCCTGCGGCAGCCCTGATAGATGGCGGCGATGCGTTTCTCGAAGTCCACGCCGGATTCGATGGCTCCGAGCACCTCATCGCTGGAGCCGAAAACGCCGGTGAAGAGCTGGAATTTCTCGTCGAGGAGCTGGAATACGCGGAGGTCCGCCTCATTCTTGCGGTTGAGGAAATTGACAACCACCACATCGTGCTTCTGGCCGTATCGGTGACAGCGGCCGATGCGCTGCTCGATGCGCTGCGGATTCCACGGCAGATCGTAGTTCACCACGAGCGAGCAGAACTGGAGGTTGATGCCCTCCGCGCCGGCCTCGGTGGCGATCATGATGCGGCCCTGCCCGCGGAAGTAATCGACGAGGGCGGAGCGCATGTCCGCCGTGCGGGAGCCGGTGATCTTGTCCGATCCCTGGTGTTGCGCCACCCACCGGGCATAAATGGCCTTCGAGGTATCGTCGGTATTGGAGCCGTTGAAGAGCACAATGCCCTCGGCCCAAGGGCTGTCACCCAGCAGTCGGAGCAGGTAGCTCTGGGTCTTGCGGGACTCGGTAAAGATGATGGCCTTTTCCGCCGCACCGAGTTCGCGCGCCTTGGCGAAGGCGACATCGAGCGCCTTGAGCAGGGCCTTGCCCTTGGCATTGTGATCCAGCGACAGGGCGAGACGGGTGAACTCGTCCAGATCGGCGATTTCCGCCGTGATGGCTGCTCGGTTTTCGGGGGATAGCGGCTCGGGCGGATCGTCGCCCCATTCCTCGGCGGTTTCGTCGAGCGATTCGTAGTCCTCATCCAGCTCGTCCTCGAGGCTGAGCCTGGGTTCGTCCGCCTTGAGCTGGGCTTTCAGGCGGTTGGAAATGGAGGTCAGCGCCCCGGCGATGGCGAAGGACGAGGAGGCGAGGAGTTTCCGCAACACCAAGGTCATCAGCGTGCGCTGGCTGGGCGGCAGAGCCTGGAGATTCTCCCGCCGGAGGTAATCGGAAACGAGGTGATAGAGCTTGTCCTCGCCCTCGTCCGGATCGAAAGGCTCGACCATGGCATGGCGTTTCGTGAACGGCACGTATTGCGTGACCTGGCGTCGCAGCGTGCGGTGGCATATCGGTTTCAGCCGTGCCTTGAGGGTATCGAAGACCTGTTGCTGGCTGAGGTTCGCGAACTGTTCGCGGAAGCTCCGCAAGTCGCCGAAAGTATGATCGTCGATAATGCTGACGAGGCCGAAGAGTTCGAGTAGGGAATTCTGAAGCGGCGTAGCGGTGAGCAGGAGCTTGTGGCGATCCTGCAAGGCACCCTTGAGCACGTTGGCGATGATATTCGAGGGCTTGTAAACATTCCGAAGGCGGTGGGCTTCATCGATTACCACGAGATCCCATGGGGTGCGGTGGACATCGGCGGCCTTGTTGCGGGCGAATTGGTAGGAGCAGATCACGACGGCCTCATCCTTCGGCTCGAAAGGACTGAATGAACCCATCCTGATGGCGGCGTTGTAGGACTTCGATTCCAGAATGGCGCATGGCAGGAAGAATTTTTCGTTCATCTCCTGATGCCATTGTTTCCGGAGGTTCGAGGGCGTGATGATCAGGATGCGACGCTGACGCTCCGCCCATTTCTGGGAGATGACCAGCCCGGCCTCGATAGTTTTCCCAAGACCAACCTCGTCGGCGAGAATTGCTCCCTTTGAGAGCGGGGACTGGAAGGCGAAAAGCGCCGCGTCCACCTGATGGGGATTCAGATCCACCTGGGCACCCGCCACCGCGCTGGCAAGCTTCTCCACGCTATCCGAGGGGCAGCGTTTGGTAAGCTCGTAGGCGAGGTATTTCGCCTGATAATCCGTGATGGGCATTACTTGTGATGGATGAATGCTAGTAATTTGCTTTTTCACCTGGTGCGGAGAATACACTGAAGGCCCGGTCTGAGAAGGAAAAAGGGGACGGAATATGTCGAAGGCATGAATGTCCAATGTCGAAAGTTGTCAGCAAAGTGCTTCTATAAACCACTACAATTGATCTGCAACAGTCTCCCCCAGTCCTTTGAGCGCAGCTCCCCCTCCCTGCTGCGGCTTCAATCAAGTTAGGTTAGATTTTAAAAATGAAACCGCGCCTTCATTTCTAACAGCTCCGACTGTCTATCCCTCAGCAGTGTTACTTCAGTCATTGGGATCCCAGTCTAACCATTCTAGCTCCAAACCGGATGCTCGGCAATTTCCCGGATGGCTCTGGACTATCTCTTTGATTAAGATTGATCCTACTCCTCTCTGCGTCCCAGCAGCATCGAGATGTAGTAGATCAGCATCGCGAGCGATCCAAGAGCTGCAACCACGTAGGTCATCGCCGCCCAGAAAAGCGCATTCTCAGCTTTTCTATGATCCATGGAAGATGAAACTCCCGATTTTCCCAGCCATACAAGCGCACGCTTGCTGGCATCAAACTCAACCGGCAAGGTCACGAATGCGAACAAAGTGGTGAGAGCAAACAAGCCGACCCAAATATAGAGAAAAATAGGCGTATGAAAAACTGCGGCACCGAACATACCCGCAATCATGATGATATTCAGTGTCGTGCCTGCGAATTGCACGGCGGGCACCATTTTCGATCGCATCGTTAGCCACATATATGCCTTCTGATGCTGGATCGCGTGACCGCATTCGTGAGCCGCAACCGCCGCGGCCGCAATCGTGTTCATCGCATAAACCGATTCGCTCAAATTCACCGTGCGAGTTTTGGGATCATAGTGATCGGTTAATTTTCCGGGCGTACTGATGACTTGGACATCATTGATCCCGTTTTCACGCAGCATGATTTCTGCAATCTGCGCTCCCGTATAACGCACGGAAATCTGTGAATACTCATTGAATCGCCGCTTCAAGGTATGACTTACCAACCAACTGACGACTGCCGTAATCACAAAAATGATCACAAAAGTCGGGGATAAGCCCATGATATAAGCGAGATGCGAAGATGTGATAAAATCGAAGTTCATGATGAAAAATTAATGCTAATTTTGGTTGTCGCAACTTATAGCGAAGCAAAATCACAAATTATTCCTTAAATTTCAGAAAAATACCTGATTTTCAGAGGACGTTTTTAATCAAACGAAACTTCTCGTGATAATTTCCTCCGTTGTATTTTTTACAACAGGAATAACAAGCCACCGCACGTTTCATCGGACGGACACGTTTGACATCAGAAAAACAAGACGGGCAGACGTAAACATATTTGCGTTTGATTCTACGGCCTTTAAGCGGCAACGAATGGCGCGCGCTTTCACCAGGAATTCCCAACTCACAACAAGCCTTCTGCCATTCCACACCATGAGGGTCTATCTGACGGCGACCGCAGCGCTCAAATGCTAACAGATGCGCAAATTCATGTTTCAAGGTGCGCCAAACTTGCGATTCTGATAGATCTTTGAGTTTGGGATTGATCTCGATCAAGCGCTCCGGCCAACAAGCCCGACCTGCAGTCGTTTGCATTCTTGGATTCCATACCACTCTTACTTTCCTCGCCAGCTCAGGCAAACCAAATGACATCGCTTGCTCCTCGCACCACACTGTCATCCCTGGATCAGATTTATTTAAATTCTCTGTTAGAAGATTTTTCTTCTTCGGCATTTTCGCCCCACGATTCCATATCGAAAATTTGAATTCCAGTTGTGGGAAAAAACTTGCCATCGATACGCCCAACTATGGTGATTCCCGCGTCCATGGCAAGCATCCTCGCGAGAAGAATTTACAATTTTCAATTTTCAAATCTCAAGGAAGAGATCCCTCTTAATGACTCCCTCTCCACCTCTCCACCTCTCCACCTCTCCACCTCTCCGCTCTCTGCACTCCGCTCAAGAGTCAGGTTTACAAGACCCAAGAGACAGGGTAGCTTATGCACCATGAAACGGATTCACCTCTCTTTTAGCTTCTGGCTGATGCTGGCGACCTACGCCATTTCTCAGGTGGCTCCAGTGGAACAACCACAAACACCACCGACTGATGACGGGGTTCGCGTCGCCGTGCTGGGTTACCATGAATTTTCCGAAACCGAACCGGAAACCGCGATGCGTATTCGCACCTCCAAATTCCGCGAACAACTCGAAACCATCCGTGAACTGGGCTTAGCCGTCATTTCGATGTCAGATTTCATCGCATGGAAAAAAGGCGAAAAGACCATACCAGCCAAAGCTATTGTCATCACCATCGATGATGGCTGGAAATCCGTTTACACCGATGCCTATCCCGTCCTTAAAGAGTTCGGTTATCCTTATACGATCTATCTTTATAAAGACTACGTCGATGGTGGCAGCAAGGCGCTGACTACAGCCATGATCAAAGAAATGATCAAAAATGGCGCGACGGTGGGTTGCCACTCGTCCTCTCATCCTTACCCCCAAACGGTGAAAAAATACATCAGCCGCGGGGAAAAGGAGTATGATCAATTTCTCGATGTCGAAATGAGCGATTCCAAGCGCTTTCTCGAACAGAAATTCAAAAAGAATATCCCCACCTACGCGTATCCGGGCGGATTTTTCACCGATGAAATGCTACGTAAGGCAGACCTAGTTGGATACTCACATCTCTTCACCGTCCAACCTGGAAAAGTGAAAATCGACTCGCCGAATAACATTCTTCCACGTTACATCATTCTAGGTAATTATGATAAGATATTCGAATTCGCCATCAACTTCCGTGACGCAGCAGCTGACTCTTCTGCAGGCATGATCGAAGGAGCCGCAAAACCCCTTGAGTTTCCAGTCAATCCACAACCTGGCGCGATCGTGAATACACGCACTCCAAACATTGAGGTAGATCTAAACACCGCCACCAATATTGACCCAAAAACCCTGAAAATGCATGTCGGGGGCTTTGGTGAAGTTCCCGCCAACTACGCCAGTGCTGGGAAATTGTTCTCATGGCAAGTCAATCGCAACCTACGCAACAAGACCTGCGACGTCATCGTCACTTGGAAGGATCTCGAGGGAAATCCCGCCAGTAAACCGCTTGAGTGGACCTTCCAAATCGATCGTGACGCCGCCTACCTCCCGAATGAGTGATTTTCAGCCGAAATTTCAAGTTTGAAGTTTTGGCGTTATCATGCAGGTTTCCCCCGTGATTCCACCAACCACCGCCCCTACCAGCAAACCCTCCAAATCCAAATCCTCCAAAGGTTGGTCAGCCGAGAAATCCGCCGAACTCTATGGAGTGGAAGCTTGGGGGCATAAATTTTTCGGTGTTAACAAAGACGGACACGTCACGGTGAAACTCGAAGACGGCGAGCACAGTGCCAAAGTTTCCTTGCACAACGTGATCGAAGGACTCCGCGATCGAGGAACTCATCTTCCGGTGCTTTTGCGTTTCCGCGACCTCTTGCATTCCCGCATTACCGAGATCAACGAGGCATTTCGTGAGGCGATCAAAGAAACCAAATACCAAGGCAACTACCGCGGCGTTTACCCAATCAAAGTAAACCAACAGCGCCAAGTCATCGAGGAAATCGCCGAGTTCGGAAAAAAATATCACTACGGCCTTGAGGCAGGTTCGAAGCCGGAGCTCATCGCGGCTCTCGCACACATGCACGATCCCGATGCCTACATCATTTGTAACGGCTACAAGGACGAAGAGTTCATCGACCTCGCTCTTCATTCTCAAAAAATGGGAATGAAAATCATGTTGGTGTTGGAAATGCCAAGCGAGCTCGATCTTATTCTCGAGCGCTCTCGTAAAATCGGCGTTCTCCCCAACCTCGGTATCCGCATCCGACTTTCCACCAAAGGCTCAGGTCACTGGCAAGAATCCGCTGGCGACAAATCCGTCTTCGGACTCAACGCGGCACAAGTCATTGGCGTGGTCGATTCCTTAAAAGCCAGCGGTCACCTGCCTTGTTTGAAAATGCTTCACTACCATCAAGGCAGCCAAATTCCAAACATCGCTGCCATTCGTGAAGGCGCTACCGAAGCGGTACGCATCTACTGCGATCTTGTTAAAGAAGGTGCACCGATGGGCGTGCTCGACATCGGCGGAGGCATGGCCGTGGATTACGATGGATCGCATACCAACTTCGCCTCATCTTGCAACTACTCCATCCAAGAATACTGCACAGATATCATTGAAGTAGTCTCTCAACAATGCGACCGAGTCGGTGTTCCTCATCCTAATCTCATTTCAGAATCCGGCCGCGCTGTCGTTTCCTACTATTCCGTGCTCGTGTTTAATATCCTCGATGTGACCTCCGCCCAGACCACAGACAAGGAACCCGAGATGCCGAAAAACGCTCCGCAAAATTTAGCAAACCTTTTCCACGTCAATAAAACCCTATCCAAAAAAAATCTTCAAGAGGCAATGAATGACGCGGTCTATTACCGCGATCAAGTCCGAGCGATGTTCCTATATGGCTCAGCGACGCTTCGCGAACGCGGACTGGCCGAGGCTTGGTATTGGCATATCCTCACCCGCATTTCTAACATGATCTCCGACATGGACGATGTCCCGGAAGATCTCCTCGAACTCTCAAACGGCCTTGCCGATTTCTATTACGGAAATTTCTCACTGTTCCAATCTCTCCCGGACTCTTGGGCAATCGAGCAACTTTTTCCCGTCCTCCCCATCCATCGCCTCAACGAAAAACCTAAACACCGCGCCGTTCTCGCAGACATCACCTGCGACTGCGATGGTAAGATCGATCGCTTCATCGACAAAGAAGACGTCGCGAAAATCCTACCACTACATGAACTCAATGCGGATGAGCCTTACTACATCGGAGTTTTCTTGGTCGGTGCCTATCAGGAAACTCTCGGCGACCTTCACAATCTCCTCGGCGACACCAACGTGGTTGGCGTTCATCTCGAAAACGGAAAGCCTGTGTATACTCACGAGGTCGAGGGCGACACCGTCGCCGACGTGCTCTCCTATGTGGAGTTTGACCCGAAAGAATTAGTCTCCAAATTCCGGAATTTTGCCGAAAAAGCCGTTAACGACGGACGCATTTCCCCAAAAGAGCGCAAAGAAATCATGGATCTCTATCGAGATGGCCTTGGGGGCTATACCTATTTTGAGAGTTAAAAAAACTCGAAGATAACCCGTAGCGCTTAGAAAAAATAATGCTATCATTAAACATGTCTTCTAAAATGCTCTTCCAATCCATTCCTTTACTGCTGCTCGCTCTGCTTGCTATTGCGATACTTATTCCTGCCTGCACACCCAATTTCAATAGTGCTGAGAGGGTCAAAGAGTATAAAACCATACTCACCAAAACCCGAGACACCGCACCGGGAAATCAGGAATCACTCAAGGCCTTCACCGAGTTTCTGCAAAAAATCGACGACAAAGTTTTCGTAGAATCGAACACAGCGAAAGTTTACGCCGCAGATGCCTATCTGAACGATACGCTCGTCACACACCACGGCCCCGATGAAATCAAAACCTATTTCCTTGCAACTGCCGACACCATGACAAAATACCAAGTGACCGTGGACGATACGGTTTCTTCAGGAAACGATCACTATGTCCGCTGGACCATGATCTTCACCGCACCGAAATTGAACGCTGGAAAACCCGTCGAATCCGTAGGTATGAGCCACGTTCGCTTCAACTCCGCTGGCCAAGTTGTCATGCATCAGGATTTCTGGGATTCGGGCACCAACATCTATTGCCAACTTCCTGTGATGGGCGGAGTGATCGAATCGATACGTCGTCGCTTTGAACATTAATTTCTGAGAAAACATGTCTGATCGTTTCAAAGCATTCACAGCCATGATCGGTCATTGGTGGGATTCTGACTACCGGGCTCCTGGCGATCCCGATCCATCCACTCTTCCCGACAAGATCGATTGGCAACGCACCATCCCGTTCATTTTTTTGCATCTGGGTTGCTTCGCTGTGATCTGGGTTGGCATCAGTCCTATTCCAGTCATCGCAGCAATCACGCTCTACTTCATCCGTATGTTCGCGATCACAGGTTTCTACCACCGCTACTTCGCGCATCGCTCCTACAAAACCTCGCGTGCATTCCAATTCATCCTTGCCATTATCGGAAACACCTCCATGCAACGCGGCTCACTTTGGTGGGCGGCCACCCATCGACACCATCACAAACACTCCGACGAAGAAGAAGACATTCACTCCCCGCGCATCAGCGGATTTCTTTGGTCTCATATCGGTTGGCTCACTTCGAAACGGAATTTCCCCACCAACTACAAAGCCATCCCCGACCTCGTGAAATTCCCCGAACTCGTTTGGCTCAATCGCTTCGATCAGGTCGTGCCCATCGCCTTCGGCATCGTGATGCTCGCCATCGGTTGGATATTAGAAACTTTCTTTCCAGCCCTCGGCGCTACGATGTGGCAATTCTTCATCTGGACCTTTTTCATCTCTACAACCGTTCTACTTCACGGCACTTTATTCATTAATTCCCTCGCTCATGTCTGGGGAAAACGCCGCTTTGATACCGAAGACGACTCACGCAACAACTTCTTCCTTGCCATCATAACCCTCGGAGAAGGCTGGCACAACAACCACCACCGCTTCCCCCACTCCACCCGCCAAGGTTTCCTCCCTCACGAAATCGACACTACCTACTACATCCTCAAACTCCTCTCGATGCTAGGCCTAGTCTGGGACCTCCGCCCCGTTCCCCAAGCCGTCATCGAAGAAGCGAAAAACAACCCATCTAAATAAATTTCGCTTACCAAGCTTTGCTTACCTTTGTGTTCTTAGCGGCTTTGCGTTGAAAAATTTCTAACCACTAACCCTGTTTGCAAAACAAAATCGCCATCATCGGAACAGGTATCTCCGGTCTCGCCTGCGCGCATTTCCTACACCGACATTTCAACGTCACCTTGTTCGAAAAAGACCGCCGCATTGGCGGCCATTCCAACACGGTAACGGTTGAGGAAAACGGCAAGTATCTCCCCCTCGATACCGGCTTCATGGTTTACAACGAAGTCACCTATCCGCACCTCACCCAGCTTTTCAAAGATCTCAAGGTCGAAACCAAACCCACGGCGATGTCGTTTTCCGTACAACACATCCCAGCCGATGTGGAGTTCAATGGCGGCTCGCTCAATCTCCTCTTCGCGCAACGCAAAAACCTGTTCCGCGCGCGCTACTGGAAAATGCTGCTCCAGATCAATCGCTTCAACCAAGAGACGGTCGAAGAACTCGCGAATCCGAAATACGGCGATCTCTCACTCGCCGATTACGTGATAGCCCGTGGTTACGGGGACGATTTTTTAAATTGGTATCTCTCCCCTATGGCCGCTGCGGTTTGGTCTTCTCCGCCGGAACGCATCAACGATTTTCCCGCCAGAACCCTCATGCGCTTCTGGCACAACCACGGTTTCCTCGGACTCGATACTCAGCACCCTTGGCGCACGGTCGTCGATGGCTCACGCCAATACGTCGAAAAAATCATCGCTCCATTTAAAAATCAAATCGTTAGCGGAAATCCTGTGCGCAAGGTAACCGCCGACAACCAAGTCATCCTCGATGATGGCAGCGCTCATACATTTGATCTCATCATCTTCGCCTCTCACGGCGATCAATCGCTTAAACTGTTAGAACAACCAACTTCACTAGAAACCGATATCCTCCAACATTTCAACTATCAATCCAACCGTGCCGTCGTCCACACGGATACCCGTTTCATGCCCCGCACCAGACGTGCTTGGGCCTCATGGAACTACCGCATCGAACCCTCCGGAAAACATTCCACGCATTACTGGATGAACAGCCTCCAAGGCGTTTCCGAAAGCGAAAACTATTTCGTCTCCATTAACCCGCCGGGTGAGATCGCTCCGGAAAAAATCCATCACGAACTCGAATACGAGCATCCCATTTTCACCAGCGCCGCCATCAACGCCCAAAATCGCATCCCAGAACTCCACCAAGCCGGCCAAGAAAGCAACCGCTTCTACTGCGGTGCATGGCAACGCTACGGCTTTCACGAAGACGGCATCTGGTCCGCCCACCAACTTTGCGAATCTCTCAAAAGTAGCTGAGACTTGCAGTCTCCCTCTCCATTCATTCTTAAACACACCTTGAATCTCACCTCAAATTCTCCACAACCCCAACTTTGCGAACCTTCGCGATCTTTGCGACTTTGCGTTGAAAATTCTTTATACGAATGCGACGTAACCCACACCCGCATCTCCCCAAAAAAACACGCCTTCCAATACCGCGTGTTCATGCTCGCCATTAATCTCGATTATTTTCCAAAAGTCCCCTTCCTTTCCCAAAATCGCTTCAACCTCTTCTCCATCGACAAACGCGATCACATCAATACAGATCCAACGCTATCGATCCGCCAAAACCTAACCTCATGGCTAGCTGAAAAAGGCACTGTCATCCCCGCCGATGCAAAAATTTTGCTGATCACTTTCCCCCGTGTGCTTGGTTACGCATTCAATCCAGTTTCTTTCTACTACATCTACCGTAGTAACGGCGAACCCCTCACTGCCGTCGCCGAAGTCACCAACACCTATCGCGAGATGAAACTCTTTCCTCTCGGTAAACCAATCGCAGAGGGAAAATTTGACCATACGATTCCAAAAAACTTCTACGTCTCCCCCTTCTCCGACCCTAACGACACCTTTCATTTCCGCATCGGCCAGCCTTCCGAAACATGGACCGTGCATATTGATAATCTAAGCGCCGCCAAACCCAACCTCCTATCCGCCATACGCGGCGAGCAACGCGAACTCACCGCTTCCCGTCTCGCATGGTTTGCCCTTAAATACCCACTCATCTCCCTCTTCATCATCTTCCGAATCCACCTCCACGCTCTCCTACTTTTCCTAAAAAAAATCCCCCACTTCCCGAAATCAACGCCCGTGGCGGCGGATTGCATCCGCCCAGCCAAAATTTCAGATCCACCATAATTCTGAAATTTCATAATCACAACTAGCCCACCCAAGATATGGACTCTACCCAACTCGACCTCTGCGACCCTCTGCGACCTCTGCGTCTCAGCGGTAAAACCTCCTCGGCAAGCCTACCAATCACCCTCCCCGAACGCATCGTCCTCTCCCTCTTCCGAAAATTCACCCTTGGAGGTCTTTCCCTCACCTACCCCGACGGCCACAGCCTTCACTTCGGCGAAGCCGGCGCACCCATCACCGCCCGCATCACTCTCAACGATCCCGAGGAATTTTTCAAACGCTGCATGTTCTACGGCAACATCGGCATGGGCGAGGCCTACACTGATAGCATCTGGGACACTCCCGACATCGCCGCCGTCATCTCATGGTTCGCCATCAACATGACCGCTATTCAAGGCGATGACACCGATTCCTCAACCCTCCCCGGTGTTAACTTTCTCAAAATCATCAACTGGTTCCGCCACCTCAAACGCTCCAATACCATCGAAACGTCGCGCCGCAACATCGCCGAGCATTACGATCTCGGCAACGAGTTCTACTCGCTCTGGCTCGATGAAACCATGACCTACTCCTCCGCGAAGTTTACACAGGAAACCCAAACCCTCGCGCAAGCGCAGACCGAAAAATACGACGCACTCTGCCGCAAGCTCCAACTCAAACCCACCGATCACGTGTTAGAAATCGGTTGCGGTTGGGGTGGATTCTCTCATCACGCTGCGAAGAAATACGGCTGTAAAGTCACCGCCGTCACCATCTCCGAAGCCCAAGCCACTTACGCCCGCGACCGCATCGAAAAAGCTGGTCTTTCTCACCTCGTAGAAATTCGCATCCAAGATTACCGACTCATCACCGGCAAGTTTGACAAAATCGCTTCCATCGAGATGTTAGAAGCTGTCGGCCACAAATTCCACGAATCCTTTTTCGCTAAATGCCACGAAGTCCTCGCTCCTCAGGGCTTACTCGCCGTACAATACATCACCGTTCCCGATTGCCGTTACCAATCACTAACAAAAGGGGTCGATTGGATCCAGAAAGTCATTTTCCCCGGATCGCTGCTGCTTTCTGTCGGACGCGTCAATGAAGTCATCAATAAAACCAGCAACCTTTTCCTCCACCACTTGGAAGATCTCGGACTTGACTACGCCCGCACCCTCAGCACGTGGCACGACACCTTTAACGCCAAACTCGAAGAAATCCGCCCACTCGGATTCGACGAACCGTTTATCCGCACTTGGAACTACTACCTCAAATATTGCGAAGCCGGCTTCGCCACCCGCAACATCTCCGTCGTCCAAGCCGTCTACACACGACCGAATAATTTGAAACTCTAAACTTTAAGTTTTAACTCCAATTAAGACGACAGTGTCTACGCTTTGACTCCACTACGTTACCTCCAAGACAAATTGCTAACCAACATATGAAATTTGCTACCGCTGATTCTCCTTCGCGTCCCTCTGCGACCTCTGCGTCTCTGCGGTGAAAATTCTTCCATGGCCCTGAATCAACAAAGCCGCTTTTACCGCTGGGTCATTCGTCCCATCGTCAATCAGCTCAAGCAAGGCACATCTCCAGAGAAACTTTCATGGAGCATTTCTCTGGGCGTGACTCTCGGTATTTTTCCCATCATGGGCAGCACCACGATTGTGTGCCTGATCTTTGGACACTTATTAAAACTCAACCAACCCATCCTCCACCTTTTCAAAACTTTTACCTATCCGCTCCAACTCGCGCTCATTCTCGTATACATCCGCCTCGGCCAAATGCTCAACGGCGTCCCACTCATCAAATTCTCCATTCCCCAACTCCTCACCCGCTTCAGAGACGACCCCGCCCAATTCGCTAGCGACTTCGGCTTAGCCGCCCTCCACGGCATCGAAGCATGGGCAATCAGCGCGATCTTTCTCATACCCGCACTGTATTTTATCTCTCTACCTATTATGAAGAATTTGTTAGAAAAGATTACAAATAAGCGAAACTGGTAGATCGAAATTTTGTAATCCCTTTAAATTCTCAGATCATCCGATCACTTTAATTTCCCCCTTTGACTTTTCCTATTTCAATCTACCATAAACCCATGTCCGAAGTACTATCCCACGCCGTCAGCCTTCATCCGTATTTCAAAATCCGCGAAGGAAATCTCGAAGCTTTCACCGCGCTAATGCCGGCGTTCATCGAGAAAACTGCCACTGAGCCTGCCTGTTTGTATTATGATTTCACCCGCAACGGCGACATCGCTTTTTGCCGTGAGGCCTACATCGGCGCGGAAGGCGTTCTCGCCCACCTTGGAAATGTCGGCGAACTCCTCGGGAAATTCCTCGAACTCTCCGATCTCACAAGACTCGAGGTCCACGGACCCGCTGAAGAAATCGAAAAACTCCGCACCCCTCTCGCCGATCTCAATCCAGACTTTTTCATCCGTGATAGCGGATTGGTGAATCCGCATGGGTGATCCATTTTCCTTGCCGTTGTGTTACCACTCCTTAGCTTCGCACTAATGAAAATCATTAACAGAAAAGGTTACAGCATCTTGATGGCTCTTGCTGGAGTCGCAGCGCTGATCAGCAGTGGATGCTCTGAGTCGGAAAAGAAAAATGAACTGGCAAAAAAAGAAGAGGCTGTCATCAAAAAAGATGAGCCGCTCAAAGTTCTCATCGTCACCGGTGGCTGTTGCCACGATTACGAATTCCAGTCCGCTGCGATGATAGCGGGGATTCCCAAACACGCGAAGGTCGATATCACTCTAGTCAACGAAGGCAAAGGCACCGACGCGAAGATCCCGCTTTATGACGACCCCAATTGGGCGAAGCCATACGATGTTATCATCCACAATGAATGTTTCGCTAACACCAAAGACGAGGCTTACATCCGCAAAATCACTGAAGCTCACAAAGCCGGAACTCCCGCTGTGGTGGTGCATTGCGCAATGCACACCTACCGCTCTGCGGAGATCGATGACTGGCGCGAGTTTCTTGGAGTGACCAGCAAGCATCATGAGCATCAGAGCAAATATCCGGTGAAAGTGGTTAAGGCGGATCATCCGGTAATGAAAAACTGAAGTGGTCCCGCAAAACGGAGCCAGTGTTTTATTAAAACTTTGACTGGTCTGAGAGGGGCAAATTACCCCGAAATCAGACATATGAAACGAAAGAGAAGACATCTCACTGCCGAGTTCAAAGCCCGCGTCGCCACTGA
>JAJTHK010000073.1 GCA_021298895.1 Luteolibacter sp.
ATACACGATGACCGCTCTCTCTTGCTCACCATGTGTGGCCTTAGAGCCTCGCTTTCTTGCCTTGTTTCCGTGCGTGACTTTGCCGTGTAGTGCCTTGATCGCATGCTTACGATCCCAGCCAAACGTGTCGATAACCTCGTCGATCATCGCGCTACGTCCCATGCGATTACGGCTGAGATAGCGCTCCCGACAGCTCTCTAAATATTCTTTCTTACTAACGTGACTCATGATTCCAGATAATGTTTTCATCCGGTGTCATTCTTTCTGGCGCAACGACCTCTTAAAGCCTCATTTTAATGCTCTCCCCGGTGTCATTCTACTTGGCGCAATGCGCGAGATCTACGCCCTCGAAAAAATCTGAGGACAATGGGCAAAAAGCGGAATAGAATTTCAACCACTTTTCGCTATCATGAAACCAAAACGCGACATCGAGAAAATCTACTCCAATGACGAATTCGTCGCTAAGCTGCGCCGCTTAGCAGACTGCATCGAATCCGGCGAGCAGTTTGAAATCCAGATCGCAGGAGAACGCATCTACACGCCAGTGCGCGCCGTCTACAGCATCGAACACGAACGCGAAGGCGGCTCACATGAAATCGAGTTTCAGATCCGTTGGGAGGATTGAGTTAAGCCCGCCCAACTGAATTCGACCCTTTCAAGGTATTGCCAGCAGAGTAATCGATCACTAGCTTAGCACGAATGAAGGGCAAATCGAAATACGAGCGCACTCAGGTCAAACCCGCCACAGAGCAAGGTGGCGGGGTGGTTGCTTTGTTGGTGTTTATATCTGGTTTCTCAGGTTTGATTTACCAAGTGCTGTGGATGAAACAGCTAGGCTTGTTGTTTGGTAGCACCTCTCATGCAGCGGCGGCGACACTTGCCGCATTTTTCGCCGGGCTGGGCGCTGGCAGTTGGTGGTGGGGAAAACGCGTTACTAAAGTCGAGCGCGCCATGCGCTTATACGCATGGTTGGAATTCGGGATCGCCTTTTCCGCGCTCACCTATTTTGTCGTCCTGAAAATTTTTCACGCGATCTATCCATCCCTCTACGAATCGATTTCCGGAACACCTTGGCTGCTTGTGGTGAAATTCGCGCTAGCGCTGCTGTTGATTTTTCCAGCTGCCTTTTTCATGGGCGGCACAGTTCCCGCCATCGGCCAAGCGGCGGTTCGACAACCCGAACACCTCGGTCGCACGGGAGCCCTGCTTTATGGACTCAATACTTTAGGCGCCGCGCTGGGCGTTGCGTTTGCTGCCTTTGTGCTGATTCCTTCCCTGGGCTTCACGAAAACCTATCTGATTTCGCTCGCTCTCTCCTTAGGGGTCGGAGCCGTGGCTTGGCGCTTGAAATTACCTGATGCACCAACGCCAGCCGCCAGGTCAAAATCTAACAATAATCCAGGGATCGTGATTCCTTTCAGCGAGCGCTTCGCGATCATTGGATTAAGCTTTTTCTCAGGGTTTGTAATCCTCGCACTGGAAGTTGTATGGACGAGAATCTTCGCACAAGTGCATGAAAATTCAGTTTATTCGTATGCGATCATTCTGATCGTCGTGCTTGTTGGTCTTGCTATCGGCTCCATGATTAGCTCATTGGTTTCACGTTTTGTTAGAAATTCTTGGGCGGCGCTTGGCGTGATGACATTGATTGGCGGCGCTCTGTTAGTGATCGGTCCATCGCTGCTGATGCATGTCACAGAGGGACTGACTCCTGTGAGTTCGTGGGAGCCATGGAACGAGTATGTGAGCGGGCTTTTCCATACAGGATTCCGTGGCGTGGGTTTTGTGGTGATTGCGATGGGAACGGTTTTTCCTTTCCTCATGAAACTCGCCGAGCGCGGAGAAGCGGCGCCGGGTTGGAAGTTGGGACAGTTGCTAGCCATCAACACCGCTGGCGCGATTGTAGGTGCGCTGCTTTGCGGTTTTGTGATGCTGCCAGTTTTCGGAATGTGGAAAACCTTGCAGATTCTAACAGCAATTTATTTGGTAGTCGGTCTGCTACTACCGATGGGCTGGGGCAGATTGGGAACCATCGTGCGGGTGATAAGCGTGGGATGTTTACTATTGGCTTTCACAGCACTTAATCCGCTGGGGTATCCCGTGGCTGGTGGTGTAGCGGGCACGGAAAACGACAAGGTTTTACAAGCTTGGGAGGAAAGCGACGGAACCGTGACCGTGATCGAGAGGCCCGATGGCCATCGCGTGATTAAAGTCAACAGCAGCTATGGGCTGGGATCGACCGCAGTTTATTTGGAACAAACCCATCAAGCACGGATTCCCTTACTTCTTTTTCCTGAAACCGAGAGCATTTGTTTCATCGGTCTTGGCACAGGAATTTCCGCGGGTGCGGCGCTTGATGACAGCTTCCCAAATGTGAAACGTGTACTGACTTGCGAGCTCATACCCGCTGTGGTGGAGGCATCGGAGAAATGGATTCCTAAGGAAATGACCGGCGGCTTGTTCAGCGATCCGCGTTCCGCGGTCCTGATCGAGGACGGCAGACATTTCCTGCAGGCATCCAGCGAAAAGTTCGACATGATCAATGCCGACCTCTTTCTACCCTATCAACGCGGCGCGGGAAGTCTTTACAGTCTCGATCATTATCGTGTGGCCGCCTCACGGCTGAATGAAGACGGGGTTTTTGTGCAATGGCTACCGATGTATCAACTCACCGAATTTGAGTTCGGCGTCATCGCCAGAACCATGATGGAAGCTTTTGGCGAGGTCACCATGTGGCGCAACAATTTCCAACCCGGTCAAGAAAAGGTCGCTCTTATCGGACGACTAAAATCATCGCCATTCACCGTGCTGGCATCGGGCAAACAAGAGGCAATGGCCGCCGCCGATGGCCTCACTTGGCAAGAAGCCAGCCCCGTGATGTTTACGGTCGCCCCGGAAACCATGCCGTTTCTCTACGCGGGAAATCTAACAAAATCGAAAAAACTTTTCAGTAGCTACCCTATCAACACTGATGACCAACCGGTCATCGAATACCAAACTCCAAAGACATTCCGTAAAGTCGCCCTAAACGACAAAGTCATCTGGTGTGTCGGCCCACACCTGACGGCATGGATTGATCGCTTGTTAGAAAAATGCCCGCCTGAAACAGACCCCATCTGGATAGGACACCCAGAATCCAGCCAACACTTAATCAGGGCAGGAGCGTCATTTCACCACTCCTTGGTCAGTAAGGCCATGGGTGACTACACAGCGGCCGAAAAAGAATGGGAAATCTTTCTAAAAGAGCGGCAAGCCGGGGCGAGGTGATATGGTTATTATCTCTCTGTAAATCCGCTCCGAATGCATCAAGCCAGAAATAGCTTTTTTGAAATAAGCCGCATAAACCAGATCATAGAATCAATTTTCATGGCAAAGCCACAAGGCCAGCACACCGCGGATCACCTGTAGGCCGAATTTGATTACCATCCCGACTACAGCCAATTTGGCGTGCGCGCTCCTTGATAAAGGCAAATAGCAAAAAAATTTAAACTATGCTGTTACTTTTTATGACAGCTTTTGGATAACAGAGACGTTCATTTTCTCAGCTCTAGGCCATCTAATATTGGGAAATGATTGATATAACAATTCAAACCTCGAGTATTGCCCTTCTTGGTGCGAGTATTACAGACAGGAATCTGACCAAATCTCGAATTTCTTCTGGGTCGGGTTATTTAATTATCTCCTTCAATCCATTGCCAGCTTTCGCCACATTCATCCATCCATGAACCGCTCCTTATTATTGTATCTATTGCTACCCATTTTAGCGACGTCTGCAGTTAGGGCTGAAGAACGCACGTTGACAGCTGAGCAAATGGAAGCGCTCTCGCATGAGGGCGACCTTACCGAGGAGCAGGAGCTGGAACGTCCGAAAAACTTACCCGACCTCACCAAAGGAGGCGTGATGCCACAGGGTAAGGGCGCTCCTGCTTTGTGGATTTACGGACCTACGGGAATAGGTGGACAAGTTACAGGTAAACAATTTCAAGGCGACCAGATCTTGGTCAGTAAGATTTACAAAGGTTCACCTGCCGAAGGCAAATTCATGCGCGGCGATGTGATCATCGGTATGAATGGAAAAAAATTCGTCGCGGGCAGTCATTTGGCCATGTTCATCGGCAAAGCGATCATGGAAGCCGAAAAAGAAGAAAACGGCGGAAAGATTAGCTTTCTCGTTTGGCGCGATCGGAATTACAGCGCGAGAAACGCAACAACCGATATCACCTCAATTGATGTCGATAAATTATTCTCCGAGGTGGAAAACGACAATTCCCTCTACGATTGGAAACCTGAGGAAGAACGAACCAAGGAAGTTAAGAAGGTCGCTTTCGATAAGTTTCCTATCGATCCGGTCATGCTTGAAATCGATCTGAAGATACGGACTTTGCCCGCCTACTCGGATACCGCTCCTTACGATTGCGCAAAAACCAAGCAGATTCTTGAAGAAGCTTGGAAAGTGTTAGAACAAAAATTTGTTGTCGATCCCAAGAACCCGAAGAATACCGGTAAGGGCGGCGGCATAGAGGCGCTTGCGCTGGTGGCTTCCGGCAAACCAGAGCACCGCAAGCTCATTCATGAATGGGTGCGCGGTCCTCATAGCGCATGGAAACCACCAACGGAGCCCATCGGTGAAATGTTTAAGCCAGGTTACAAGGGGGGCGCAGGCTATCTGAGTTGGCACAAGGGATTCGTCGGACTAGACAGCGCGCTCTATTACGATGCCACTGGGGACGACTACGTGCTACCTGCATTGAAAAAACATGCGGTCGAGGTCGCCATGGGCCAGAGTTGGCTCGGCAGTTGGGGCCATACCTTCGCCTTTCCGTCGTTCAATGGCAGCAAGCTACACCAGATGAACCCTGGTTACGGAGCGCTGAACGCCGCAGGCAACCGCTGTTTTTTCCTTATCGCTCTGGCTCAAAAGCTTGGTATCAAAGATCCTGAAATCGATGCCGCAGTCGAGCGCGCACGCGGCTTCTTCGGTTCATACACCGATCAAGGCTGTATTCCCTATGGAGACCACGGCGCTGCCGGGTCCGATGATAGCAATGGCAAAAACACAGGCGTTGCGTTTGCCATGAAACTGTTAGGCGATAATTATAAAGCAAAATATTTCGCCATGATGTCGAGCCACAGCGCGTTCACTCGCCGCGGCGGTCACGGTCACGACTACACCGGCGAGTGGTCGGCCTGGGCCGCCACCCTCTGCGGCCCAGAGGTGCGCATCGCCAACGAACGCAACCTGCGCTGGTATCGCACGCTGTGCCGAATGCACGACGGCAGTTTCGTCTACAACTCTCCAAGCGGCTACGGATTACTGCGCGACCCCACAGCCACCGAGGTGCTGCATCAATCAGTGATCTTCGGCCAGACGCTGATCACTGGCAAGGATGCTGATAAAAACCTTTACCCGAACGAACGCGAGATGAAGCAGTTGATGCTCAGCGGGCGGGGTCAGTTCAACGATCCAGTGCTCTTCGAAAAAGTCGGCAAACCCTGGCACGAGCGGCCCACGGATGAGGTCATCGACCTGCTAGATATCTTTTATCCAAAGGCCCGTGAAAACATCGCCAAGGAAATCGGCAAGCGCTACTTGGCGGGGGAAAAGGATATCGTTCCAAAACTCGTGGCGCTGCTCGACCGCCCAGAGCCACGCTTCCGCGAAGGTGCTTTGCGGGCTTTGCAGGCATGCGGAGATGAAGTGGTTCTCGGCGCGCTGTCCGCTGTCATCAAGCGGATCGAGGATTCCGAAGATTTTGTACGCATCATGGCGATCCGAGTGATTTCGAAGACCTCGACCGACAAAGATGCCCAACTGGCCATGCTGCGAGCCACGGTCAAGGAACCCGAGGCAATCGCTCCGAACAGCGTCCGCAACGTCACGCCATCGCCGCTGTTTGAAAAAGACCATCCTCTGGCTATCTCGCCCTTTGATGCGGGTTTCGATCCAAAACTCGTTGAGCAAGCCTTGGAGGCCATCATTCTAACAGATCCGGGCGGCGCCAGCTTTCTAGGCTCGCGCGCCAAGGTGTGGACAGAGGATACGGTCGTGCGTCTCGCCGGCCCACTCACTTACATCGCCGAGGAGGAACAGATCGCCGATCAGATGTTCGGTGCGAGGTCTGCTGTCGCGCAAGCGTTGTTAGGTAAGTTCGGCTATCACGAGGCTGCCGAGTCGACCGCTCATCGCCTGACAAAAAAATCAGAGCTTTCTCGCCACATCAGACCCCACGTCAGATACAAAGATTCATTGATCGATCCCATATCCATTAATAAAAATCCAGCAGCATTTAAAAACTTCGCAGAACAATTCAAAGACTCTTCAGCAAAATCTGTGGGTGAATTTCGGCTCTGGAAGTTTTCCAAGTGTATGAAATAGAGTGATTTGCAGTAATTCGAAGCTGCGGTAGCCGTAGGCTTTTCTCATGCACAGATTGATCCGCAGGTTGAGTC
>JAJTHK010000063.1 GCA_021298895.1 Luteolibacter sp.
CTACCTGACAAGAAGCGGGGCCGAGCTTGGCGAGAAGCTCTTTGAGGAGGTCAGACTTCTTCTAAACGACACTGATACGATCCGGTCGGTGAGCACCGTCAAGCTCGCTTAAACGCACGGACTTTTGGCAAACAGTCTAAGTGACAACACCGTCACAATTATCCCCTTCAAGATTAAACATCATTTTATGCATGTTCCCGGTGTGCCGTAACTGGGCATGCAATCAACAACAACAAAACAAACGATGAAATTAATTCAAAGCACCCTTCTTGCAACCTCCTTGCTCGGGATCACATCCGCAAACGCCGAGAATGGCGGCTTCCTCTTCAAAGGATTCACTGGTGATACCCCGATGGATCAAGCTTGGTCTATGTTCAACCTCTACAAAAACGAGGATAATCAAATTCTCCAAGAGTTCAGCCTGCAAGGCCGCCTTCACCTTCAATCGATTTATGGCGAAAGCAACGGTAACAGCTTTAACACCTCTGACTATAAAGACTCTGGTAAAGATGAAGGCGTCTGGGGAAATGACATTGAAGCTCGCCGCGCACGCCTTGGCTTTAAATCCAAGTGGTTCCAAGTATTCAAATTCGATGGTATGATCAATGTCGATACGGACGCCATGGATGATAGCGGTTCCGATACCCTTTACAAAGATCTTTATGATCTCTACGTAACCTATGCTCCGTCGGACGCCTTCAACCTCTCTGTAGGTAAAACCAAAGTGAAGTTTTCCCGCGAGCAAGAGACTTCATCCAACAATATCCTCACTCTTGAGCGCAGCTTGCTTTCCAACTTGCTGTTCCCAGGTGAATTAACCGGTATTTGGACCAGCGGAAAAGGCATTAAAGGCGGCTGGCTCTATGAGCTTGGCATTTACGGTAACGATCGTTCTCGCGAATTTACTAGCGGAGACGGTGGTCACATTGTTCTTGCTAAAGTGGGTTATGATTATGCTGAGCGGTTTGGATTAGACACAGCCGTCGCATCGATCCATTTCATGGACAACAGCGAGCCAGGCTATGATGAACCGTCGGACTCACAGTATAATCCTTCAGCATCTCCTAAATTCAGCAGATCGATTGCTTTAACGAACGAGATCACCCAAGGTCGTTTCGGACTGATGAGTGATATATATGTGGCTTCCGGAGAAAATACAGCCGCTATCGGTCAATCCGATGTCATGGGCATTACTATTACCCCGTCCTATTTCATCGCTGAGGGGCTTCAACTTGTAGGTCGTTTACAAATTGCAACTTGTGACGATTTTAACGATCTCACAGTTCCAGGACGTTATGAAACACTTCAGCCAGGAGATGACAAGGGAGATACATACGTGTCTGCATACATGGGCCTGAATTACTACATTTATGGTCACAAGCTTAAACTCATGAACGGCATTGAATTCTCACAAATGGGTGACAGCGACTACAGCGGCTTCACCTACATGAGCGGCCTTCGCTTCTCATTCTAATTGCCCAATCTTAATCAATCATATAACAAAACACATCATGAAAGCTATTAGCACATTACTCGCAACCGCTGCGCTCATTTCGATGAGCAGCGCGCAAACCCTCAGCCTCAAAGGTAGTGATACCCTCGGAGCCAAACTCATCCCTCAGCTTGCAGAATCCTTCAAGGCTGCAGGCAACAAGGGCGTGAAATTCGAGATCGCCGCTGAAGGTTCTACCACGGCATTCCCAGCACTTGCAAACGGCACCGCTCAAATCGGTATGTCCTCGCGTAAAGTGAAGGATGACGAGCGCACCTTCTGCAAAACCAAAGGGGTCTACCTCAAAGAGCACCCGATTTGCCGCGACATGCTTGTGGTGATCGTCAACAAGAACAGCCCGGTAAGCAGCCTCACCAAGGCCCAAGTTGCCAAGGTCTTCACCGGTCAAATCAAAGACTGGTCAGAACTCGGCGGCGCTCCTGGCCCGATCTCCATCTACACCCGCAACACTTCCTCCGGAACTTATAAAGACTGGCAGAAACTTGCGATGGGTGGACGTGATTATGCTTCCACCTCCCTCAAAATGGCAGGTAACGAGCAAATCGCCCAAGAGGTCGCAAAAAACAAGAACGGCATCGGTTACGTGGGTCTTGCATATGCCAAGACTCCAGGCACTAAGGCCATTGTTATCGACGGCGTTGAGCCAACCGAGTCAAACGCAGCAAAATACGTGTATTCACGCGTTTGCTACCTCTATGCCCCTGACAAACCAACCGCCGAAGCGCAATCCTTCCTCGATTACATCAAGTCATCAGCAGGTCAGGAAATCGTGAAAAAAGTCGGCTTCGTGCAATATTGACTTTAAAAAAATCTACATAGTATGTTGTTTACGAGCATCGTTGACAGGTTCGGCGATGCTCGTTTTCATTCTCATTCATCTCTTTCATATCTGACGCGTCATTAGGACTATGGCATCTGAAAAATCATCCAACGCGAAGACAGGCCATAAGTTCCAACGCAGCGGGTTTTCTTATGAGCAACTCATCCGGTTTTTCTTTGCCTCCAATGCGGGATTAAGCATCGTCATTTTAACGTTAATCATCGCATTCCTTCTCAAAGAGGGGCTCGGATTTTTTCCAGGATACCGTCGAGATCTGGAAACCTATCGAATCGCCGGCTTGGAGTTTGTGGATATTTCCAGAAACAATCTGACCGCTCACGAGCAACTCACCAGCCTACTCAATCGCGCTTATTATGCGGAAGTGAACGGTAAAAGCTCTCGTGAACTGAAGCGAACCGAAGAAGCCAGTGCGCTTTATAACGCTTTCACCGATCAGGTTGGCCCAACAAGGGATCTGATTCTTAATAATCCTCAAGCGGAGACAGATGGCAATGCAGGCATGAAAGCCGCGCTGCTTAACAATTATGAAAAACAGCGGGAGAAGGCCTTGCAAAAGCCCCTCAGCACTCCCCACCTGACAAACGAAGAGCGGCAGCAGTTGATCGAATCCTTACGCGCTCGTCCCCCAGAAGCCACAGACGATCCTCCCTTGGTCGCCGCACTCGCGCAGGAATTTGTGGCTGCCCAACAAAAGCACGCAGCCCCACTTCAGGAATTCCGCACAGTCATTGATGATTTCGAATCCGCGGGCTTTGATCTCGGCTCCATCGTCATGGAAATGACCGAGTCAGTAACGGTTACCAAAGAGCAGTTACAAACCGCAGACATTCTTGAAAAAGATCGAAAGACACTTCTGGCTGCGGCCTCAGGCGAGAAAGATCCTGTCGAGCGCGAAAGGCTACTTGCTGATGCCCATGCCGCCCTTGCCGATAAGCCCGACGTCGAGACTCCGATGCAGGCACTGTTAGAACGCAAGCCCGAGTGCGTTCGCCTTCACGAAGAACTCAAAACCGCATCATCAGCTGCGTTTGATAAAATCCCCCAAAGCCTCACTGAGTCAGATGCCAAGCGTATACTGAGCGCGGCTCGTAAGGCATGGCCGGTTTTTATCACGGATCTCGATATGGCACCCGGAAAAATCAACGCATGGAAGCATACCGATCCAGTGCCGCTTTCCGATGCATTCATGTCGTTCTTGACCGGAAAAAAATGGGTGACCGGCGGTGAATGGCAGGATTTTTATGGAATTCTGCCATTGGCTATCGGCTCACTCATGATTGCAATGATTGCTTTAAGCATCGCTATTCCTGTTAGTATTAGTGCCGCAATTTATGTAAATCATTTCGCGAAACCTCGTGAACAGGCTTTGGTGAAACCCATCATCGAATTCATCCAAGCTATCCCATCGGTGGTTCTCGGCTTTGTGGGTATTTTGGTATTTGGCACCATCCTACGAGAAATTTCTGTGATGGATGCGTTTCAATGGGTGCCTGGATTTCCGATCGAAGAACGACTCAACATTTTCACCGCAGGATGTCTTCTCGCACTCATGAGTATCCCGACCATTTTCTCACTTGCAGAAGACGCGTTAAATAACGTGCCATCGGCTTACGCCGAGGCTTCTGAAGCGCTGGGAGCATCTCACGTGCAAACGGCTTTCCGAGTCATGATTCCGGCGTCCTTCTCAGGCATCCTCGCAGCTATTTTGTTAGGTTTTGGCCGCGTCATCGGAGAGACCATGGTTGTACTTCTTGTCGCAGGAAACCGGATTAAAATCCCAGATTTCAGCGAGGGCTTGGGTGCGTTTTTCCAGCCCAGCCACACGCTCACTGGCATCATCGCTCAAGAACTTGGCGAAGTTCCACTCGGCAGTGTGCATTACCGCGCGCTCTTCGTTGTAGGCATTGTTTTATTCGCTGTCGTACTTGGCATTAATGCCACCGCCCATCACTTCGTTAATCGCGCCAAAAAGTAGATTCAATATCATGATCGATCCAGAAATACTTATCCGCAAAGGCATGCCGAGAGGCTACTTTAAAGATATTTTCGTGCGCTTGGCTCTCGGTAGCGTGACTTATCTGATTCTCATCATTGCCTTATTGCTATTTGCCCGAATCATCATCGACGGCGCGCCTGCCATCTTCTCTACAAAATTTCCTTTTGTGGACATTGAGTTTCTCACTGCGAAAAATGAAACGTTGCACGTTTTCGATGATGCAGAAGGAACGCGGCATCAGCTCCCCGCCTCTAAATACAACGAATACCTCGACGCACATCCTGGCGCCACGATTTATAATGAGAAAACCTTTTCTTATTCCGGTGGAGGCATCGCGGGGCCGATTGCAGGTACCGCACTCCTGACATTAGGCGCGATTATCTTGGCCTTGTTCTTCGGAGTCAGCGCGGCGATTTATCTCGCCGAATATGCAAAGCAAAGCCCGTTTATTCATGCGGTTCGCCTAGCCATTTTGAATCTAGCAGGAATTCCCTCCATCGTTTTTGGATTATTCGGGTTTTCCGTCTTCGTGCTTGCCGTTCCAGTCATCACGAATACTCCATCGGATCGCTCGTTGCTTGTTATCCCTCTGCTGATAAATGATTTCGCTCTGAGTTTCCAGGGCTGGAATTCATCGCTCATGGCAGGTTGCGCGACTCTTGCGTGTATGATTTTGCCAGTCATCATTACGGCATCTGAAGAGTCGTTGCGTGCCGTGCCTCAAGGCTTTCGCGATGCTTCACTTGCGATGGGCGCCACGCGTTGGCAGACGATTCGAAAATGCGTTTTGCCCTATTCAATGCCAGGCATCCTGACCTCGTCGCTCCTTGCGATCACTCGTGTCGCGGGTGAAACCGCACCGATCATGTTTACAGCAGCTGTTGCGGCTAAGGATGATTTTCCATGGGAGGGACTGAGCAACCCATTCGATATTCTCTCGTCTCAGGTGCAGGCCTTGCCATATCACATCTACACACTTGCGGCACGGATCCCTAATTCCGAATTCACGCAACGTGCGCAATACGGATCCGTACTCGTGTTCCTCATCTTAGTCGCCGTGCTTTCCTTTGGATCCATGCTTCTACGTGCTAAACTTCGTGCCAAACTCAAATGGTAAATTCATCTACAGAAGCATCCGTCTCTCGGGATACCGCGGTTCAAATTCAGGGCGTAAATTTTTCTTACGGCTCAAAGCAAGTGTTGCATGATGTCACCATGGATATTCCAACAAAGCAGGTGACTGCATTCATTGGTCCATCGGGATGTGGAAAATCCACGTTGATACGCTGTATAAATCGCATCAATGATCGAATTCCAAACGCCCGCATTACCTCAGGATCCATTCGCGTTCATGACATTGATATCCACCGCCCTGATATCAACATGAATGAACTCCGTCGCCGAGTCGGAATGGTTTTCCAAAAATACAATCCGTTTGCAAAATCCATCTACGAAAACGTTGTTTATGGACTTCGTATTGCGGGAGTGTCGAAACGCTCGGAGTTGGATGAGGCCGCTGAAAAAGCACTTACTAGCGCCGCACTATGGAATGAAGTGAAAGATCGATTGAATAGCAGCGCGTTCGGACTTTCTGGTGGTCAGCAGCAACGTCTTTGCATCGCCCGAGTCATTGCCACAGAGCCGGATATTGTTCTCATGGATGAGCCATGCGCCGCATTAGATCCACTCGCTACTTTGAAAATCGAAGAGCTTATTCATGAACTCAAGCAGAACTACACGATCGTGATCGTTACTCATAACATGTCACAGGCCACCCGATGCTCCGACCGCACAGCCTTTATGTATCTTGGTAATCTGATTGAGTATGGCGATACCATGCAGATTTTCGAGAACCCCAGCAATCCACAAACCGAAGCCTATATCTCTGGCAGGTTTGGCTGATATATGATTTTGTATTATGAACGATCTTCAGGAGATACCGACCGCATCAAAAACTTCCACAACCTCAGTGGATATTCGAAACGTGTCATTCAACTACGGAAATACTCAGGCGCTCAAAGATATCACTCTCGATGTTAGGCGAAACGAGGTCACTGCTTTCATCGGTCCCTCTGGCTGCGGTAAATCAACTCTGCTGCGTTGCATCAATCGCATGAATGATGAAATTGTGGGGACACGCATCACACACGGCGAAATTGTTGTGGATGGTATCAACATTCATGACCCATCTGTCGATGTTGTGAAACTGCGCCGAGATGTTGGGATGGTTTTCCAAAAATCAAATCCATTTCCCTCCAGTATTTACGAAAACGTAGCCTACGGTTTACGCATGCGCGGAGAGCGTGACAAGGCAGTGCTTGATCAATCTGTACATGAAAGCCTGCAAGCCGCAGCATTATGGGATGAAGTAAAAGATCGTCTTAATGAATCTGCGCTCGGGCTTTCCGGCGGTCAACAGCAGCGCTTGTGTATTGCGAGAACGATCGCAGTGAAACCTACCGTGGTGTTAATGGATGAGCCATGTAGTGCGCTCGATCCTATCGCCACTGCAAAAGTCGAGGACTTAATTTGGACACTCAAGAACGACTATACCTTCATTATTGTCACACACAACATGCAACAAGCTGCGAGGGTTTCTGACAAAACAGCATTTTTTTATATGGGTGGACTGATCGAGTTCGGAGAAACAAAGCGCATGTTCTCAAGTCCCAGCGTGAAGAAAACTGAGGAATACATCACCGGGCGTTTCGGTTGATTTTTAAGCAACGAATCTAACATCATGAGTAATCAACACATATTCCAAGAAATGGATCATGCTATGGGCACCCTTAAAGAAAAGGTGCAACTCATGGCTACTCTAACATGTCAAAATATAAGACACGCGATCCAATCATTGCTAGCTCAGGATCTCGATTTGGCACGCATGGTGATTGGTGATGACACAGAGGTGGATGAACTTGAAGTCAAAATCGACCAGATGGGTTTGGATATCTTGATTCGGTTTCATCCAGTGGCTACCGACTTGAGAGCAGTCATCACTGCAATGAAAACTGCGCACAATCTAGAGCGCATATCAGATCACGCTGTGAACATCGCCAAGCGAACGAAGAAGATTTGCAAATCCCAATCGCCTATCGAAGTAAAATTTATTGAGCCACTATTTATTATGGCAGAAAAGATTTTTAACGACGCGATATTTGCCTATAACCAAGGAAATTCCGAGTTAGGTCAGGATTTGCATTTGAGCGACAAAGAACTCGATGCCGCTTACAAAGAAGTTTCTTCGTCACTCAGTGGCCAGTTGGAAAACGCAGGGAGCAATGCGGAAAATATTTTGCATCTGATTTTAGTCGCTCGCTCGATTGAACGCATTGGCGATCTTGCCGTGAATATCGGAGAGGATTCCTTTTTCTTGAGTAAAGCTCGTGATATCCGTCACGAACAACGAAGAAACCAAGGTTAATACATAGTTCGATCGTCCTAGTTTGGACCAGGGCGTTTGCTTGGCTGGGCTATTCTTGGACAGGGCGTGCAGTCGTGATGAGTTTCACGGATTTTTCTAGGTCAGTGACTTTTGGGAAAATAACATTGACAGTAAAAATCACGGTTAATAATAGATCAAACTGTAATTACAAAATATGAAAAAAATTCTCATCGCCGCAAAAACTCTCATCGTTGCAATGTCCTTTTCACTACTCTGCCAATGTAGTTCCACTCAATTCACAGGAGCGGCTCCATCGCCACCCGTTAAGAAACTGGCGATTGTAAAAAATGATAAGATTCTGATGGGTGATTTTGAGCCAACGATCCTCAAGCAGGTGAATCAAATGGGTATTGCTGCCTCCTTGGTTGACTCTCCACCTTCAGGAAATGAAGCGTATCTCACATAGACTGTTTGCCAAAAGTCCGTGCGTTTAAGCGAGCTTGACGGTGCACACCGACCGGATCGTATCAGTGTCGTTTAGAAGAAGTCTGACCTCCTCAAAGAGCTTCTCGCCAAGCTCGGCCCCGCTTCTTGTCAGGTAGCC
>JAJTHK010000140.1 GCA_021298895.1 Luteolibacter sp.
GGACTCAACCTGCGGATCAATCTGTGCATGAGAAAAGCCTACGGCTACCGCAGCTTCGAATTACTGCAAATCACTCTATTTCATACACTTGGAAAACTTCCAGAGCCGAAATTCACCCACAGATTTTGCTGAAGAGTCATTTAAAAATGAGTTTGAAGCGGCTAAAGCCATTCAACCTCCTCCATTGCCGGCGGTTTTTCCTGCTGCTCGTAATCAAGTTTTATCCAAGATAAAATGCCCGTATCTTTTCAGAAGGTTTTGGGCGAGGTGGTTTGATTTGATGATTTATTTGGCAGCATGGTGGATGCTGATGTATGTGGCAGGCGGGAATATTAAGGCGATGATTTTGAATCAGTGGGTTCAATTGTTATTATTCATGCCTTGGCTTGCAATCGAGGCCGCGTTATTGCATTGGTTTGGAACGACTCCAGGAAAGTGGTTGTTAGGAATTCGGGTCGTGAATGAGGATGGTTCTGCGCTGACGCTGAAATCAGCGATGTTGAGATCTTTGATTGTATGGATCGCTGGTTTGGGATTTGGATGGGGATTACTAACTGCGCTTTGTCATGTGATGAGTTGGTTTACTGCGAGGAAAATAGGCAAGCCGGTTTGGGATTATATTGGTCAACACAAGGTCACGGTGGCTCCTGTGAATGCGATTAAAATCATCGCAGTTATTTTCTTATTCATAGCTGCGATGCAATTGCAGGTCGCAGTCAGAGGTCCGCATGATCAAGAGATCTTTTTGCAGGAGTATCCGGATTTTAAGGAGTTCTTTGAAAAAGGAAAGCCATGGCATCTTCCGATCAAAGACTGATTATTAGAAATTTTTAATATCGTCCTTATCGTTACCGGTGGTGCCATCGGCGCCATCAGATCCAGTCGACCAGAGATCGTAATCTGGGTTTAGTGCACCAGAACCACGGCGATAGTGATATTCGACACCCCATGGATCGACGATGGTTGCAGATGCTCCACTGCCTTCGATCCATTTTTGAACATCCGTTGCTGGATCTAGCTCTGATAAGTAAATCAGGCTGTTGTTATCAGCTAGGTAACCGTCATAAAAGAGTGCTCTGTAAAGCATGTTGGATTGACCCGTGCCTGTTGTGCCACCTGCATCCGAGTCTCCAGGATATTCACCGTTATCGGTATGGTATTGTTGAATCGCATTTTCGAGCAGTTTGATTTGGATCTCTGCTTGATTGTTTTTTTGTCTGGTTTTGACGAATTGCATGCTTCCGATAACAATGCCCGCAAGTATGATAATAATCGCTATAACAATCATCAACTCGGCAAGGGTGAAGCCGCGATGATATTTGAATTTAGGGTTTAGTTTCATGGATGTGAGCGGTTATTGTTGCTCGCCCATTGTTTGAATCATTTTGATGAGTGGGAGGAAGAGTGCGAATACAACAGCGCCGACGACCAAAGCAAGGAACACGATCATGATAGGCTCCAAGATGGATGTAAGTGCAGTGACCGCGTTATCGACTTCGTCATCATAAACGTCAGCTACTTTGAGAAGCATCTCTGGTAATTGTCCGGTTTCTTCGCCGACATCGACCATGGAAATAAGCATGTTAGGAAATACGCCGCTTGCGGAGAGTGGAGTGACAATGGACTCGCCTTCTTTGACGGCTTCGTGGACTTTGGAGATGGCGTTGGAGATGACGACATTGCCTGCGGTGTCGCGAGTGATGTTCAAGGCTTGGAGGATGGGAACACCGGATGTGACAAGCGTTCCGAGTGTCCTTGCGAAGCGGGAGACAGCAGATTTTCTTTGGATATCTCCAAAAACTGGCATGTGAAGTTTTAGTTTATCAACCATTTCGCGGCCGCCTTTGGTTTTTCCCATGGCGCCGATGCCCAAGTAGACAAGAAACCCAGCGACGAAGAGCCAGACGACGTTGGGGATGATGGAGATGGGCGAGGCTAAGCAGAATTCCGAGAAACCGAAGACGATCTGTGAGATCAGAGGGAGCTCGGAGTCGCTATTTGCAAACATTTCTTTGAATTTGGGTACGATGAAGATCATCAAGAATACCAGAATGGCGACAGCGATGAACATCACGATGGCGGGGTAGACCATGGCTGAAACAATTTTGTTTTTCAGTTTATGAGCCTTTTCTTGGTATTCGGCGAGACGGTTGAGGACGACTTCGAGCACACCGCCTAGTTCGCCGGCTTTGACCATGTTCACATAAAGTTTATTGAACATGTTTGGGTGTTGAGCGAGGGATTCGGAGAAGGTGGAGCCGCCTTGAACAGAATCTGCTAGGGAGGAAATGGTGGCTTTCAGAACGGGATTGGGTTCTTGTTTGCCGAGAACGGTAAGAGAGCGAAGTAGAGGTAGACCTGCATCGATCAGTGTTGCTAGCTGCCTAGTGAAAATCATTAGAACCTTCGGCTTCACGTTGCCTTTGCTTTTGCCGATGGAGGCAGTTGTCGAACTGGATTTACTCTTGGGCTTGGCTTTTTTTGATCCTTTGGCGCCAGCATGTGCATTTGCAGTGCCTTCTTCATACACTTGGGTTGGAAACAGATGAGAAGCTCTCAGTGTTTGAATGGCTTCAGCTTCAGATGCGGCGGTAAGCACGCCATCGGTTTGCTCGCCTTTTGCATCGAGTGCGGAGTATATGAAGTTAGGCATAAGGATTTTTTCTTATTAAGGAGTGAATTACTTTGGATGATAAACAATTTTTTTGATATCAGAAGAAGAAAGTTGGGGGATAAGGCATATTTAGGTGTATTTGAGTACCTCTTCGATGGTGGTTTTACCCATGTAGATGTTACGTAGGCCGTCTTCACGGAGGGTGGTCATTCCAAGTTCAATGGCTTTTTGTTTAATGACGACGGTCGGAGCACGGTTGGTGATGAGTTCTCGGATTGGCTCGGAGATATTGAGGAGTTCATATAGTCCGGCACGCCCCCGATAACCAGATTGGCCACAAGCATCGCAGCCTGCTCCGGTGTAGAATTGTTTGTCGCCTAGTTCGTGAGGAGAGACGCCGAGCTGGTTCAGGATTGCTTCGCTGGGTTCGTAGGGACTGATGCAGTCTTTGCAGATGGTTCTGACGAGGCGTTGGGCGAGAACCCCTTCCAAAGATGCTGCCACAAGGAAAGGTTCGCAGCCCATGTCGATCAGACGGGTAACGGCTCCTGCGGAATCATTCGTATGCAGTGTGGAAAGGACTAAGTGACCTGTTAGAGAGGCTTGAATTGCGATGGTGGCAGTATCTTTGTCTCGCATTTCCCCGATCATGATTCGATCTGGATCTTGACGAAGGAATGCGCGCAGGACACGGGGAAAGTCTAAGCCAATAGCCTCGTTAATGGGGATTTGGATGATGCCATCGATGTCATACTCGACAGGATCCTCCGCGGTGAGAAGCTTGGCATCGATGGTGTTGATGCGGCGGAGACCGGCGTAGAGGGTGGTGGTTTTTCCTGCGCCAGTGGGACCAGTGACAATAAAGATGCCGTTGGGTTTCTCGATGGTGTCTCCGATATATTCGTAGATTTCTGGAGGCAGTCCTAAGTTTTCAAGGCTGAGGTTTACGGATGAGCGGTCAAGCACCCGAAGCACGACGGATTCGCCGTGGTGGGTAGGGAGGGTGGAAACCCGCATATCAACTTGTTTCTCGCCGATCTGTTTCACGATGCGTCCGTCTTGAGGGATGCGTCGCTCAGCAATGTTCAAATTCGCCATGACTTTTATCCGTGAAATAATAGGTAGGGCGAGGTGAATGGGTGGTGGTGCCATTTCGTATAGTGCGCCGTCGACACGATAGCGAATTTTGAAGTCCTTTTCGAAAGGCTCGAAATGAATATCGGAGGCTTTCTCTTTGATGGCTTGATAGAGTACGAGATCAACGTAACGCACGATGGGTGCGGAGTTTGCTTCAGCCTCGATATTGGCAGCATTGATGGCACTAGCATCGATATCGAGTTGGCCGAGGATATCTTGCATGGCACTGCCTTCGCCACCGTAACATTCGTTGATTTTTGCTTCGACGAGGTAGTCGGGTGCGACGACAACGATGATTTCACGACCAAGCGTGAAACGTAGATTCTCGATAGTTTGCGGATTGAGTGGATCGACGAGGGCGATGTGAAGACCTTGGTCGTCAAAGTTGACAGGGAGAGCACCGTGCAGACGGGCCGTTCCAGCAGGAACGAGTTCGAGTAGGGCTTTGGGAGGGGTCCAGTTTTTGAGGTTGACCGTATTAGCTCCGAGTTCACTGGCGATCACAGGCCAGACGTCATCACGGTGTTGGATGATGCCGAAGTCTGCCAGGAGTTCGGGGACTGTTTTTCCGCTATTTTCGATTTCACCGAAAATTTCCTCAGTGAGCGAAGCGTCGATTAGGCCTCTCGTTTGGAATAATTCTAGAAGTTGGCTATTATCCATGGTTGGGTTCTGTGCAGGAAATTGTTTTTCGTTGAAGATGATTACTCGAGGTCGCCCATAGTTGCATGGATAACTTCTTCGGCTGAGGTGATGCCGGCTAGGATTTTTCTGATTCCATCCTCTCGGAGCGTGCGCATACCTAGTTCGCGGGCACGTCTGCGAAGTTGTGTGGTGGTTTGTTCAGTATTGATGAGTGAGCGGACTTCATCATCGATGTTAAAAAGTTCGAAGATTCCCATACGACCGCGATAACCATTGCCGCGGCATTTTTCACAACCGGTTGGGCCGTAGATTGAGGAATCCGTGACACGTGATATATCGAGGTGTAGAGCTCGCAATTGTTTTTCGGTGAGCTCAGCAGGAGCTTTGCAGATGGGGCAAAGTTTGCGAACGAGGCGTTGAGCGAGAATGGAGCGTACAGCGGAGGCAATCAGGAAGGGTTTGACTCCGATATCGGCGAGACGTGCGACGGCAGAAGGTGCGTCGTTAGTATGTAGAGTGGAAAAAACCAAGTGACCTGTTAGAGATGCGTTGATCGCGATATTTGCGGTTTCAGCATCACGAATCTCACCGATCATGATGATGTTGGGAGCTTGGCGTAGCATGGCGCGTAGGGCGGCGGCAAAGCTCATACCGATTTCTGCTTTCACCATGACTTGGTTAATACCAGGCAACTCATACTCGACGGGATCTTCAACGGTGATGATTTTTTTATCAGGTCGGTTGATGACGTTGAGACAGGCGTAGAGAGTAGTGGTTTTACCTGAGCCCGTAGGACCAGTGACGAGGATAATACCATCGGGTAGTCCGAGAAGTTTTTCAAACTGTGCTTGGTCATCCGAAAAGAATCCGAGTTCGGGTAAGCCGAGTAACAAGGCAGTCTTGTCAAGAATACGCATGACGATGGATTCGCCGTGGTTGGAAGGAACGGATGAAACACGGAGATCGACTTCTTTATCACCCATTTTGAGTTGGATACGACCGTCTTGAGGAAGTCGTTTTTCGGCGATCGACATTGTGCCGCTCATGACTTTGAGGCGAGCAATGATGGCGGGAAGGAGTTTTTTCGGGTGTGAATCGACGTGAACCAATTTACCATCGAGGCGGTAGCGGACTCGGACAGAAGTTTCGAGAGGTTCGATATGGATATCGGAAGCTTTTAAGCGAAATGCATCGGTTAGAGTTTGTTGAACGAGACGAATGACGGGTGCGTCGCCGGTTTCGGCACCGGCTTCAGTATCTCCAGTTGAGACATTGAATTCATTGTTGATATCTTTCGTTTGCTCTTCCTCAGAGTTATAGAATTGGCGGAGATGATTTGCGATATCGGTTGGGGTTGAGCAGGTGAAATTGATTTCTCTGCCTGTGACGTGAGGTAAGCTATCGAGGGTTTCGAAGTTCAGAGGGTCCGATACAGCGACAGTGAGGAACGTGCCATCATCGGCAATAGGGATCGCTCGGAAACGACGCACGACGTCATCAGGTATCGAGGTGATGATCGATGGGTCGAGATTGAGTTGGTGAATGATGACGAAAGGAACGCCAGCGTTATTAGCTAGGGTTTCACTAACCTGCTCTTCGGTAATCGTTCCTGCTGAGAGAAGGTATTTAATGATGGTTTGATTTGCATCAAGTGCGGCGCGTGTGTCGCGAAGTTGCACGGCTGTTATGTAGCCGGCTTCAACAAGGAGATCTGCAAGATAGTCTTCGTTTGAGAACACTGTATTTGTGGGAAGATAGGATTTTAGTAAGGTTAGTAATTTTCATACTAACGGATGAGTAGAATGCCAAGATGGTCAACTGAATTGGCGGTGTCAATCCATCGAAATGCTTGAATTTAGATTTAAGGATTGGGGAATTGGCGGAGAGTCATGAAATAACGGCAGGCATTGAGGATTTGGTCGTCTTGGGCTTGGGTGTGGGACTGGATGAATTCGGCCAAATTTACTGGGGCTTCGTGTTGGAGAAATGGTTTTCCCCATTCGATGAGATCGCTGAAATTTACGTCTGCGGTAAGGTCTTGGAGTCCTGGGTTTTGATAGATATCAGTGCCTTCGATGCGTTGCTGGAGTAGATATCCACGCAAAGAGCCATGGGGTTGGCGATGATAGAGATCTTTGGCGAGAGTTCCGTAATCGATGGTGAGCATTTCTCCTCGTCTCCAGATAGGTAACCAAGATTGTAACCATTTTTGATAGGATTCGTGAACTTCGACGCGTTGGCCGATTGGGAAATTTCTATTAAATATTGAGGATTCCGGCAATGTCCCTGGATTGGTTAAAATTTCGGTAGTTCGATTTTCTGAATGAATGGCTGAGATTTCTTGCCAGTGATTATGAGTTTTTTGAAACAAGCGGACAGGAAAAGCATCGACGAGTTCGTTGGAGAAAATGACGGCATTGCCTTTGCATGATTTTAGGGCTTGTTGGATGGTTTCGTGATATGAAGCTCGTTTACCGAGGGTTTTTTTTTGGTGATTGATGAGGATGGGTGAGGAATCGACCAAGTGGAGTTTGGTTGTGAAACGCAGGGTGAGGGGTAGGTGGCGGAGGATTTGTTGGGAGAGGGTTCCCATACCTGGGCCGATCTCAATCAGGTTTCGGGTTTGATGGGTTCGCATGGCCTGAGTGGCCCATGATGCGATGGCTTTTGCGGGGGCGGAGGAGAGTTGGGGGGCTGTGGTGAAATCGCCACGTGAGCCGATGGCTCGGATATTTTTTGCGTAGTAACCACGTTGCGGGTCATGGAGGCACCGCTGCATGAATTGCTCGAACGTTTCTTGAGACATGGGTGAGGTCTATGAATTCGTAGCGGTTCGGATAGGGATGGATAGAAAATAAAAAAGACCGCATCCCAGATGGGTGCGGTCTTTAGAAGATAAGATAATCCTTGGATTACTTGGTAGCTGCTGTGCGCGCTTTGCGGATGAAGCTGTTGACGGTCTCGGATGGTTTTGCACCAACAGCGAGCCATTTGTCTGCTTTGGCAAGATCGATTTCGTAGTTCGTGCCTTCAACAAGAGGGTTGTAGGTACCGATTTGTTCGATATAGCGACCGTCGCGACGCTTGCGGCTGTCGACGGCTACGATTTTGTAGTAAGGGCGATCTTTGGTGCCCTTGCGGTTGAGACGGAGAGAAACTGACATGGTGTGACGTTTTGGGGTTGCCCCTTTCGGGCGGGCGCGGAGGTTGGTGGAATTTGTAGGGCAGGACAAGCGAAATTTTGCTAAGAATGCGAGTTTTTCTAGAAAAGCCAGAAACTGGTTAGCAAAATAAAAAAACCCGACCGATTCGTATCGGTCGGGTTTATGAAGAACCGTTGCCTAATTTTAGTATGAGTTGCTGCGAACGTGGCTGTAGTAGCCTTCGAAACCGAGTTCTGGTGGAAACTCTGAGAGGCCATCATGCACGTTCATTTCGATGCGGTTGTCTGCCCCGCATTTTTCGTAAGGGGGTTTAAAAGTTCCGCGGTAGGTTGGGCAAGTGAAGGTAAAAAGCTCGTAGAAGCCATATCCGAGGCGTTTGAAGGCGCGGTTTGTGCCATCGACAGCGCCGTAGCTCCAGCCGGCTTTTGCGCCGTAGGTATCGGTTCTGCGAACGATCGTTTCAGGAATTTCAACGACACCGTAGAGGATATTGCTGAGTGCGCGTCCGAGTTTACGAGTCGCCGTGTAGTGTGAGCCAGGAGGGGATTGGATGTCAGCGGCTGCGAAGCCTGAGAGGGCAACAACGCTGGCGGCGATGAACAGGAGTTTTTTCATACTGGAGATAGGATAGAAAGGTGAGACGTCTATTGGCAAGGATAAGTTTAGGAAAAATCAGAGGCTGATCCCAGTCGCCGAAGTGACGCCTGGGATGGCACGGATGGCTTCCATGATATTAGCGGGCAGGGTGTCATCGAGCTCGATGATGGAAAGGGCGTTTCTTTCTGACTTATTACGGGCAAGAGAGAGGTTGGCAATGTTTTGGCCACCATTGCCGAGGATCGTGCCTACAGCCCCGACGATACCCGGGCGGTCGTCGTTGCGAACGATGAGGAAGTGACCTTTGATCGGGGTATCGACGAAGAGGCGGTCGATTTCAACAATGCGTGGGCTGCGGCCGATGATGGTGCCGGCGACCCGGAATTTTTCATCTCCTTTGCGGAGTTCGACCACGAGGAGGTCATTGAATTCAGTTTGGGCGCTGATCGTGGATTCGACAAGGTCGAGGCCCATGGACTTGGCGATGGCGGGTGCGTTGACCAAATTGACTTGGCCATCGGCACGGGAGCATGAGAGCAGGCGGAAAAGAGCGGTGCGGGAAATGAGGCCAGTGTCCTTGGTGGCAAGGTCACCGTGGTAGGAAACGCGGATAGAATCTGGGTTTGCAGGGCCGAGTTTTGCGAGCAGGGTGCCGAGAGCGGAGGCGAGATCGAGATAGGGGCCGATGGCGGCGATGGCTGCGGCATCCAACGAAGGCATGTTGATCGCGTTGCGGATTTCTCCAGTGGTGAGGAAATCGCGGATTTGGATAGCGACTTCAATTCCCACATTTTCTTGGGCCTCGTTGGTGGAAGCTCCCAAGTGAGGGGTGAAAGCGATGTGTTTTTTGAGGCTGAAAAGCGGATGATCCGCAGCAGGAGGTTCGTTTTCGAATACGTCGAGTCCGCAACCTGCGATGTGACCGGAGTCGATCGCTTCTTTCAGAGCGACTTCGTCGATAAGGCCACCGCGTGCGCAGTTGATGATGAGTGCGCCTTTGTTCATGAGAGCGATGCGCTCTTTGTTCATGATGTGTTGGGTGTTTTCTGTTAGAGGCACGTGAAGAGTTACAACATCGGCGCCTTTGAGGGCGATGTCAGGTGATTCTGCGAGAGTGACTTTGAGTTCACGTGCGCGTGACTCTGTTAGAAATGGATCGTAGGCAACGACATCCATGTTGAAGGCTTGGGCGCGTTTGGTGAACTCGCTGCCGATGCGGCCCATACCAAGGACGGCTAGGCGTTTGCCGTTGAGTTCTATGCCTTGGAAGGCTTTGCGAGCTGCGTTGAAATCACCGGCAAGCACGCCCGCGTGGGCAGGGCCGATGTTTCTCGCTGTGGAAAGCATCAGGGTGAATGCATGTTCGGCAGTGGAGATGGTGTTGCCGGATGGCGTGTTCATCACGATGACGCCGTGGTCGGTTGCGGCTTCACGATCGATGTTGTCTACGCCGACACCGGCTCGTCCGATGGCTTTCAAGTTGGTTGCGGCCGCGAGGATGTCACGAGTGACTTTCGTCTGTGAGCGAACCACGAGACCATGATACTGACCGATGATTTTTTTCAATTCTTCCGGAGCGAGGCCAGTATTGACATCGACGGTGATGTTAGGAGTGGAGCGAAGAGCTTCTACACCTTTTTCAGAAATGGGATCGGAGACGAGGACGCGGTAATTGCTCATAGGGACGCTGCGTCGGTAGATGAGAAGCGGGTGGCATGCAAGTGGAAGTCGATTTGATTTCATGCATATCATTTCCAAAAGATGACTTGCTATATCTGTACAGCAGATTAGTTTTAAAGCATGCTAGCAATACGATTAGATCCGGAAATTGAAAGCCGTTTGGAGAAATTGGCAAAGAAGACGGGGCGGACCAAAACGTTTTATGCCAGAGAAGCGATTCTTGAGCATCTTGATGATCTTGAGGATATTTACCTAGCTTCACAACGTTTGGCAGAACGTGCGAAGACTTATTCGGCAGAAGAAGTGAAGCATGAGCTTGGTTTATAGATTCGATGAGCGAGCTCTGAAAGATTTGCGCAAGCTTGGTAAGCAAGCCCAGCGTGAGATCATCGATTATTTGGATGAGCGCGTTGCGGGTGATCAGGATCCGCGGCGTTTTGGCAAAGGACTCAAAGCGGAATTGGTAGGACTTTGGCGATATCGGGTAAGGAATTATCGTATCTTATGTCAGATTCAAGATGGAGAGCTTGTGGTGTTGGTGGTGGCGGTTGGACATCGCAAGGATGTTTATGATTGAGAGAAGGAAGTGTGGGGTTAGAGTTCCGACGTGCTTCACTGGTTTTCAGACGGAAAATTCCCATTATATCTCGCGCCGATGGCGGGGGTGACGGATTTGATTTTCCGTAGGATATGTAAGGAAATGGGTGCGGATGTGATGGTGACGGAGTTTGTCAGCGCGGAGGGAATCATGCAGGCGGATGATCGCACGCGAAAATATACCGAGTTCGATGAAGGGCAAAGGCCGGTTGGGGTGCAGTTGTTTGGCGCGGATGGCGAGCGGATGGGGGAGGCGGCGCGGAAGATTATTGATAAAGGTTTGGCGGGACGTATTCCGGATTTTATCGATATCAATTTCGGTTGTCCGGTGAACAAAGTGGTTTCGAGAAATGGCGGATCGTCTCTTTTGCGGGATTGTCCCTTGCTTGCGAGTGTGGCATTAGGCGTTGCGAAAGCCGTGGGTCACGATGTTCCAGTGACCGCGAAGATACGGATCGGTTGGGATGCGGACTCGGTCAACGCAGTGGAAGTGGCGAAGACTTTGGAGGATTGCGGGATGCAGGCGATTGCGGTGCACGGTAGGACCCGAGCGCAGGGATATTCTGGGGAGGCCGATTGGGAAACGATCGATGCTGTGGCGCGTGCGGTTAACGTTCCGGTGATTGGAAATGGTGATATTGCTTGTGGTGAAGATTTGGCGAAACGCAAACGCCAGACCGCGGTCAGTGGCGTGATGATAGGACGCGCCGCAATGCAACATCCGTGGGTGTTTCGTGAAGCGAAGCATTTTTTGGAAACCGGCAAAGTCATGGAAGCTGTGCCGCTAGAGGAAAGGTGGGCTTTGATTTTACGGCATTGTCGGATGGCTGTGGAAAGCAATCGATACGGCAATGAACGCCAGACGCTCACTGCGATGCGTGGTCGCTTGATGGCCTATTGCAAAGGATTTCCGGGGGCTAAAGAATTGCGTCAGAAACTCTGCCAAGTCGATTCGGTATCAGCTGTCGAGGGACTTGCGGAGGGTTCGATGAAAGTAAGTTAAATGTCCCAGATTGCTTTTTGAAGTTGCGAGATTTTGGCTTTTGGAGAAGCTCATGCTAATGAGCAAAACGAAAGTAGGATTTGTTGGAGTTGGTCGTATGGGTGCGAACATGGCGCGTCGTCTGGCGGATATGGATTATGAGGTGACGGCGATCTTTGATCATTTTCATCAGGTGGCGGAATCGGTTGCGGATGAGCTTGGTGCGAAGGCGATGACTTGTCTGGCGGATGTCACGGCGGCGGCGGATGTGATTTTTACGGTGGTGACCGATGACGCGGCGATGGAGGAAATTTTTGCCGGCGAGAATTCGTTACTCAAAGCGGCTGCGGGGAAAACCTTTATCCACTGCGCAACCGTGAGTCCGGAAGCACACATAAAAGCGGCGCAGGCAGCAGCAAAGGTCGGCGCGAAAACCTTGGCGGCGAGTATGGCGTCTTCGATCACGCAAGCGCGTCAGGGAACTTTATATCTGATGATTGGTGGAGAGGAAGAAACCTTCAAAGCGCATGAAGCGTTGCTTAAAGACATGTCGATCTCATTGCGTTATGTCGGCCCTGTGGAAAATGCGGCGCGGATCAAGGCTTTGGTTAACATGGTGATGAATATCAACACCGCGGGCCTCGCTGAAGGTCTTGGCTTGGGTGCGGCTCTCGGTCTGGACTTGAACATGCTCAGGGAAATTTTTGCTCAAACCGGTGCGAACTCACGCGTCTTAGAAACGGACAGCGACGATATGGTGGCTCGCGAGCATGATTGTTATTTCTCCGCATCGCACGCCGCGAAGGACAGTGGGATTGCAAACGCGATTGCCAACAAGGCCGGCGTGCACACGCCACTCTCGCGTGCGACCGAAGCCCAGTATCGGAAACTCATGGAACTTGGTTTGGGGGATTTGGATAAATCCGTGGTCGCGGAGCTGACTTTCCCGGGAAGAAATGGACAAAATCTCTAACACATGGAAACCAGTAGTCGCATTTTAAATAGCCAGGGTGAACGTCTCGATGTCGATTTTCATCAGGGAACTCACTTGGGCGCGATGGTGGTATTGGGTCATGGGGTTACGGGAAATAAAGACCGACCTCTGTTAGTGGCGATTGCCGAAGGTTTAGCGAAAAAAGGCTGGCCGTGCATTCGGTTTTCCTTTTCCGGAAACGGCGACTCCGAAGGGAAATTTGAAGATTCTAACATCACTAAAGAGGTCGATGATTTGCTGTCGATTCTGAACACCGTGCCGCAGGAAAAACGTATCGCTTATATCGGCCACAGCATGGGTGCAGCGGTGGGGGTGAAAACCGCATCGCGTGGGATGTTGATTCAATGTTTGATTTCGCTGGCAGGAATGGTGGACACCGCAGGTTTTGTGAAACGCGAGTTTGGCGATGTGGTGCCGGGAAAAGGTTTTATGTGGGATGAAGAAAATTGCCCGCTATCGGAAAATTATGTGAATGATTTAAACGAAATCAGCAGCATTCTGCCCGATGCGGCGACGGTTACTTGTCCATGGTTACTCATTCACGGAACGGAAGACGATGTGGTTCCAATTGAAGACAGTCGGAAAGCATTCGAAGCTGCTTGCTGCGATAAAAAGCTCATGGAGATTCCGGGAGGTGGTCACTCGTTTGATGCGGAATCTTATGGAGCCATCGTGGATAGCATCGACCTCTGGCTGAAGAAGAGCTTTGGGTAGGGAGAGACCATTGTTGCACGTACAAGCATATGTTCAGAAAAGAGGGTTCTCGCGCAAAGGCGCATAGACGTGAAGTGTGAGCTATAATGGAATGTATTTTTTTAAGATGGATATCCGAGGTTGTGATCGCTGACGATTTGTTACCTGTCTGACTACTTGGCGTCTTTGCGCCTTTGCGCGAGTCATTCTTTTTCACTACTTCGCATGTATCTTCGGTTATTCATTCAATTATGAGTTCCAATACGACTGGCGCATGATCTGAGACTTTTAGTGAAACATTCGGGAAGATCGTCGCTTGTTTTTTGGTGAAGCCAGAAGTGAAAATGTAATCAAAAGTGGTGGATTTGTAATCTTCGAAGCGTGGGTTGTTGCGCCAGGTGAGTCGGTCTTTTTGCGGGGTTTGATCCCAAGTGTTGTGAAAGCCTGATTTTGTTAGATCTGCGATAGCGGTGCAGAGGGGGAATTGCCCGTCGTGATTGGAATTGAAATCGCCACCGATGACCCAGCCGAGGATTTTTTGATCGGCATATTTTTTGGCCGTTTCATTTTTGTGGGCGATGATTTGTTTGATGGCCTCGGCGCGGGTGGTGGCGATGATTTTTTCCATTTTTGGGTCTTCGCTGCCACGATTGCTGCGGAGATGAACGCAGTAGGTCATGATCAGTCCACCATCGGGATGTTTGAGTGCGGCGAAGGCGAAACCACGATTGAGGCTGGGAAGGTTTTTGATGAATTTGTAGGGGACTTCGAATGCGCTGTGGGCTTCGAGTTTGGATGCGATGGCGCATTGTTGCGGGAATGGTTTTTTGTCTTCGAAGTTCAAAAATTTGGACATCACATGGATTTTTAAATCCGGGTTGTTTTTGATGAGTGCTTTGAGAGCGGTCTCGTCGCGGATTTCCTGAGCGAGGAAGATATCGGGATCCGCGGCAGCGACGATTTTTTGTGCGGCGTTGATGTGCTCGGTTTGTTCAGCCTTGGTGGCTTCGGCGTATCCGCCGGGAAACCAACGGATGTTCCATGACATCGCTTTCAGCGGCTCGGCGGTAGCTGTGGAGCACAGGAGTAGCTCGTGAAAGAGTGCGAGGAGGATTGATTTGATTGAGGGCATGGGTGGATTTTAAGGACCTTCATGATGCTTGTCATTCTTTACTATTAAACTTCAAACTCATGATCTTTGCGCGCAGGGATTGACCTCCTAATTTCAAAAGTCTAGAACCCTCATGAAAACAAAACTAACAGCCCTACTGCCGTGGTTGACCTCCTGATTTCAAAGGTCTAAAACCAGCTCACCTCCGGCGCGGTCTACGATGAAGCCGTGGTTGACCTCCTGATTTCAAAGGTCTAAAACTCGCACAACAGACACAATACCCGCTGCCGAGCCGTGGTTGACCTCCTGATTTCAAAGGTCTAAAACGACAGGACGAAAAACTGCCGGTTCCATCTGGCCGTGGTTGACCTCCTGATTTCAAAGGTCTAAAACGCCTCACTGTCTCCGCTGTGATCTCTCTCAGCCGTGGTTGACCTCCTGATTTCAAAGGTCTAAAACGACGACGCAGAGGAGGAGGATGAAGCATGAGCCGTGGTTGACCTCCTGATTTCAAAGGTCTAAAACCCCTGACCGCGCTCGACCAGCTCGCTACGCGCCGTGGTTGACCTCCTGATTTCAAAGGTCTAAAACGATGAGTGTTATTATCACATGTGGAGAGTAGCCGTGGTTGACCTCCTGATTTCAAAGGTCTAAAACGAAGATGCGACAATCGCCACGCATCCCAGCGCCGTGGTTGACCTCCTGATTTCAAAGGTCTAAAACCATCGCGGCGTCGAGTGCGGCGGCGTTTTGGCCGTGGTTGACCTCCTGATTTCAAAGGTCTAAAACCCAGACGTTTCCAACACGCGCCGAGGCTCAGCCGTGGTTGACCTCCTGATTTCAAAGGTCTAAAACGCAGATTTATCAGCGAGAACAGGCGAGACAGGCCGTGGTTGACCTCCTGATTTCAAAGGTCTAAAACCTCCGTTGCGCGTTTTTTTGAGTTCTGATGGCCGTGGTTGACCTCCTGATTTCAAAGGTCTAAAACAGGAATTGGAAAAACCACGCTCGCCCACAGCCGTGGTTGACCTCCTGATTTCAAAGGTCTAAAACTCCGGCCATGGCTGCGGCGTGTGGGTAGGTGCCGTGGTTGACCTCCTGATTTCAAAGGTCTAAAACACACGATAGCCATGCCTTGAAAGAGTTGCGGCCGTGGTTGACCTCCTGATTTCAAAGGTCTAAAACCTATGTGTGTTGGTGATATGCGGCAAGCGTGGCCGTGGTTGACCTCCTGATTTCAAAGGTCTAAAACACACGATAGCCATGCCTTGAAAGAGTTGCGGCC
>JAJTHK010000019.1 GCA_021298895.1 Luteolibacter sp.
GCCGCTGGTAACGAGCACCATACGCATCCAGTTTCTGGAGCTGCACTTGCCACCATCGCATTGGAAATTCATGTTGTAGAATAGAAATAAAATGAAATCCCGCAACCGAAGATTTTACGAGATATTCCAAGAGAATGAGAGCTAACCAAGAAAAACACCAAATCCATAAAAATAAGAGGATTTAATTATCCCAGTAACCTGATCCCTTCCGTTATTTAGCGGTTAAAATTTCTTCGTTACTTATCGGAGTAAAACCTCACTTGAACCCAGAATTTCTCCCAGACCACCGCCGCCCTAGTATTGAGGGTAAAATCATGAGACGAAATCTCCGAAATTTCGCGAGAAGTAGACGAAAAATCCGTGATCCAATCAAAAAGTTGCACTCTAGGCTAAGCTCATCTATCATCTTCTACTTTGCATACAGGCGGCAGCGAAAAATGACCAGCGACCCAGACCATTTCAATCAAGCTCTGCACGACAAAGTGCTTCATTGTGAATTATTCACGACCTATCAGCATGCATTTCGCAGTGCCACCGGTCTACCACTTCGTTTCCTGAGAATGAATACTGAAATCGATCCTGCCTGTGGAGACGACTCAAACGGAAGTGCTTTCTGCAAAAAACTCAATCTCTGCAAAAGCGCGCGCAAGGCATGCATCGATGTGAATCAACGTCTCAATGCGGAAGCGAAGATCAACGGACCAACCAGCTGCCATTGTTTTTCTGGGATGTCCACCACCGCAGTGCCAGTGAATTGCAACGGTTCTCCCATTGGCATCCTCCGCACGGGTCAGATTTTTCACAAAATTCCAAGTTCCAGCAATTTCGCACAAGTTTCCAAAACCCTGCGTCGCCAAGGCCTGACGAAAAACGACGTCGATGCGTTAAAAGAAGCTTATTTCCAAACTCAAGTCGTCAATCCAGAGCGCTACCAGAGCATGGTCACGCTGCTTTCGACCTTCGCTTCCCAGCTAGGACGGCACGCGGAAAAAATTGCGATCATCAGCGATCACAGCGAGCCTGCAGCCGTGGCACGGGCGCGTAAGTTCATCGATGAAACCTTGGCGGATCCACTGCCTCTTACCTTAGTCGCAAGACAAGCAGGCCTGAGCGAATCGCACTTCTGCCGCGTTTTCAAAGAAGCCACGGGCCTGACTCTAACCGATTATATTAATCGCCGTCGCATCGAATGGGCTAAAAAAGAACTTCTGAAACCCGAAGCACGTGTTTCTGAAATTGCCTTCAACATCGGTTACCAATCACTCTCCCAATTCAATCGCAGTTTTGCACGTTTTACCGGAAACTCGCCCACGAATTTTCGTCGTGAAGAACTCGCAAAAGCTGGCTCGGTATAGAGCATCGCTGAATAAAGATGATCTGGATTTAATCGCTAATCAAAGAAAGCTTATTATTTATCCGCGACGCAGCTTGTCCGCTTTCAACATGCCGCACCCAGCCGCGACATCAATCCCTCGGCGCTGACGGAACGTACAGGGAATACCAGATTTACGAATAATCTTTTGAAACTCAGATCCGGCTTCGCTGGCTGCACCCGCGAAGCCGTTAGTTGGATTGAGTGGAATGATATTCACATGGCTGTCGAGGCCTTGCAAAAGCGCTACCAATCTCTTCGCGGTTTCTGGCGAATCATTTTTTCCCGCGATCAAGGTCCATTCAAAAAAGATTCTTTTCCCTGTGGTTTCACAATAGCTTCTGCAGGCGGCTATCAGGCTTTCCAGATTCCACTTCTTACTGGTTGGAACAAGAGCGGAACGCTCTTCTTCGGTCGATCCATGCAGACTGACGGCCAGGCGATAAGGTCGGTTTTCCTCAGCCATTCTTAAAATGTTAGGAACCAGGCCAACCGTGCTTATCGCAATTCTTGAGGGACCGATGGATGCGCCACGAACATCGGAAACGATATCCATCGCTTTCATCACGGCGTCGTAATTATGCAGAGGCTCACCCATGCCCATAAGGACGATGTTGCGAAGGCGCCGATGCGGATGACTTTGCGATAGCATCCTACGGACGTGACGCACTTGAGCGACAATTTCACCAACTGTTAAATGCCTAACGAAACCCATTTGACCGGTTGCGCAAAATACACAACCCATCGCGCAGCCCGCTTGCGAACTCAAGCAGGCGGTGAAACGTCCATCGTAACCCATGAGTACCGTCTCGATGACCTGGCCATCATTTAGACGAAGAAGATACTTTCGCGTCAGTCCGTCACCACTGTGGATTTCCTCATCCTGTTTGAGGGAATCGATAAAATACGGCTTGCCTTCTCCAACATGCGCTTCCACCCATTTTTTCAAAGGCGGCGAGAAATCAATTTCTGTAAACTTCGATACATGATCACGATGCACAGCGCGCCAGAGTGCTTTCGTATGATGTTTCAATACTCCAGCATCAAAGAGCGCAGTTTCGAGCTCAGAAAATGTTAGACCAAGTAGAGATTGCGAATTGGATATCACGGCTCAATTGGAACAGCTCTCGGAGCCTCTACAGGGATTTCTTCTTCAATGGGTTTGGCACGAGGTGGGACTGGCTCTGCGCGTGGAGGCTCAGGCTCCTCAACAGGAATCGCTTTCAAATTTGGCTTCACCAAAACAGCTTTTGGTGGCTCGGGTTCGATGATGACAGGCTCCGCTTTGGGTGTTTTGATTCCACCTGTTGGCGGCGGCGATTTGCGCATGCGGATTTCGACTCGACGGTTCGGCGCTTGAATATCTGCATTTCCCGAAGTGATGAGCGGCTGGGTTTTTCCGAGACCACGCGTGAAAATCCGCTCTGGATCCATACGCATGGATTTTACTAAATAGTTTTTTACTGCCTCTGCACGACGTTCGGATAATTTAAAATTCATTTCATCCGATCCGATCAAATCCGTGTGTCCCTCAATCCAACAATACAAGGTCGGATTCTTATCGATGAGCAATCCAAGTTTCATCAACCCGACTTTTGCACTCTCACGCAACTCCGCGCGATTGAACTCGAACAACAAATCACTTGGTAAAAGCGTTTTTTTGTTGAGCAGCAAATTCGAAGGGAGATCTAACAAATTATCAAGCGATTCAACACCATCGAGTTTCCCTCGGTCGACCAATCCATTGTTGCCTTTTTTGATCAGTTCATCGGTGAAATTTGCCATTTCGCCATGATCTACTTTGACCGATCCTGGATCGACAATGATTTGTCCAACAGCGGCAGGCTTAAGCTCCGTGGTCATTCTGCCTAGTTCTGGAAGATTTGCCTCGAGATCAAATTTGGATGAAATCTCATTGACCGTTTCAGCAACCTCGCCGCTAGCGAGCGGGTTGGACATTTTCAGCGCGTATTCCGGATCAATCACCGTGGTCGCAATATCGATCTCAACGTCCTTGGGCAGTAATTCCAATAAATCGACCTCATCCAACAAGGCAGCGGAATCATTCGGGGGCGTGATCACATTTTCGGTAGGGGGCGGGGATTCTTCGAAAGGCTTAATCTCAACGCGTCGGATATCTATGGGCGCCGTGGTCAAATCCTCTGATTTCATGAAGCCAAAGGCGATTTTCACCCTATCGAGGGAAAAAAACAGCACCACGTGTAGCAACAAGGAAACGACCATAGCTACGGCCGCCCAGCGCCCAAGATGATCGGGGCCAGGGAGTCGGTAACTTTCGGCGTCGCGCGCATCGCTCCAACGAAACTCTTGTTCCATAATCGTCATTTTACCCCATTAGAACGCGCTGGCAATGACGGAAATATCTACTTATTTTTTCCACGGCATTAAAAGTGCTTATCTCTTCCCAACCTCTGAATTATTATGCCTGCAAAGAAATCGACCCCCAAGATAGTAGCTACTAAAGCTTCAGCCGCCACTACTGCGAAAAAAGCCCCAGCTAAGAAAGCCGCAAAAAAGACTGCCAAGAAGGTTGCCAAGAAGGCTGCGGTTAAAAAGACCGCTACAAAAAAGCCAGTAGCCAAGGTATCTCCTGAAAATTACGAGACTATTGCCCATGCTGCTTATTTGAACTATCGCCGTCGCATGGATTTAGGACTGCCAGGTGATCACGACTCGGATTGGCTCGAAGCCGTAAAATCAATCAGTGGCAAGTGAATCCAATCCATTTTAAATTGAGGCTAGGATTGGAAAATTCGGGCCTTATTCATTTAACGATTGTCATCCTGACGAGTTTATCGATAGTTAAGTTATCTTGATTAAAAGCGTAGTCACAGGCCGCCTTTTGATGGCGCAGCCGGGATCTTTTCTGATTCCAATGGTTCTTCCTCGTTTGAAGCCGACAACACACGCAATGACTTTGAAGTTTTTCCTATCGTTAACAACTCCACCCATGATCTGAAACCCCATGAACCCTTCTACCAAGGCCATGCAACCCGCCCTGTTTGATCAAACTAACGCCGCAGCTCCTGCAAAAAGCACACGCAAGCCCCGCCGCAACACTAACAAAGCCGTAGAAGAATTCGGGCTTAAAGCTCCTTCTCAAATGGGGAAAAATTATGTGCTCGATACCAACGTATTACTTCATGATCCAGGTTGCTTGGAGCGCTTTAAAGAAAATCATATTTGTATTCTCGTCGATGTTCTCGCAGAGCTCGATAAATTCAAAAGCGAGCAATCTGAGCGTGGAGCAAATGCCCGCCGAGTTCATAGACGTTTGACAGAAATTTTTTCTACGGCTGCCATAGTAACACGTGGAGTCGCCACTCAGGGTGGAGGCACGATCCGTTTGGTGATTTATGATCCGATCAGCTGCCCAGATAACTCCGAGCAGCTCAAACAGTTCTATAGAATTTTTCCGGATCGGGAACGTGTTGATCACCGCATCCTCGCTGCCTGTTTTCTGTTACAGCAGTATAACCCTGATGGGCAAGTTGCCTTGGTCACCAAAGACATCAACCTACAGCTCAAAGCGCGCGCGGTTAGCATCGAGTGCCAAGATTATCTTAATGACAAAGTCGATGCACGCGAGGTTTCTAACTACGAGGTGCGTCGCGTAGAAGTGGATGCATCCGAGCTACATCGTTTTGCCAGCAGTGGTGAACTTGCGATGGAAGAGGATCGATACGAAGGTGTTTCAATCAATGAATACGTGCTGCTTTGCAGCGGCGAAAAACAAACGATCCCAGCACGCTTGCAGTTTGATGGAAAATTTGTGCGGTTAAATATTCCCGAGGTTTTGAAAATCCCTGATGGTCAAACCTTGAAGCCATTGAATCTCGGTCAGCGTTGTTTGATCGATGCGTTACTCAATCCAGATATTTCTTTGGTAACTTGTTACGGTCATGCGGGAACAGGTAAAACCTTGGTTGCTGTTGCCGCAGGTTTACATGAAATGTTTAATGACTCTTCAGCAAAATCTGTGGGTGAATTTCGGCTCTGGAAGTTTTCCAAGTGTATGAAATAGAGTGATTTGCAGTAATTCGAAGCTGCGGTAGCCGTAGGCTTTTCTCATGCACAGATTGATCCGCAGGTTGAGTCC
>JAJTHK010000148.1 GCA_021298895.1 Luteolibacter sp.
CGGATCTCGATCTCGACGAAGGTCACGTCTGCGACGCGCCACGGCTTGGGGACGGATGAAGGGGACATCCCGCGAGGCTACCGCGGAGGTTCGGGGCTCCGCGAGATTTCACGGGGGGCAGCGTTTCCTTCGCTTACGATGAACACAGATAGGTTTTAGTTAAAAAAAATGGAGTTTTTTTGCGAGTCGGATTGGTTCTAAATCCTAATCGTGAGCTCTTTATCCGAGTTCATCTGTGTTCATTTGCCTCCGGCTATGTCCGCTTCGCTACCATTGCGGTTCGAATTTTTACACCTCCCTAGCCCAGTATACCTAGTTTCACCCAGAAATCAGAACGCTCCATTCAATTTCCGACCCGCCCAAAACAGGCCGAGCAAGGTGACCAGCACCACCAATGTCGCCCAATGCGACCATAGCGGAATGCGGTTTTCCAAAGGTTTCGGCTCCGGTAGAGCATCGATTTCAGAAATCAATTCGGCGAGTTGCTCAGGCAAAATACTGCGTCCTCTTGAGACTCGAGAAATTTCCTCCAAGACATCGACACGTGCTGGTTGGCCGGTTTTTTCAATATCGACGCCTGGCACAATGATCGTGGTTTCGGTGGGAATATCCGGCGATGCCTCGGTGATCGCACGCAGTTTCCACTCACCTGGGAAATCGATTTTGAAACGCCCCGAGTATGCCCCCCAGTCGGATTCGTTTTTCTGCAGTTCGATGCGACGCACATCGCCGCTCGGTGAAGTGATGTCCACGCTGACAGCGCCTTCCTTGAGAGGTGCGCCGTTTTGATCAAAGGCATTTGCGTTCAAAGTCACGGTCGCACCCGGTTGCGGACGTTCTGGGGTGAAGAACATCCGGACGCGCTGACCCGCAGCCATGTTTCGCTGATAACTCATCCAGCGTGCGACTTGGCCCCAGAAACGGTAGTGATAAAGATCTTCCACACCACGCCGCCAGCGCCACGCGGAATCGATTCCCATGAACAACACTTTTCCGCTGCCAGCGGCTTTGGTGACCATCAACGGAGTCGGCCCATAGGCACCACGTCGATTCGCATGCACTGCCAAAACTTCAGTTCCCGCTTTTGCGCGCAATACCGGAGCATGCCAGTAAAACCCGGGGAGACGCCGCCAGATTTCTGGGTTCTCTTCCTCGGACTCACCTAACATCGTAAGCAAAGAGGCACGACCTTCCGGAGTTAAATTCAAAGGTGTGGCGACAAGCTCGGATAATCCTTTTGGGGTTTTTTCATCCAAAGTCACTGGCAATAAATCAGACAACTCGGAGTTCACCAAGCTCATCTGGTTTCCTTGTGGCCCTGGCAAAAACACCACGCCCGATGCCTGATTCTCCACCAACCCGCGGATCTGTTTCGCTTGTTCTGCCGTCAGTTGATTTTCACCAATCCCAACATCACCCAACACCACCACATCGAACTTTGATAACTCATCCAAGGTTGAAGGAAATTTATCGATGTAATCCGCACCAGCACCCGCACCCAATTCAGGACGCAGCAGCAAGCAAGAAAGCTCCACACCTGGATCACGTGAAAGCGCGTTTCTCAAGAATCGATATTCCCAACGTGGAAGAGTCTCAATCACCAGAACCCGAATCCGCTCAGGCTTTCCGGAAATAGTGAAGTCATGCGTGTTGTTAGAAGCGATCAATTCGCCGTCTTCAACTGGGATCGACAAGGTCAGCTTCGTCGTACCTTCTTTTTCTAACTTCCATAAAATCGAATCATAGGTCTCAACATTCGGCGCGAGAATGATGTTCTTCGTGCGCTCCCGACCCGATTCATCGCGCAGGCGCACAATCGTGCGAACTTGTCTGTCGAGCGACGAACGTATCGTGAAAGGAATCTGCACGTTTTCCCCGACAATCCCGTATGTGGGCGCTGTCACGGTTAGCAAATCCAAATCAGGCAGACGTTTCTCACTGCCGACTGGAATTGTAAAAATCGGCACGGAGCGTATACGACATTTCTGTGCCGCAGACACAGGCGGCGAACCCAAGTTGAAATCACCATCGCTCAGCATCACCACCGCACGCAGGTTGTTTTCATTTTCCAAAAGATTCGCCAGCGGTGTGTTGATATCGGTGCCGGAGAGTCCTTCTTTCTCCGGAGTCGCAAATGGCTGGGTCGAAAGTTCATTCGCACCACCCACACGCAGCGACTCCCATAATGTGGAATCCAAAACCTTTTTCACCCAATCCGCACGACTCACAATCTCGCCGGCTTTTCCCTCCTCAGCGATAGAGTTTGGCAAGGGAGCATCGAGGGTCATCATCGAACGTGAATCGTCCCAAATAATGGCGATCTTTGGTTTGCTTGTAGGATCTATGACAGTCCGCCACTCAGGTTGCCACAATAACATCACCACCAAAAGCGTGATGAAAAACCGTAGGCTTTCTAGAACAGCCGTGCGACCCCGATGCGGGCTGCGCTTCCAAGAAAGGAAACATAAATAAGCAACTCCGATCAGCGCAAAAATGCCAATCCAGAGAGTGAGTGTTGTCGGATTAAAAAATAACAAAGGAATTAGCGGGGCTAGATTTCACATTTGCTAGCCGATACTTCCGACTAGAGCAAGGGGTCTTACCGAACAAACATCAAAATTCTATCAAATTTCTAAGTAACTCCATAGAAAAATCGATCTCCTCGCTAGAAATCCCGAGCGGTGGTGTCAGAGCCAACACATCCCCCTTCGGACCGTCCGGAAGCACGATCACACCCTCTCTCAGCAAGGCTTTGGTCAAATCCAGTACTCGCTCGCCGCAATCCATTTCCACACCCATCATCAGCCCTCTACCTCTAACTTCCTTCACCATGCCCAAACTCTCCAGTTTCCGCAGCCCACTCTCGAGTTTCTCCGCTGCCTCCCGCACCAAACTCTCAGTCTCTGTCTCCTGATACCGTCGTATCGCTTCCAAAGCCATCGCACAACCCATGGGGTTTCCTAAAAACGTGCTGGTATGTAAGGCCTCGCCACCACTTTCCGGCCAAGCATCCATCACCTCTGCTCTCCCCACACAAACCGATATCGGAAATCCACCACTCAACGCCTTTCCCAAACAAATCAAATCTGGCACCACAACTGAACCGCGTGAGTCCTCTCGCGCTTTATTATCCCACTCACACGCGAACATTTTCCCCGTCCGCCAAAACCCTGTGTAAATCTCATCGAAAATCAACACCGCTCCCACCTTATTACACCACTCCCGAAGCGCAGCAAGAAACCCCTCTGGCGGAACGACAATCCCGCCACGTCCTTGAATCGGTTCCACCAATACCGCCCCGATCTTGCTTCCATCCACTTTTGTCAACTGCTCAAGAAAATCATCCAAACCCTCTTCCTCTCTCGGAAATTTCAATCTCTGAGTCACTTTTGCAATCTGCCCCTCAAACGGCTCTCGGAACCATCCGATTCCTTGCCCTAGCAGCGCCCCGTAACCCAAACCATGATAACCTCCTTCAAATGACAAGATCCCGGCCCGCCCCGTCGCCAGCACCGCAGTTTTCAACGCCGCCTCCACCGCCTCGAATCCAGAATTCCCAAACAAACATTTCCCCTTCTTATCCTCCCACTTTTCATAAGTGATTTTCGAAAGCACCTCACACAACTCCACTTTCACACGTGCCGGATGCACATCACCCATCGCATGCAGCAACACATCGCTCTGCCGCCGCAAGGCCTCAGCCGTAAACCCATAACCCAAACCCGCCACCCCAAACCCACTCGTCATATCGAGAAACCGATTCCCATCCACATCCCAAACATTCACACCATCCGCCCGCTCCCAAAAAATCGGCCAGTCCTCCGCAAGATACGTCGTGTTCCGACACTCCACCTCCCCCAAGCGCTTACCCCAAGCCAACGACCTCTCCCCAGGCACATTCGTGTAAATTTTCGGTAACATCTTCAGAAACCATGGACATCATCCAGCTCCTCGACAACATCAGAAATGCAGGACAGAATTTCTTCACCGCAGAGGCGCAGAGGTCGCAGAGGATCGCAGAGTATAAAAGATAAATGAGTTTTAGGTCTTCCTTTAAAATGTTTATTTACCCCAGCTCCGCGTCCCTGCGCGACCTCTGCGTCTCCGCGGTGACCTCTTCCTTGTAGTTTAAAGTTTAAAATTTAAAGTTTCCCCACCTTGAACGCCCGTGTCCTCATCGACGGCCCCTCCGAGCTCGTTTTCGACTATGCTATCCCCGCCGAACTTCCCGTCGTCGAGGGTTGTCGCGTGCGTGTGCCAATCCGTCAGAAAACCAGCTCGGGCACTGTGCTCGCGATTCTTGAACCGCCGAAGCAAAGCGAGTTCGCGATGCGGGAAATTCAATCTCTCATCGATCCCGAACCTCTCATCACGCCAACCCTTCTCAAAGTCGCGCGCTGGATCGCGAATTACTATGGATCTAGTATTGAAAGCGTCATCCGTTCGATCTTACCCGAAGCCGTTCGCACCGAAGACAACTCAGCAAAAACCCGCCGCATCGCCACCGCGACCGAAAACATCGATCCCGCAGAACTCGCGAAGCTCGAAAAGCGTGCCGCAAAACAATACGCGATTCTCTTTCTTCTCATCAACGCCCCGGATCGCACCCTCCCTGTCGCCGATCTCGGCGAAAGCTCCGCTCCATCACTCAAAAGTCTCGCCGCAAAAGGTTTCATCAAAATCTCCACCGAAGACGTCCGCCGCGATCCCGAAGCCACCGAAACCATCGTCCCCTCCGAGCCACTGGTTCTAAACAACCAACAGCAGGAGGCCTTCAATCAAATCTCCGCGTCCCTCGGCACTTCTCCCACTCCCCCAACCCCTCCCTCTCCCTATCTTCTCCTCGGCGTCACCGGCAGCGGCAAAACCGAAGTCTACCTCCAATCCGCTCAAGCCGCGCTCGATCTCGGCAAAACCGTCCTCGTCCTTGTTCCTGAAATCGCACTCACCCCACAAACCGTCCGCCGTTTCAAAGCACGCTTTTCCCAACTCGACGATCAGGTCGCCGTACTTCACTCCAACCTCTCGCAGGGCGAACGTTTCGACGAATGGCATCGCATCCGCAAAGGCCAAGCCCGCATCGTGATCGGCGCGCGCTCCGCCGTGTTCGCACCGCTGCCAAATCTGGGACTCATCATCGTCGATGAAGAACACGAAACTTCCTACAAACAGGAAAACCCACCTCGCTACCACGCTCGCGACGTTGCAGTTCTCCGTGCTGCGTTTGAGCCATGCACGATCGTCCTCGGGTCCGCTACACCCTCGCTCGAAAGCTGGCAGAACACTCTAACAGAAAAATACCATCTCATCCGTCTCGACCAACGCGCCGATGCTCATTCGATGCCTCTCGTTCGTGTGATCGACATGCGTTTGGAAAAACAAAAACAAAAAGGCCAGGTCGCAATTCTTTCAGACCGACTCCGCACCGCCCTCGAACAACGCCTCGCAAAAGGCGAGCAATCGATCTTGTTTCTAAACCGACGCGGTTTTGCTCGCTCCCTGCAATGCCATGGCTGCGGTTACGTTTGCCAATGCCCGCATTGCGCCGTTGCACTCACTTATCATCGTACCGATGAGCGCCTCGTCTGCCATGTTTGCGGACACCAATCCATCGTCCCAAGAAAATGCCCGGAATGCAGCAATCCTGGAATCGCACTGCAAGGCTATGGCACGCAGAAGGTCGAAGAAGTCTTACAAAAAATTCTCCCCGAAGCTCGTTTCGCACGTATCGATGCCGATGCGATGCGCCGTAAAAACGCTCTCAAAGACATCCTCAAGAAATTCAAAACGAAGAAGATCGATATCCTCATCGGCACCCAGATGATTGCCAAAGGTTTGCATTTTCCCAATGTCACTCTGGTTGGAATTCTCAACGCCGACCTCGGCCTGCATGTTCCGGATTTCCGCGCCGGTGAGCGTACCTTCCAGCTCATCACTCAAGTCGCCGGACGCGCCGGACGCGGCGAACTCGAAGGCGAAGTCATCGTCCAAACCTTCACACCCCATTCACCCAGCATCCAGTTCGCACGCAAACATGATTTTGATGGCTACGCGGAACAGGAAATGGAAATGCGTCGCCAATTTCGTTTCCCACCCTTCGCGCATTGCGCAGTTCTAACAGCTCGATCCGGCCACGAACGACGTGCGGAATTCACCCTCCAAACACTTCATCTCCGATTGAAAGAAAATCTCCCCGCTGGAATCTCACTCGGCGAAGTTTTACCCAGTCCACTGATCAAATCCCACGATCAATTCCGTTTCCAAATCACTCTGCGCTCCCACCAAGCGCGCCCCCTCACCAATCACGTCCAAAACATCCTCCAAAAAACCACCCTTCCCGAAGACGTGACTGTGGTGTTTGATATGGATGCGTATAATTTCTCTTAGCGGCGATCTTTGATCGCCGTTTTATATCCTCATAAAACAACCTCCTCGACAGACCAGCAATTGTCCGTATCTTAACAACGTGAAAATCTATTTAATCCTCTCTCTCCTCGCGTTTGGAATCTTGAGTTCTTGCTCGAAGAAAGCCGCAAGCTCTCCTTCGGCACATGATTTGGCGGCGGCGAATTTTCACTCCTTCATTGCCACCCCGGGCACGATCAACATTGTCGATTTCTCGGCAACATGGTGCCCCCCTTGCAAACAACTCAAACCTGTCTTGAGCGGAATAGCTGATGAAAATTCCGCTACCGTAAAACTGGGAATCATCGATGTCGACCAGGCAAAAAATCTTGCTGCGCAACAAGGTGTGCAAGGTATTCCCGATGTCCGATTTTATATCAATGGCAAACAAGTCGAAAAATTCACAGGTGCAGCACCTAAGCAACACATCGAGCAAATGATCTCTCAACTTCTTTCAAAGCATGAACAAGAGCTAAAGCAAAACCAAGGCACGGAAACTCCTCCCGTCTCACCCGAGGTAGCGACTCCAATCATTCAACCCAATGAAGCACCCCATCCCGACTTGGTGCCTCAGCCTCCTCGCACACCCGCTCCTACTGCCCCTAGAACTCCTACTACACCTTCAACAACACCCGCGCCGACTACTCCAGTTCAGCCAACCATCCAACCCTCCAAAGGAAATCAACTCCCTCCCGGAATGTCGAAAGGTTAGAAAACGCGAATCTTCCAGTACGAGGAAGAGTCCCATAGGTTTCATCATCAAGAATATATCCCTCGTTGAATTTTTGTGATCCTTGATGGCCTTGTGATCCTTCACATTACCTTTTTCATAAAACGAATAATCGTCATACTTCCACAAATCATCAGTAATAATAAATACTACTTTGCTAGCCAATGATCCGTACCCCAGCCCAGCAGAGACCCGACAGCGCTATTAAAAACGAAGCCGGTCGCGCGATCATTCTTCCGTAATTTTCCCGTTTCCACCATACAGCGACCAGTGTGTATGCGATACCGATGACGGCAAGTTGGCCAGCTTCGATACCCATATTGAAACCGAATAGCGCGGGCAAAAAATCCGCAGTCGGGATTTCTATCTGCCCGAATGAGTGAGCGAAGCCCAGTCCGTGGACCATCCCAGACGCAAACACCACACACGGCCTCCAACGGCTGATTTTTTCACTAAAAAGATTCTCCGCCGCAACGAAGGCAATGCTCAGTGCGATTGCAATTTCAACTAAGAGAGGAGGAACCGAAACCAACCCATACATCGAAAGCGCGAGCGTGAGTGAGTGCGTCATCGTGAACAAAGTCATCTGCATCAATAAGCTACCGAAGTCTCTTGTTAGAAAAAACAATGCCAGTAAGAACAGGATGTGATCCAACCCGTAAGGTAAGATGTGCGAGAAACCCAGCACGAAACTCTCCGGCACCACCGCAGCAGCGGAAGCGAGAAGGCTACAGAAAAGAAACGTACGGATCATAAGAAATCGCCGCGAAGCTAGGCCTGAGAACATCCCTTGGAAAGGACGTTCTCAGGCTTCCCATCTCAGAAACGTTTCGTCAACGAGACGCGGAAAGTGCGCGGCTCGGTTGGGTGAAGGTGAATGTCATCAACACCAGCCAACGGTTCGCCTGGCAGGCGGGAGGTATAAAAATACTCGATGTCATTGTCTTCACGGCCGAGGATATTGAGAACATCCAGCGCAAGTTCCCAATCGTCTTTCCGGTATCCGAGACGGCCGTTTACTTGCCAAGACTGGCGCGAATCGACACTGCCGTCTTCGATTAACGGACGAGAGCTAAAGAAGCGTGAGCGCAGACTGCTATAAAATCCCTCGTCGTGGCCGATAGTGAAGCCCGTGTTCATCGTGACGGGAACGGCACCGGGAATCTCGTTACCTGCCGGATCATTGAGCAACTTTGCTTCACTGAGCGTCAATTCATTGTCCAGCGTCAGCCACTCGTTCGGCCTCCAATACGTCGCCCATTCAATCCCGAAACGCTCCGTCGCAGGCCCGGGTTGTGCCGTGCCAGCGTCACCGACATACAGCAGTTCCGAATCGCTGTGCAGATAGAAAAGAGAAACGGTGCTGACGATATTTTCAAAAGCTTCCGTCCGCACACCAAGTTCATATCCGAATGTGCGCACTAATGGATCCGCAGCAGTTACCGGCAAGCCAGTAACCGGATCCGTAGTGATAGTCACGCCACGCGCATCATTCGAGTGGAAGCCAAGGCCAGCGCTCGCGTAAATTTCCGTATCGTTCCATGGGCCGAATACCACATTTAACTTCGGACTGACGATCCCATCTGTTTCCGTTCCAGAGTTCAACGGGTTGTCGCTATTCACATCGAAGTGAAACCCATCCGCTCGCAGTGCAGGCTGCACACGCAACCAAGGATTCAAGCGGTGATCCGCCATCGCATAAATACCCGCGCTGCTCTGCGTCACATCATCTACCCGCACCGTGTTAGTTCGCACAGTCCCAACTGTGTTGTAGAGACCAATTCCACTCATGAAATCGTGCCGCGTTTGCAGACCAACGGTGAAAGTATTTTCCGTGCCATACTCCCACTCACGCCGCACCTCGCCACCGAGAAACCAGCGCCCGTCTTCCTGCTCAAACTGATCGCCGTTCACCGGGTCGTTTAGAAAATATGTGAAGTTCGAGAACAGATCCATGTCATATGTTCCGATGAATCCATTCACATGCGTGCTTCCGTTAGCCTCATCACGATTCCAATCCGCCATCAAACTGTAGCGACTCGACTCACCACGCACGGTGTTATCAATGTTTCCAAGTCGATCAATTCCGCCGCTGTCGATCAGTCGCTTCGGGATTTGATCGGTGGAATCCCAATTCGCATCGTAAGCCATCGCTGTTAGACTGAAATCATCCTGTCCCGCTTGACGGAAATATTTCAGGAAACCGTTCATACGTTGGGAGTTCCCTTCCCTCTGCCATGGACCATCATAGTAATTGTATTCGAGTCCGTAGGTGAGCGCGGAAAAATCTCCGTTCGCGCTTTTTTCCCCAAGATAAATCGTATCCGCAAGCAAACCGTGCAGGTAATTGTGCTGGCCGACTCCCAAGCTGGCGATGCCGCTCGGTAGGGTATCGAAAAAATTGAACCGCGTGGCACCTGCCGTGCTGAGGTCGCCGAGGTGACCATGAAAAGGTCCTTTCCAATAATCGACGCTTTCCACCAATTCCGGAATGAGTGGATTGAGATCTGCGTATCCTTGGCCATGCGCGTGAGTCACGAAGTTTACCGGTTGCCCGTCCATCCAGATCGAGAAGTCGGTGCCATGGTCGAGGTTGAAACCACGGACGAAATACTGGTTCGCTTTACCATCACCAGAGTGCTGGGTAATGATGACACCAGGCACAACTTCAAGCAGTTCTCCGCGCCGCAAGTACGGTCGCTCTAGTAACTCTTCGTAGTTTGCTTGGCCTTTTGAGGCGGTGCCAGCTGTGCCAATCAGGCTCTCGGCTTTACCCGTTACTATGAGTGGGTCGAGCTCGTCCACCACTGATGTGGACGTTTCTTGTGCGGTTAGATGGATGCTGTGAAGCAGTAGAAATAGGGGTGTTAGTTTGAAAAATTTCATGATCAGAGGTTGGTTGGTTAAAATGGGAAACGTTAACCGCGAGAGAGCACACCTGTGCCACAAACGCGGATCATGGATCGGGAAAAAACCCGTTCCGTTCACGGAGCTACCGAACCGGCAACTCCTCGTATCAAACCCACCTCGGCGGCGGCCCCGGCGGCGCATTCGGCCAAGCCGGCGTCCACGTCCTCTTTTTATCTGCGACACTCGTGCATAGCACGTCATGCACGAAATCGACTCGATCCGCCGCCCATGGCGCGGGCGGCTGGTTAGGTTTCTCAAGCTTGGGTTTTGGATCGCCCTCACGACTGTCCTTCCCAGGTGTATCGCGATTCGGCATTACTGCGTTAGCGCATTCGCGAAATTCATCGGACGAGAATGCTGCGACTGCTGCTTCTGTGAATCCAACACGAGGAATTTCACGCACGGTCAACTTGCAGAAAACCGTCACATGCAAAAGCACCAATGGCCCACCCAGCAACTGCGCGAGTGCGAGTAGATACAAAGGACGCATTTTGCGGGAACGGAAAATACCCATCGATGGAAAGCTAATCATTCCGCACCGCCGTATGGCAAGCTGCAATTTCACCACAGTAATTCCCGTATCATCGTCGCATCAAGCTTCCGCACCACATCCGCATCCGCCAATAATCCTTCCGCAAGCTTGGCTTTCTCTAGCTGCAAGCGATGAATCCGCTCCTCGACGGTTTCCTGGCACAGTAGTTTGTGAACAAACACCGGCTTGTCTTGGCCAATCCGATACGCGCGATCCGTCGCCTGTGCCTCGGCGGCTGGGTTCCACCACGGATCGTAGTGGATCACGGTATCCGCTGCGGTTAGATTCAAACCCGTTCCGCCTGCTTTGAGCGAAATCAGAAATACGGGAAATTTCCCAGATTGAAACTGTTCTACTAGTTTACCCCGGTCTTTCGAGCCGCCAGTCAATTTGAGATACGGAACTTTGGTTTTCACCAAATACTCTTCGATCAGTCCCAGCATGGTCGTGAACTGTGAGAAGATGAGAATTTTCCGGCCCTCCTCCACTAAGGTTTCTAACATTTCTTTCAAATACTCCAACTTCGCCGAGCTTCTAATGCCCGCCGCAAAATCTTCTGGCAACAAGCGCGGATCACAACAGATCTGGCGTAATTTCAACAACGCATCCAGAAACACAATCTGCGATTGCTCGATCCCGCGCGCCGCAATTGCCGCACGCACCCGCTTGTCCATCGTTGCGCGCACGGTCTCATAGAGATCTTTCTGGTCACTCGATAACTCAATCAAATGCACCATCTCGGTTTTCGGTGGCAATTCCTTCGCTACTTGATCCTTCGTCCTCCGTAGCACCAATGGAGCGATTCGTTTCTTTAACAAAGCGTTTTTCTCCGCATCACCCTCTTCTTCGATGGGCTTTCGGAAATTTTTATTGAACGCATCCTCCGTCCCAAGAAATCCGGGAATGAGAAAATGCATCAGACTCCATAATTCACCGAGGTGGTTTTCAATCGGCGTTCCGGAAAGACACAAGCGATGCCGCGCCACCACCCGACACGCCGCCTGTGCGACTTTTGCCCGCGGATTTTTAATATACTGGGCTTCATCCAAAACCAACATGTGATATTCGAAACCCATCAGCTTTTCGATATCTCGCTGCAGCAAGGCAAACGATGTTATCACCAAATCCGCATGCGGAATGGAGCGAAAATATTTTTTCCGATCCGCCCCATTCAAAACCAACACCCGCAAACCTGGTGCAAACTTGATCGCCTCTGCTCGCCAGTTCGGAACTACTGAAGTCGGCGCAATCACCAGCGATGGCCTACCACCACTCCGCCCACTCGTTTTCTCCGCCATCAAATGTGCGAGTGTCTGCAAGGTTTTTCCCAAGCCCATATCGTCCGCCAAAATACCATGCAGTCCATGGCCAGCTAGAAACTGCATCCATTGAAACCCTGATTTCTGATAATCACGCAAGGTCGCTTTGATCTCTCCCGGTGTTTCAACCTCCTCGACTTTCGAGAAATTTTCCAAGCGCTGCTTCAATTTCGCCAAACCTTTCGGCGTCTCAATTCCCAAACCCTCCAACCCAGCCAAGGCCGCAGCATCCAACGCATGCACACGCGCTTTTCCAAAAAATTTCGGATCCACCAAAGCCGATAAATGCTGAAGTAACCGCCGCACTCTCCCTATCGGTAATTTCAACGCATCCCCATTCGGCAAGGGCGCATACACGAATCCTTGGTTCGGCCTATCCAACGTTTCTTCCAAGAAATCCTGTTTCAACAAACCCGCTAGAATCGGCATCAGATCGTAGCGTTCTCCATCAACATCGAATCCCACCGACAAACTGAACCATCCACCGTCCGAAAAATCGCCAGCGTATTTATCATCCTCACTCTCACTTATCAGACGTGTGTACCATTTTTCAGGAGCTGCATCGTGAACTTTGTGACCAACTCCTTCTTCATATTTTATCTTCCAACCCGAATTTTCTAACATTTCAGAAAACTCACCCCGAAACTGATGCCAGAAAGTATCCACTGGAACCCGGCCCGGATCAGGAAACCATTTGTCATTTTCACCTGCCGCCTCGACCGTGCGCGATTTCATGCTGAGCAGAAATCGCCATGCGGGATTGGTTTGCATCGATGACAACCCAACGTCGCGTAACTCACGAATCGCCTGCTGTTCCCGCGGTGTCCTTCCTACAACTCCTACCGAAGCCAATGGTTTGATTTGATTGCCATCGTTTACAAAAGCCTCTGCAAAAATCCATTGCTCCGGTTCTTTCTGTCCCATCGATTGCAACAACAACTTCGTCGCCTTATCCACCACATCTTTCCGCACCACCAACTCAAAAGTAACATTCTCTCCCGCTCTCCCACTCTCCCCATCCCCCTCTCTTCTTCCACCCTCTCCTCTTGCGAGCTCGACAGCCACCGCTTGCTTCGCAGTCAGTCCAACACATTTTTCCAAATGTTTTGTCTTCGCCATTTTACCGATCAACGCAAAGCCATGTTCGCAAAATGCCCCAGCCTCACAACTGCAGCTCGTCTCAAACAACATCTGCCCACCTTGCGGCCAAAATGTCGCCTCGACCTTTTCTCCCAACACGCTTGCTTGCGCTGTGATTTCGTCTTCTCCCTCCAATTTCAATTCCTGAACCTTCGAAACCAAACGCCCACCGATTAGCCGCGCCTCATCCTCGAACCGCTCTACCCATCCCGCCTCCGCCAAAAACTTTTCCAGTGCCACAATCATCAATCGCTCAGAAACCTATTTTCCGCGCAGCCCAGCGTCGATCTTGTTTTCAAAATCGAAGTTTGACATGTAAACCAGACCAGACCAGACTTATAACATGAAAAACATCCAGGAAGCTAAAACCCACCTCTCCCGTTTGGTTGAGCAGGCGGCGGCTGGTGAGGAAATTATCATCGCAAAAGCAGGCAAGCCCATGGCAAAACTCGTTCCCTACATCCCACCACAACCAGCTCGCAAAGGCGGTTTCCTTGCCGGAAAAATATGGGAGAGCGCCGACTGCTGGGAAACTGAAGCCGAACTTATCGAAGCCATGACCGGTGCGTCCATCGAACCTTCCTAAGCCTATACCAAAGTCGCCGAATCCAGCACAACCTACCGCGCTAAATCATGAGAATTCTCCTCGATAGCCACACCTTACTCTGGTGGATGGACGATCCAAATCGCATTAACCCAAACGCACGTGCAGAAATTTCGCACCCTCGTAATGAAGTTTTCGCTAGCGCAGTTTCTATCTGGGAGATCGGATTAAAAACATCCAAAGGCAAACTTCGCATTCCGGAAAATTTCACCGATTTTTTACCAGAGAATGGTATTCAGATTCTACCATTCACAGGTGCACACGCCCAGGCATCGATTAAACTTCCACCCCATCACGGAGATCCATTTGATCGAGCCCTCATTGCTCAATGCCAAGTTGAGTCAATGACTTTCGCCACCCGTAATTCTATGGCAGCTAACTATCAGATCGGCCTGTTAGAAATCTAGATGGATAAAATCTCTATCCTCTTTGTCTTTCAAGCATGACAAGCATGAAAAACGACAGGATCAGATTCAGCTCCTCGCGTGGACTCACGTTATCCAATTTTTCTATGAGGAATTTTCCTTCGAAAAACGCAGCAAGCTTAGTCAAGCGCATGACTGGAGTGCTATCAGTTTTAACTGACAGATATTTCGGATGGAAAAAATATCCTGAGAACATTCCTAGAATCGGAACGCCGCCTAAAAGTCCATCCATGAACTTCGCCCAGGGATTTTCCTCGCTGATCGTAAAATCTGGATTATTATCTTGCGGATTGAAAACCTCGTAATGGGCTTTCCAGATCGATCTCCAGCCTTTTCTTCCCACCGATCCAATTGCCTGCCCTGCTGCATCAGTCGAGTTATATCTCGCAGACCAATCGATCACTTTGTTCGCTTTGATTTCAGCTAACTTCAAGGCTCTTGATTTATCAGCAAACACATCGACGTGTTCCTTAAGTTTGAAAAATTTCTGATTAGTGTGAACCACGATACGTCCAGCAGCATCTGTCACGGTGACTTGTGTGGTTAAGGCGATTAGCTTGAAACTCAATTGTAGCGGATAAACCACTCCCTGCATGTGTTTGGAAATATCATCCGTGACTGGCATCGTTGCTGGAATGATAGGAGGCTGTGCAATCGGAGTTGAATAAGTATCTTCTGACATGCGATGACTCCACAACAAGACCTGAAAATGCCAAGCACGGAATTGATAAAATTTCGCCTTATTAGACTGTTTGCTCATTCGCGTCAATTTAAGGGTCTAAGTCCGCAACCACTTTGATGTAGCGATGATCGTTTGCGTTTACATCGGCTAATATGCCTGAGGTCTATCGGGATTTCTGACTTCAAGCTTCGCAATATACGCAGCCGCCCGGATAG
>JAJTHK010000102.1 GCA_021298895.1 Luteolibacter sp.
CCTGCTACAAAAAGTTTAATGAGCTCGCTTTGTTTTCGAGCTGGAAGTCGGCTTTTTCGTTGATACATTGGCTTGTCTAACTATGCGATTTTTCCTCGCTTAGCTAGTACAGCCCCTTTTCTTATTATTGATTTTAAAACCAGTTTTTGGGCAAGCCACTGTTGAGGATTTTTTAGCGGAAGGTTTGAAGAAATCGGCCGCCACAAAATTGATGGTTTCTCATGAAGATCAGAAAGCGCTGGTTACAGCTACTTCGACGGTTTTAGTGAAGCATCTTACATTTCGGGCAGATGGCACTACGTCTAGCTACCACACGCTTCAAGATAGGCGTAGTGTTGAGTGGAAAAAATTCGTGATAGCGGATATCAAGGATCAAGCAGTTACCCAAGCAGATAAACTTAACGGTATTACCAAAAAATATTCGGTTGAGTTTGGTTGTGATGCGCATCGAGCATGGGATATGAAAACAAACCGCTGGGGGGAGTGGCATGCATATAGATATTCCGATTTTCCACTTAGTATCCTGTTTCAATACAAAACCGGCAAGTGGATACCGGAAATGCCAGGGTTGCTTAAACATTTCGCGCCTGGGGCGGGAACCTCCATTTCGAAATCGGTGCCAAAGCCCGCACAAAAAACCAATACCTTGCCTCCAGGTATGCAGAAAAAGAACTGAGAAATTTTGTCTGATTTTTTTGAATGGCGATTGAGCCAAAGCATGGATTAGCTATCTCCTATGAGTTTATTGTTTCGAGTGGCTTATGCGACTGTGGTTGGAGAATCACTGTGGCTCGAAACAATCATGCAGGATGGCGATGATGCGCCTCGTCAAATACTGCCATTGCATTGGAAAGATCCTGATCATTGGGAATTGAGAATCGAGGCAGGTAATATTGAGCGATTTGAATATCGTTATTTACTAAGACGAGATGATGGCTTGGAGTTGGCGGAGTTCGGAGAATGGAGAGAATGCGAGATCACGCAGAAAAACATATTTTTTCTAGATGATTGGAAATCCGCAGGAAGTGAGGATAGGGTATATCAGTCCAAAATCTTTGAGCTTGATGAGACACAGAAGCGTAAGATTGGGAATATATCTAACACGGGTAACCATGAGTTTCATTTATGGATGGCACGTCTTCCACAGGGAATGGTGCCGTGTTTGATTGGTGGCTGTGATGCACTAGGAAATTGGGATTATTCAAAAGCCATACCCATGGTTGAAGTGGTGAAAAATCATTGGCAGGTGAATGTTGATCTCCCAATGGATGAACATATCGAATACAAATACGGTATCTATAGTAAATTGGAGGCAATTTGCCTAGAAGAAGGATTGGATAATCGAGCGCTTGGCGATCGATCTGGCGCTGTCATTGTAAAAGTTTCCGATGAGTGTTACCGGCGAAGTGTAGATCAGCGATTTCGTGGGGCGGGAGTTGCGATACCGGTTTTCTCTCTGAGAAGTGAGGCTGGATGTGGAGTTGGAGAGTTTTACGATTTGAAAGCGATGGGGGATTGGGCTGCGAACTGTGGGATGAAGATGATCCAGATACTGCCTATCAATGACACGACTTCCTCACGAACATGGACCGATAGTTATCCATACTCTGCAATGAGTGTTTATGCCTTGCATCCAATTTATCTGCGCTTGGATGGGATGACGGTTCCAATCATAGATAAAGTAAATTATCGCAAAGAGCGCGAGACATTGAATCTTGATAAGAAAATCGATTATCTTGCGGTGATGGATGTGAAATGGAGGGTCACGCGAGAGATGTTTAATACCTATCAAAAAAACATTCTAAGTAATGAGGTGTTTTTAGATTTTTTAAAGCGCAACCAAGATTGGATTTTGGATTACGCGGTTTTTTCAGTCAAACGCGATGAGTTTGGCACGGCGGATTTTTCCAAGTGGGGAGATTGGGAAATATATGATGCAAAGAAAGTCGATGCCTTATCTGAGGATGTAAATGTTCTGTATTTTGTTTGGCTTCAGTATGAGTTGGATAGGCAACTTACTGCGACGGTTGCGCATCTGCGCGCGAAGGGCATAGCGCTGAAAGGGGATTTGCCGATAGGGGTCGATAGAGAATCTGTGGATGCATGGGTTGCTCCGCAGTTTTTCAATATGGATGCTCAAACGGGCGCGCCGCCGGATGCGTTTGCGGTGAAAGGCCAGAACTGGGGGTTTCCAACCTATAATTGGGATGAAATGCGCAAAGACGGCTATGCTTGGTGGCGCTCGCGGTTCGAGAAGTTAAGTCGGTATTTCGATGCGTATCGAATCGACCATATCCTCGGTTTTTTCCGCATCTGGCAGATTCCAACGCAACAGATCGATGGAATCATGGGTTGGTTTGAGCCAGCGTTACCGGTTAAGCTGGAAGAATTCGAGGAGTTTGGGGTGGAGTTTGATTATGATCGTTTCTGTAAGCCGTATATTTTAGAAGGCGATCTACTAGAAACCTTTGGCGAGCTTGCTCATGGTGTGAAGCGGGACTTTTTATTGGATCATGGGATGGGTCGTTATGAATTAAAGAGCGAGTTTTCCACGCAGCGTGGAATTTCGGATTTTTTCGAAAACCTCAAATCAGGTGATTGGGCGAATCAAGATTGGATACGAGATGAGTTGTTAGATTTAGTTGGGGAGGTATTGTTTTTCGAAGTCAATGGATCGCAAAGGAAAGAATTTCATCCACGCATGAGGATGATGGATACGCGATCATTCAAAGCCTTGGCTCCGGAAGCCCAAAAGGCATTGAATTCCATCCACGATGATTATTTTTATATCAGGCAAGAGCGCTTCTGGGAGTTAAAAGCCTACGATAAACTTCCGGCAATCCGTTCTGCGAGTGATATGCTTCTGTGCGGCGAGGATTTAGGGATGGTGCCAACCTGTGTGCTGGGTGTGATGAATCAACTCGGCATACTTTCTCTTGAAATCCAACGTTGGCCGAAAGTCTACGGTGCGGTGTTTTCCGATCTCGCATCTGCTCCTTACATGAGTGTGGTTTCCTCAGGGACTCACGATATGGAAACCCTGCGACAATGGTGGCAGGATGATGAAAAAGTGCGTTCAAAATTCGCTAAGCAAATGTTGGGAATAACTCTGCCTGAGCCTGAGCTTACTGGTAAGATCGCGCGACGAATCATTCAACAGCTTCTCGCTTCCCCAGCCATGTGGGCGGTCTTTCCGCTACAAGATTTTTTGGCAATGGATGAAACTTTGCGCAGCGAGGACATCGAAGGAGAGCGAATCAACATCCCCGCGATCACACCATTTTATTGGAGGTGGAGAATGGAAATGAGCGTGGAGAAGCTGGCTGGAGAAACAGAGTTTCAAAACGGAATCCGCGAAATGATTTCGGATGCAGGGAGGTGAGAAATGAGAAATGGACTGCGCGCCTCCATACGCGCTGGTGGTTAATCGCTTATGAAACATGCGCGTCTGGAGGCGCGCGGTCCAGTTAGAGGTTCAAGCTAGCCCAACCGCTTTTTTTATTCTTCCCAATACTATTGCGGATTCTTCTCTGGCGCGTTTGGCACCATGGGCGAGGACTTGATCAACATAGCTGGGATCTTTGAGAATTTCTTCGCGGCGTTTTCTCATGTTAGAAAAGTAGTCCCAATAGGCATCAGCGAGGCGTTTTTTGAAATCGCCGTAACCGCAGCCACCGCGTTGGTGATCGGCGATCATGGTTTGGAGATCCGCCTCGCTCGCAAAGAGTTTATAGAGGGCGATGATGGTGGAGTTCTCGGTGGGTTTGGGATCTTCGACAGGCGTGGAGTCGGTGACGATTTTCATCACCAGTTTACGCAGTTGTTTTTCCTCACCGAAAATCGGTAGGGTGTTGTCGTAGCTCTTACTCATCTTGCGTCCATCGAGGCCGATCACCAGTTCGGTTTCTTCTTTGATGATCGCTTCAGGCATGACGGCTGTGCCATCGCCGTAGGCTTCATTTAGCTTGGTGGCGAGGCTGCGGGTGACTTCGAGGTGTTGCTTCTGATCTTTTCCAACTGGGACTTTTTGGGAATCATAGAGCAAAATATCCGCCGCCATCAGGACGGGGTAAGCGAAGAGGGCGTGGTTTGGAGAAATGCCTTGGGCGACTTTGTCTTTGTAGGAATGGCATTTTGCAAGCAAGGGCATCGGGCAAACCGTGGAGAGGATCCAAGCGAGTTCGTTGACTTCAGGGACGGCGCTTTGACGGAAAAACATAGATTTTTCAGGATCTAGGCCGCAGGCAAGGAAATCGATGGCGAGCTCGCGGATGTTTTCTTTTAAGGCTGCGGCGTCGCGCCCGGATGTCATCGCGTGGTAGTCTGCGATAAAATAGAAGCCCTCGCCTTGTTGTTGGAGTTCGACCGCGGGTTTCATCGCCCCGAAGTAATTTCCTACATGCAGTTTCCCGCTTGGCTGCAATCCCGTCAAAATTCTCATAAGCGAAACTTCGCCGCTCTTTGCTATCTTTTGAAGTTTAAAGTTTGAAGTTTGGGCGAACTCTTACAAATATCACTGCCATGCGCACTCTTGTTACCGGCGGAGCTGGGTTTCTCGGCTCCCATCTTTGCGATCGTCTGATCAAGGACGGTCATGACGTTATCTGCATGGATAATTATTTTACGGGCAGGAAAGCCAACGTGCTGCATTTGATTGATAACCCGCATTTTGAACTGGTGCGCCATGACGTCACGGAGCCATTCATGTTTGAAGTGGACCAAATTTTCAACCTTGCCTGCCCTGCTTCTCCTCCGCACTACCAGCACAACCCGATCAAGACGACCAAGACCTCGGTTTTAGGCGCCATGCACTCCCTTGGCCTTGCAAAAAGGATAGGCGCACGGGTTTTTCAAGCATCAACCTCCGAAGTTTACGGTGATCCTGAAATCCATCCTCAGCCAGAATCCTACAAGGGATCGGTTAATCCAATTGGTATCCGTGCCTGTTATGATGAGGGGAAACGTGTGGCTGAAACTTTGTTTTTCGATTACCACCGCCAACATGGGGTCGAAATCAGGGTTGTACGAATATTCAATACCTATGGGCCACGCATGCTTCCAGATGATGGACGAGTTGTTTCCAATTTTATCGTCCAAGCCCTGCGTGGGGAGGATCTTACCATTTATGGGGATGGCACCCAGACGCGTTCGTTTTGTTATGCCGACGACCTGATTGAGGGCTTTATCCGTTTGATGAATCATGCTCAGCTAACAGGCCCAGTGAATATAGGAAATCCTGGCGAATTCACCATGCTGGAGCTAGCTGAGTTGATCCTCAAAAAAGTCGGGGGAAAATCGAAACTGACCTTTTATCCATTGCCTGGAGATGATCCGAAACAACGCTGCCCAGATATCTCTCTTGCCAGCCAGGAGCTAGGCTGGAAGCCAAAGATCAGCTTGGATCAGGGGCTTGACCCCACCATCGCGTATTTCCGCAAATTGCTCTCCGAAGCGTAATATATAATTTGAGAAGATGCTGGAAATATTCAGCACTTATGTTTAGGGTAACGAAACTATGAAAACCCTCATTACTCTTATTGTGATTGCATGCAGCGCTACGCTAGCTCTTGCAGAAACTGCCGCCGAAAAGGCAGAAGCTTGGTATCAACAAGGCTTGATTGCAGAAAAAGCTGGGGATCCGACCACTGCTATGGCGGCTTATAAGGCAGCCCTCGCATTAAACACCAACCATGCAAATGCCCGTTATCGTGCTGGAGAGGTCAAAATCAACGCATCTGCGCTCAGAGCCAACGCGATCGAAGCAAAGATAGGTGGCGTTATGATTCCTGCCTACCAAATCGAAGAACTCACCGTTCAGGAGGCTTTACAGATATTGGCTAATGCGATCAGCAAACAAACTAAAGATCAAACTGTTCCAAATTTTATTATCGAAGATCCGAACAAGAAGCTCGCAGACACTAAAGTGACCTTAAATATCAAAAATGTGCCGGTCAGTGCGATTCTCAAATACATTCTCGCTCAATCTAATACCAAGGTTCGTTATGATGAGCACGCTGTAGTGGTCATGGCGCGTTGAGTTAATTCACAAAAAACGCCGATTCACCACGAGGGTGAATCGGCGTTCGTTTTTAGTTAAGTCTTATTTAGCTTTGACAGTCATTACGCCCTGCATGATGGCAAAGTGACCAGGAAAGGTGCAGATAAATGGGTAGCTGCCAGCCGCGGGAGCGGTGAAAGTCACTTGATCGGACTCGCCGCCACCCAGCATTTTGGTGTGAGCAACCATGAGTTTTTTGGATTCGTCATCAGTCGGGATGTATTGATTATCCTTAGCGGTGGCACATTTGGCTGAAAACGCAGGAACTGCTGTCCCAGCTTTGAGGATTACTACATTGTGTCCCATGGCCGCAGCGGGAAGTTGACCAATGTGCTTGAATGAAAGCACCACTTTCTGTCCTTCAGTCACCTCAAATGCCTTGATATTATATTGCATTTGGTCGTTGCCGGTAATCTCGATCTTGGTTTCTTGTGCAATCGCAAACTGGCAAAGAGCTGCTGATAAAAGGGCGGTAATGAATTTTTTCATAATGTATGTTTGTATTGAAACCTTTTGAATACGTCTGAAAACTGGTCCAGTTTTCAGAAAAACGCAATCTCTCGTTAAAAAAATCAGAATTCACGATTTCCCTCTCGTATCAGCCATCATATCTGATTAAATCCAAATCAAGCGGACTTTTCCGCTTTAAGAAAGTTGGCACACCACTTGCTTTCTATGTTTTTACCAATCCGCCGTAACCATGAAAAAAATCGAAGCTATCATTAAACCATTCAAGCTTGAAGAAGTCAAAGAGGCCCTCTCAGAGGTCGGAGTCCAAGGCATGACCGTCACTGAGGTCAAAGGATTCGGACGTCAAAAAGGTCACACCGAAATCTACCGAGGTTCCGAATACACCGTTGATTTCCTTCCAAAGGTTAAAATCGAAATCGTTGTCGATGACGCACAAGCCGAAGGGGTTGCGCAAGCCATCGTCAAAAGCGCAAACACCGGCAAAATCGGTGACGGCAAAGTTTTCATCTCAACCATCGAAGAAGCCATCCGCATCCGCACAGGCGAGACCGGCACTTCTGCTGTGGCTGTGAACTAATTTGAGTTCCGTTATTCTACATAAACCGCCAACTCAAAAAGAGGATGGCGGTTTTTTGTGGTATGGCTTAACGAGCTTCAAATGGATATTTCGTGGCCATCTTGTCACGACAAGCCTCGCATGACAGGGATCCAACTGCCACTACACTTTGGCATTTAGGACAACTTAGAGGAGAGGTATCTAATCCACCATCGGCGGCACCATCACGTTAAAGAATCTCGCATATTCGTCTGCGGAGATCTTAATCGTTAAGCCCTATTCGTTCTTTAAGCAGTTCATACAATGCCTGATTGACATGAGCGATTTTACGCATTTGTCGAGCTAGCTCATCGAGGTTTAGCCTAGTTCTTCAGCTCAGAAAGTTTTTCGGCGCCTCGAATTTCTAGAGTTGTCCAAGAATTAGGTGCGGAGAGGTTGGCTAATTTCAAGAATGAGGGAGAAATGCCTTTGCCTTCAGGATTGTGCATAGCGGAAATGGTAGCGGAAGGATCGAGGTGGTTGAGAAAGCGTTTCAAATATCCGCCACCAATTTCAACGCCATCGCTTTCGCGGATTTCGAAGTGGAGGTGCGCGGGGTAATTGCCATTCGCGGTACCGACGTTTCCAATGATTTCACCACGAGCGACGAGTGAACCCACTGCGACTTTGGATTGATCGAGGTGGGCATACATGGTACGTATCGGTTGGTCGTCCGAGGTTCGATGCGCGAGAATGATGGTTTTCCCCCAACCGGGTGAAGGTTCGCCAGCAAAAATAACAAGACCATCCGCCGCAGCGTAAACGGGATCGCCGAGGTCGGTGTTCATGCCACCGATTCCATTGAGATCCTCTCCAGTATGATGGCCGCCGCGTTGATCGTTCATTTCCCAAAATGGTTGAGCATTGTAAACCAGCGCACCGTTTTCAGATCCCATCGGTGGATCCATTCGAGAAATGTTAGGAATTTGGTTTACTTGCCATGCGGAGAGCATGTGGAAACGCATATCTAACTCACCTGATTCCGGCATGATCATGGGCGCAGCGTTATCTTGAAAACCAACCAGTTTCACCGGCGCGACAGCAGTATTGGCGCTTTTCCACACGAAAAATCCAATCATTGCAAAGGCAAGAGCGAGGGTAATGAGGAGGCGTGTGGTTTTCATTTGGAAGATTCGGGATTGGAGAGCCGTGCCTCTGGCCGGTTGGTTATGCTAAAGAGTAATATGAAGAGGTTTAACCGCAAGGAACACAAAGATCGCAAACAGGATAAGAGATTTAGCTTTTGGCATGGCGGATGCAATCCGCCGCCACGATTTCACGGACTAAAGCTGGGCCTTGGTAGATGAAGGAGGTGTAGATTTGGATGAGATCGGCGCCGAGTTTGAACTTGGTTTCGGCATCTGCTTTGGAAGAGATTCCACCGACGCCGATGATGGGGATTTTTCCGGAAAAGGCGGCAGCAAAAGCGGCGAGGGTTTGGTTGGATTTTTCGAGGACGGGTTTTCCAGAAAGCCCGCCAGCTTCGTTGGCCCATTTGTGATCAGAAACTTTCTCGCGATCCAATGTGGTGTTGGTGGCGATCAAGCCATCGAGTCCACCATCAAGGAAGGCTTTGGCGAGATCGGCGATTTGCTGTTCTGTTAGATCTGGTGCGACTTTAAACAAGATGGGAACGTGCTTTTCGTGGATGGCAGCGAGTTTTTGTTGTTCGGTTTTGAGAAGTTCTAAGAGCCGAGCTGAGGAGTCGGCAGCTTGAAGATCGCGCAGGCCAGGCGTGTTGGGGGAAGAGAGATTGACCGCGATGTAATCGGCGACGGGATACGCTTTTTCCAAGCAGGCGAGGTAATCATCCGCGGCGTTTTCGTTAGGCGTGTCTTTGTTTTTGCCGATGTTGAAACCGATGATGCCTTTGTATGATCGATGAGAGCGAACGTTCACCACGCCCGCATCGATGCCGGGGTTATTGAAACCCATGCGGTTGATGATGGCTTCGTGTGGGATCAGGCGGAACAAACGGGGTTTGGGATTTCCAGCTTGGGGGCGAGGGGTGATGGTACCGATTTCGATGAAGCCAAAACCGAGGCGGCCAAGCGCATCAATGGTGTTGCCTTCCTTATCAAGCCCGGCAGCCAGGCCGATGCGGTTGGGAAATTTCAAGCCCATGAGTTCGATCGGTTTTGCTTGCGGCAAAGGATCGGATAGCATTTCTAACAGACCTGTTTTTTCTGCGAGTCGTAGCCCAGCCATACTTATGTGGTGGGCTGCTTCGGCATCAAGAGTAAATAGCAACTTACGGGCGAGAGGATAGGCGGCGTCGATCATGGATTGGCTTGGTCGTATTCTTTAAGACGGGCGTAAAAATAGGCACTGGTGGTGACAAGGGTGCCGTCGGGTTTGCGAATCTGGTAGGGCTTGCCTGATGTAGAGGATTTGGCTGCGATGCCATCGATGAAATTTTCAGCGGTTTTGATTTTGTCACCCGCTTTTTCGAGTTTCATGCGGAGGTGAGAGCCGGCTTTGTCAGGATCATACTCCGTGCCATTGCGGATGAATTTGGCTCCAGCGAGTTTTTCTACGGAGCTGATCAGGTGCTCGATGCGGGCGTTTTCTTTAGCTTCTCGGGCTTCAGCAGCCATTGGGATAAGGCAGAGAAGTATTAATAAAATAGCGCGAAACGGCAAAAGGGAGCCGCGATTTTTAATCGCGACCTCGAAAGAATTAGCTGCGGTTGATGAAGCGGTTGCAGACGCGATAGGAAATCGCGATCCCTTACGGTTGATATAGCGATTGCAGACACGATAGGAAATCGCGGTTCCTTTCGGTTTATATAGCGGATACAGGCGCGATAGGAAATCGCGGTTCCTTTCTTGATTCATGCAGTCGAGCATAGATGAGGAATCGAGTTCGTCGAGTTTGAAGAAATGACCAAGAAAGGAACCGCGATTTCAAAATCGCGACCTAGAGGGAATTTCTGTGGTTGATATATCCGGTTGCAGTCGCGATAGGAAATCGCGGTTCCTTTCTTTACTGATTCCATGGCGCGTAGATCAAGAACTGACGTTCATGAAGTTTCGCTTTCTCTGGATTCCTTAAAATATAATGCCGGATTTTCCATAAATGGTCTTCACTTCTCACCAGTCTATCCCAGTAGCGCTTATGCCAGAAACTGCCGCTCTTCTCTTGTCGTTGATTGATTTGTCTTGCTGAAAATTGCTTCCAGGACTGGATAACCTTCTCCAACGAAAATCCAGTTTGTAGACGCATCAAGACATGAACGTGATTCGGCATCACGACAAAGGAGTCGATGAAATACCTATCGCCATCGAAAAACAACAGGCTGTCAGCGACTATGCGTGCGTGGTCTGGGTTGCTGAGAGAGCAACTGCCCATGCCCTGATCCATCCATTCTTCGAGTTGTGTAGAGAATCTTCGGTGGTATTCGAGTTCTGTGGGTTCGTCCCATGGTTTAGGGTGCTCAGAGATCCAAGTGTCTCGTTCCTCGCGCCAACGCGTCATAATTTCAAAAGGAACAGAATCAGCGAGGCGCCATGTGGCGAATACAAACACCGAATCTTGCTGCCAGTGAGGAAGATGATTGAGGTGTTTCCGAACGGGGAGGTCAGAATTAAAAAACACGCTGGGGTTTTACGGGTTACAGAAAGGAACCGCGATTTCAAAATCGCGACCTAGGGAGAATTCCTGTGGTTGATATGTCCGGTTGCAGTCGCGATAAGAAATCGCGGTTCCTTTATAGTTCCTTTCTTCGGGAAAATCACTTAGCAGTGCGTTGTCCATGCACAACCGTCCGCCGAAGAAATTTGTTCCGACCCCTTTCACCTACCATCAAGAGATTGAGGTGCGCATAGATTCTTTGACCAATCTGGGTTCGGGCGTGGGGCGGGTGAATGGTTGGGTGGTTTTTGTACCTTATGCCTTGCCGGGCGAGTTGGTGCGTACGCGGATTTTTCGAAACGATAAAAATCATTCGCAGGGAGACTTGGTGGAGATTTTAGAGAAATCACCCGATCGGGTGGAACCGGGTTGTGGATTGTTTGGGGAGTGTGGCGGTTGTCAGTATCAACATCTCGCTTACGATAAGCAGTTGGCATGGAAGTCGCGGCAGATCCGTGAGCTCCTTAAGCACATGGCAGGCGAGGAACGCGAAGTGAATTTCTGTGAGTCCTCAGAACAAATCTGGAACTACCGCTCCAAGATCACTCCTCATTTCGACAAGCCCGTCGATGGGATGGTGAAGGAGATAGGATTCCTGAAAGTGGGTCGACGCAATGAATTGTTAGACGTGGTCAATTGCCCAATCGCGATGCGTGAGATCAACGAAGCTCTGTCTGAAGTGCATGCCGATATCCGATCCAATGGAAAACGCTTCAAACGCGGTGCAACGATTCTTCTGAGAGCAACGAATGGCCGGGTTGAGCGCGATCCGAAAGCGATTGCTCGCGAGGAAGTTGGTGGAGTGAAGTTCGATTTTGTGGCGGGAGAGTTTTTCCAAAATAATCCGTTCATCTTGAAAAAATTCACCGGATACGTTGGTGAGAAAGCTTTGGCAGGGGGCGCGAAGTATTTGGTCGATGCCTATTGTGGCGCTGGGCTTTTCGGGCTGTGCTTGGCGGACCGTTTTGAAAAAGTGATGGGCGTTGAAGTCAATGAAGCGGGTGCGCAATGGGCGGCAAACAATGTGGCGTTGAACGGCTTTAAGAACGTCAGTATTTTGCAAGCCGATGCCGAGGCGATCTTCAGTAAAATTGATACTCCAGCAAATGAAACCGTGGTGGTGATTGATCCGCCGCGCAAAGGTTGCACCCCGGAATTTTTAGCACAGCTCGTGGCGTTTGGTCCGCAAAGGGTGGTTTATGTTTCCTGCGATCCGGCAACCCAAGTGCGCGATTACAAAATCCTAAGAGAAGCAGGATATGTGTTAGAAGAAGTTCAGCCCTTTGATCTTTTCCCTCACACCCGTCATGTGGAAAACGTGATGGTGCTGACGCGGAAAAGTGGTTAATAAGGCGCTTTGGGTATTTTTAAACGGAGGAACGGAGAAGATAGAGGACACGGAGAAGAAATTTTTAATTTCCCTAAGATAGAATTTAATTTTCTTCTATCAATTCTCCGTGAGCTCAGTTTTCTCCGTTCCTCCGTTTAATTAATACCCGGAAAACCCCAGTGTATCGTATTCATCGAAGTCTTGTTACAAGTCAGCAGTCATTAGGAGATCCTTATAGTGAATGAGTTCCAGTCGTCCGTCATGGTGTTCAACAATGGCGGTCAGGCTTTCCACCCAATCGCCGGAGTTGAGGTAATGTATTTCGCCAACCTTTTTATCCTCTGGGGTATGGATATGTCCGCAAATGATGCCATTGCACTCTTTGTGCAGCGCGAGATCTTGAAGTAGGACTTCGTATTTATCGACGAAGCTGACGGCGGATTTCACCTTCGCTTTCACCCTTTTGCTTAGAGAGAAGTATTCCTTGCCTCTCCATGCGCGCCAGTAGTTGTAGTAGCGGTTGACTTTGAGCAAGCTGTCATAGCCGATCGCACCAAGGGCCGCGAGCCATTTGTGGTTGGTCGAAACGCTATCGAAACCATCGCCGTGAACGACGAGGTAGCGCTGGTTATTTGCGGTGGTGTGAATGTATTCTTTGGTGAAACGGATTTTCCCGAAGGCGAGAGGTAGGAAGCGCTCGAGTATCTCATCATGATTGCCGCGTAGATATATCACTTCCGTATCGTCTTTCTCAGTCATTTTGAGGATTCTGCGAATGACCCGGCTGTGCCGCGATTCCCATTTCGCTCCGCGTTTCAGCGCCCAACCATCGATGATGTCACCATTGAGAATGAGTTTTTCACAGGTGAGTTGTTTGAGAAAATCGCCGACCTCTGTGGCTTTGCTATCGGGTGTTCCGAGATGGATGTCAGAGAGAAAAACGGTTCGATAGGAAATTTTTTTGCGCTTTTTAGAACGTGAGACGATGGGTGAGGGGGTTGGCGGGGTTTCACTGTTGTTAGATATTTCACGAAGATGCCCTTCGAATTCCTGGACAACGCGACTCCATCCTTGGGTGATCGCGATTTCACGGGCCGCGATGCGCAAGGGATGGTCGTGATACATTTCGAGAGATTTTTTGGCGATTTCTATAAATCCTTTTACATCACCCTTATCGGCTTTTAATCCGTTTTCACCATGCCTTAAAAATTTGGCTGCTGCTGCATAGTCGTAGGCGACAGTAACGAGTCCGCTTGCCATTGCTTCTAACACCACATTACCAAAAGTTTCGGTTTCGCTTGGGAAGAGTAAGATATCGGCGGAGGCATAGTGACGTGCAAGATCTTCACCTGTTTGAATTCCTGAAAATTGTACCCACGGATATTTTGTTTCGAGTTTTTCCCGCAGTGGCCCGTCACCAACCATCACACAGCGCAAATCTGGGACAGATGCGCGCATTTCAGTGAAACATTGGATGGCAAGTTCCAGATTTTTTTCCGCAGCGATACGACCGCACACAATGGCAACGGGTGATCCAGTTGTTGCTCCCCAACTGCCGCGTAGAGTTTCACAACGTTTGCTCGGGCAGAATAATTCAGTATCTACGCCTCTACCCATGAGATGGACATTTTCAAAACCTTGATTGCGTAATTTTTCAACTAGTTCGAGAGAAGGTGCCAGCGTGCAATCGGCGCGCTCATGAAAGCGCTTGAGATAAGACATCACCATAGGTTGAAGTTTGCCCAAACTATAACGTCTCATGTATTCGTGGAAGTTTGTATGGAAACCAGTGAGCACGGGGATACCTAAAATTTTCGCAGCTTCGACAGCAGATTTTCCAAGGGGGCTCTCTGTTGCGACATAAATTGCATCTGGTCTGCGCTTTCGCCAACGCATGCGCAACATGAGCGATGCTGGTAATCCCACTCTGACTTCGCGATAACCAGGTAAGGGGATGGATCTCACGATAGTTTCATCATCTCTGCCATCACCTGTGCGTATGACATGAACACGATGCTCAAGCTTGCGTAAGCCATCAGTGAGTCTTCCTAGTGTCATCGCCACGCCGTTCACATCTGGGGCGAAGGTATCGGTCACGATATCGATTTTCATAGAGCATGCGGAAATGACTTTCACTTCCAGTGACATAAAAGCCATCAATCATGATGGATTACATCATTGGCGCGGTGACAAATTCGTCACAAGCAAAGTAAGCTCAGGGCTTCTTAACGGTTCCGCAGCCGCAGTTTTGGCCGCAGGAGGCTTTGGATTTTTTCCTGGAAAAGATACGATAGATAAAGATCGTCAGCGTGATGCCGACGATTGCTAGGGCGGTGTAAGTTTGCCAATTCATCTGATTAAAAGCCCATCAGTGAGCCGATTTGGAAGACGAGCAAGGAGGCGACATACGCAAAGCCCGACATGAAAACAAACTGCCCGACGGCCCATTTCCATGAACCTGCCTCGCGGGCGACAACAGCGGATGTTGGTAAGCACTGTAGGGCGTAGATGAAAAATACCAGGAGTGAAATTAAGCTCAGTGGCGTGAACAGCGGGCGTCCGTCAGGCCAGGTAGCGGTTTGCATTTTTTCGCGGATCAGGCTGCGGGTTTTTACGTCGTCATCGGTTTCTTCGACGTTGAAAATAATTCCAAGTGAGGAGACGAGAAACTCACGTGCGGCGAAAGTTGTTAGAATGGCGGTTCCGGTTCGGCCATCGAATCCAAGCGGCGTGAAGACTGGCTCGATGACATCACCAATCCGTCCGAGTGCGCTGTGGGAAAGAACTTCAGCCGGATCTTCGGAATCAGATTTAGGGTAATTTTCCAAAGCCCAGAGAAGGATGGACAGCCCGAGGATGATGGTTCCGGCTTTGCGCACAAACGACCATCCGCGATCCAAGACGTGTCGGAAGATATATGACCACTGCGGCCTGCGGTAAGGTGGCAGTTCCAACATGAAGTGTGTGACGACCTTATCGGGACCGAGTTTGCCACGTAAAATGCGCGCGACGATGAATGCGGTTAGCGTCCCAATTGTGTATATTCCAAATAAGACCAGTGCTTGTTTCCATGTTCCTTCGTTTTCGTGAAGCAGCAACGGGATGATGAGGAAATAAACCGGAAGTCGCGCAGAGCAGCTCATCCAGGGGGCGACGAAAATCGTGACTAAGCGCTCTTTCGCGGAATCGATGGTGCGCGTTGCCATCACACCTGGAATCGCGCAGGCATAGGAACCGAATAATGGCAAAAACGCTTTTCCGCTGAGCCCTGCTTTTGACATCACGTGATCCATGAGGAATGCACCGCGCGACATGTAGCCTGAGCTTTCTAACAGACCGATGAAAAAGAATAGCAAAAGAATTTGTGGAAGGAATACCAACACGCCGCCAACGCCGCCGATGATGCCATCGACAATCAGTGAGCGTAGATCGCCTTCCGCCATCAGAGACTCAACCCAACTGCCGAAGCTGCCGAGTGTGGCGTCGATAAAATCCATCGGAATCGAAGCAAAAGAAAAGATAGCCCAAAACAAGGTGAACATGATCGCAAGAAAAGCGACCCAACCCAAAAATGGGTGAAGCAAATATGAATCGAGCTTGTCGGTGAAATTGAGTTGGTGGGTATCGGGTCGACGCGCGGCGAGTTCGCAGAGTGAGGCGATGAAGGTGCGGCGGTTTGTTTCGATATCGCCGGATTTCGAAAGCCATGAAGCTTGCGAGGCATGAGGAAACGGAAAACGCAGGGCTTGTTTGAGTTCAACAATTCCTTTTGAGGTATTTGCCTGCATGGGCACCACGGGAATACCGAGTTCTTCGGAGAGTTTTGCGGGATCGAGCCTGAGTCCCGATTTTTCAGCGACATCGACCATGTTGAGAGCCAGCACACAAGGCAGTCCGAGTTCGATGACTTGGAGAGTCAGTTGGAGATGGCGCTCTAGATTTGAGGCATCGACCACACAAACCACGAGATCGGGTTTTGCCTGATTTTCTAATTTTCCTGTTAGGGCGTTGAGCGCGATCTGTTCATCGGGCGAGCCGGCCTCGGCGCGTAGCGAGTAGCAACCCGGCAGATCGAGGACTTGCAGTTTTTTGCCATGGGGTGTGTAGGTTTCACCGCTTTTGACTTCAACTGTGACTCCGGCGTAGTTGCCGACCTTTTGGTTTTTTCCTGTTAGAGCATTGAACAGCGTCGATTTCCCAGAGTTCGGGTTACCAACAAGCGCGATGGTTGAGTGAATCTCTGGCACAGCGATGTTTCCTCAGGATTAGCGGATAGGGGCGACGAGGACTTGCTCGGCCAATTCACGACTGATCGCCATTTTTGCACCGCAGACGGTGCAAACCAAGTTGCGGCCGTTAGAAATTTTGCGCAGTTGCATTTGTTCACAGAAACCAAGATCACGCAGACGATCGCAAGCAGGGCCGTTGAGGCTGCTGATCCGAACGTCACAGTTCAGACTCACCTCGTTTAAGGTGAATTGGCGTTTAGCTGGTTGGCTGGCTGGCATCAGGGATAAGGTCGGCTAATTGAGATTGATTTGCAATAAGAAAAATTTGCGAGAGTGAAAAATCACCTCGGGAAAGTTACATCCATCCGCTATTCATCCTTTCAAGCATGGATGGAAAGGAATGGATAAATTGGCAGGCAGCTATTGAGGCGACCTTGATGTTTGTGGTCAAAAACGGCCAAATCCTGCTGATTGAGAAGAAACGTGGCCATGGACAGGGGAAGGTGAACGGCCCAGGAGGGAAAATCGACCCGGGTGAAAGCCCGCTGCAAGGCGCGGTGCGGGAAACCGAGGAGGAGCTTTGTATTGCCGTGAAAGATGCTCGAAAAGTGGCTGAGCTATGGTTTCAGATGTCGGACTACCCAAGTTTGCGCTGTCACGTTTTTCTCGCGAGCGAGTTTGAAGGTGAGCCAACAGAGACGCCAGAGGCAGTCCCACTATGGGCACCGCTTGATGATATTCCTTACGAAAGAATGTGGGAAGATGACAGGCATTGGCTGCCCCAAGTTCTCGCGGGACAGACACTGATCGGGAAATTCAGTTTCGAAGGCGAGCGGATGCTGACGAAGCAAATCGATCTTGGCTCCGAATTTCTCTGAGTCTGAGAGATTATTTGCGGAACTCAAATTTCAAGCCGCCGCCACCGCCATTGTTGATATTGAGTCTTTCAATGCGATTACGGATATCATCGGGAGCCGCGGCTTTGTCTTGTGGCGTGTCCCATGGGCCTGACCAGACGATCTCATTGGCTTTGTCGCGCACGGTGACTTCAGAATTTTTTCCAACGGATTTGAATTCGACAGAGCCCTCTCCATCCATCATGCGAATCGTGGACTGTTGTTGTAATTGGATATTGCCGGGCTCAGGTTGGATTTTTGGAACTACTTCCATCGCGTCTCTCATTTGCTTGCGAAGCATTTTGAGTCTTTCATCCCCGAGTTCGAGTTGTTGGGGAATAATCTCCAATCCCTCGGCACCATCTTGACCTTGTATGCCGCCGAGAGCATCACCGAGAAGGCCGCCGAGATTCAGTTCGATCACATCGCGCAACTGCTCTGCATCTTGAACATCTGCGAACGCGTTCGCCGGACGTTCTACAAGAGTGACTTCGAGGTCTTTGGGTTTGCCTTTTTGAATGGTTTTTAATTTCAGCTTATCGCCAACTTTATGGCTGCGGATTTCTGCTCTGAAGCCATCCGGATCGTTCACAGCGGTCTCATTGATGTTAAGAATGACATCGTTAACTTTGATCCCGGATTTTTCAGCTGGGCTCTCAGGTGAAACAGTGCGGACGATGACACCCGTCCCGGCTTTGAGATTGAGATGATCTGCAACCATTTCAGGCAAGGCTGCGGTGACAACTCCTATGAAAGGCATCTTCACTTCAGCTTCATTTGGCTTTTCAATACGCTCTTCGAGTTCAGCAGGGGGTTTGGCATTGTCTGGTGCGGGCTCGATGGCTGTTAGAGTATTTGCGGCGAACAATGAAACTACTCCTATGAAGCTAGTAGTTAGTGCGTGGCTTTGTGATTTCATATCGGATGATTGGTTGGTATGGGGGAGTGAAATTTTAGTCAATTTTTTCTGAAATAATCACATATTCTTCGCGAGGACGATCAACTTGGATCAACTCGCCTTTTGCGTTTTTAAGGGTGGCACGCTCTATGTAGGTAAAGCGCAAAACACGATGTGGGCGGTTGGCTTGGCTCCAGATCACGCCTTCATCTCGGGTGTCGCTGAGGCTGTGATTGAAGCTTGCGGGAGCGAAAGAACTGGGAGTGGGTGATGTGACTGTTGAGGGTTGTTGGATGAAACGCTCGGGATTATAAGTAATGGTTTCATTATTTTGGCCTGGAGTGATCCATGCGGCGAGCGAACCAAGGAGGGCGACGGCGGCAGCTGCTGCTAGATTGAAGCGGCGCAACTTGGAGCAAGTGTTCTTGGTTTGTGATGTTGATTTATGAAACAGCACGATTTTCTCATCAACATGGAAAGGTGTGTTGTTGAGGATATCCAAGAGAGCGGAGTCGAAAGATGAGGAGAGTTTTGGTGGTGAAAATTTGCGCAAGCTGGCTTCGAATTGAAGTTCTTCGCTGGTAAGTTCTGTTAGAGATCCATCGGCTGATGCAAGTAGTCGATCCATGAAATCATCATCGAGCTTGTTTGGCTGGAGATCGGCGAGTTTTTGTTCAGCGATGGTTGGAATTTTGGACATAATGGGAAGGTTGGATATCAGATCGAGAGGTCGCCACGTTTGCGGGCGGAGGCGAGTTCACGTTTTAAAGCTTCAAGTCCATAGCGATACCGCGAGGCAGCTGTGTTTTGGGAAATTTCAAGAGCTTCGCCAATTTCCGCAAAGGTGCGATCACCCCAGATTTTCATGATGATCACGGTAGAGAATTTTTCCGGTAAGGCTTTGAGAGCGGTCTCGAGTTGAGCGCGGGTTTCATCATCGCTGTCTGTGGAATCGAACCATGGATGAAAGGCTTCTAGTTGTTCGCTTTCGAGATCTTCGGAAACGTGATCTTCACGACGTTTGCGGCGATTGTCTTTTCGTGAGAGGTCGATCGCGAGTCGGCGAATGGTCGCGTATAGATAAGGCTGCCAAGCATCTTGTCCGCCGACGAATTCGCCGGTGCGGATTTTCTCGACGAGCTTCACGATGGCGTCTTGCAGAACGTCTTGAGCGTCTTCGTGGGAGCGGGTTTGGTTTTTTGCGAACAGAAAAAGCTTCGGCCCGTGCTCGTCCAGCCACGCGCGCCATGCGGCGGTTGCAGGTGAGGATGGGGTTGGAGCTTCGATAGCTGACATGATGGGAAAGCAAACTTTAAGCGGAGCTCAGGGCCGCATTTGTTTAAATTTTCAACTCGCTGAGCCTAATGCACCCAGAGGGTGAAGCGTTGCGGGTGATAATGGTCTCTCGGGCTAAACAGCCAGCCGGGCTCGCGGTTGACGAGTTCGAAATGGGTGGGCGCGAAAACTGGGAGGATTTGGTCGCTATTGGGATCGTAGGCTTTCTCGCCAGTATAATTGCCGTGGATGCGGTATTCGTAATTGGTATCGAAGCCGTAACGTTGTCCTAGTGGGCCGTCTTCTGGGAGGCGATCTGGATTTTTGACGCGGGATTCTCTGAAAATAGCCAACTTGGATTTATTGGCCGACTGGCCCGGTTCACGCAGGTATCCCCAGAAACGGGTTTTTTCCACATAGTAGCGGCGACCGTAGTAGAAATCTCCCTTGGGTTCGTTTGCAATGGCGATCGCACGTTCTTCCTCGGTCGGTCCGCCCATGTTGGGAGACCCGGAGGAGCCTAAGCCTGCGCACTGGCAAAGCGCCAGGCAAGCAACGGTGATGAATGCCAGATTCAGATGCAACATGGAGGTATCATAAATGGCGAAACGGACGGATGGAAGATCGGATTACGCCATTTGCTCTTTGAGGCGGCGGCAGACTTCCTCGACATTCGCGCGGGTGTTGAAGGCGGAGATGCGGAAATAGCCTTCGCCAGCAGAGCCGAAGCCAGAGCCTGGGGTAATGACGACTTGAGCTTCTTGGAGCATTTTATCAAACATCTGCCATGAGCTCACGCCTGCTGGGCAGCCGACCCAAACGTAAGGGGCATTAACGCCGCCGAAAACTTTCAGGCCGAGTGAGAGGCAAGCCTCGCGGAGGAGTTTCGCATTTCCCATGTAATGCTCGATGAGTGCGGAAACTTGTTTTTTGCCTTCTTCGGAAAAGACCGCTGCCGCGCCTTTTTGGACTGGGTAGGATGCGCCGTTGAATTTGGTGGAGTGGCGGCGGGACCAGAGTTGATGGATAGGGACAGGCGTGCCGTCATTGGCGCGACCCAATACCGATTTCGGAATCACCACGTAGGCGCAGCGCACGCCGGTGAAGCCACCGTTTTTCGAGAACGAGCGGAACTCGATCGCGCAATCACGCGCGCCTTCGATTTCGTAGATGGAATGGGGAATTTCTGGATCTTGGATGAACGCTTCATATGCGGCATCGAAGAGAATGATCGCATCGTTCTTCTTGGCGTAGTTGACCCACTCAGTGAGCTGCGCACGGGTGGCGACGGCGCCAGTTGGGTTGTTAGGAAAGCAAAGATAAATGATGTCGGCTTTCTCCGCTGGCACGCTGGCGACGAATTCGTTTTCCGCGTTGCAAGGAAGATAGAGCAATCCTTCGTAAGCACCGTTTTCATCGGCGTCTCCAGTGTTGCCCGCCATCACGTTGGTATCAACATAGACTGGGTAAACCGGATCGGTGATGGCGATCACGTTGCCTTTTCCAAAGATGTCCAAAATGTTTCCCGTATCGCATTTCGAGCCATCGGAAATGAACACTTCGTCAGCGGAGATGCCCATGTTGGTAAACTGGTTGTCAACAATCGCTTGGCGGAGAAACTCGTAACCTTGCTCCGGACCGTAACCTTTGAAGGTCGCGCGATCGCCTTGTTCATCAATCGCAACATGCATCGCTTCACGAACAGCGGCGGGGAGTGGTTCGGTCACATCGCCGATTCCGCAACGGATGATGCGCTTCGAGATTTCTGGATTCGCTTCCGTGTAAGCTTTCACGCGACGCGCGATTTCAGGAAAGAGATAACCTGCCTTGAGTTTGAGGAAATTGGAATTGATCGTAGCCATGCGGGAGAGGATGTAGGCGCGGCAGGGGATTTGGGCAAGCGCGGGATTTGAAAAAGAGAATCCTACTTAAGCTCACCCTAATTCTTCTTATTGTCACTTGCTGGTGAGTAACTCGGGTTGGGGGTCATCATCTGAGCGTTCACGGAGGATCTCCAAACTTTGATTTTATCAAGTAGCTGCTTGGCTTTTTCAGGATTGGACTCCGCGAGATCTTTGGTCTCGAAAGGATCATTTTTCAGATCGAACAATTCCAGTTTTCCATCTTCAAAAAACTCAATGAGTTTCCAATCGCCATCACGGATAGCGCCATAGGGTTTGGTGCGATGATAGTGTGGATAATGCCAATAAATGGCATCTCGATCGAGCTCGGTCTTCGTTCCAGAAAGCAGCGGGGCAATGCTCACGCCATCGGCGTGTTGATTGGGTTTCGCTGCGAGTCCGGCGAATTCTAATATCGTCGGATAAAAATCCATACCGATCACCATTTCATCGGTGGTGGATCCCGCTTTGATTTTTCCTGGCCATTTCACAATGAGAGGTTCTCTGACGGCTCCTTCATGGGAATAGCCTTTGTATTCGCGTAAGCCGGCAGTGGTTTCTGGATGATCTCCACCATTATCACCTGTTAGAATAATGACAGTATTATCTGCGATTCCCATTTTTTCTAATTTTTCAACCAATCGTCCAACGCTGAGATCTAGACTTTCAACCATTGCAGCGCGAACAGGATTGAGTAATTCATTTTTCTCATTTTTAAAGGTCGCTGCTTTTTTTGTGTATTTCTCTACGCGGTTAGCTGGCGCCATTAAGGGGCTGTGCAAGGTGTAGTACGAAAAATAGAGGAGAAAAGGTTTCTTATTGGCATTTTGATCAATGAACTCGATTGCCTTGTCGGTTAGTTTATCTGTTAAGTAATCACCGGGTTTTCCTTCATCCATGCCTGGCATGTCGAAGGGATAGAAATATTTTCCCTTTCCTTTTGGTTGTCCCCATTCACGTCCGCCGATGTTTATATCAAAACCATGATTTGTAGGTAAATGTTCCTGCATGTCAGTTTGACCATTTGGCATTAAATGCCATTTCCCAAAAAATCCTGTGGTGTAACCTGCTTCTTTTAATGCCTCGGGCAATAAGATCCGCTCATGGTCGATTTTCATTTTCCAATCGGGTATTTTCAATTTCGCCTTGGGTTGATTATGCCCAGCGATCCAATCGGTTAGATGAAGTCGAGCTGGGTAGCATCCGCTAAGTATCGCAGCTCGGCTAGGTGAGCAGACAGTGCAGGCTGCGTAAGCATTCGTGAATAGCATACCATCGGCCGCAAGCTTATCGATGTTCGGCGTTTCATAGAACTTGGCACCGTAGGCACCGAAGTCGCCCCAACCCAGATCATCGACCAGAAGAAAAACTACATTGGGTTTTTCAATCGCAGCAATCGAAAATAGAACTGAGGAAAAAAATACAAATAGCCCGAGAATTTTCTGAATCATATCGACCATACTGAATTTTTGAAATTATCCTATCAAGGATTTAAGTCCCGGTATCTCTTTTGGCTATTGGTTTAGCGGAGGGCTTGCTGTGGGTATCTACCCAAGGGAAATTTTAGGGTTTTCGAAAGGTCTTCTGGATGATTGAAGTAGGGTTTGAATGATGAAAAACCTACTCACCACGATTTTAATTCTGACATGGCTGGCGTGCTCGAGCGCTTATGCTGAGAGTAAACCAAACATCATCGTGATTCTTGTCGACGACATGGGATTTTCCGACTTGGGTTGCTATGGTTCTGAAATCGACACGCCAAATCTCGATCAACTCGCGGGGAATGGATTAAGATATGCAAATTTTTATAATACCTCACGTTGCTGCCCGACGCGGGCGTCTTTATTAACAGGTTTATATTCTCATCAAGCCGGAGTAGGAGCGATGATGGAAAAAACCGATAAGCCTGGATATCTCGGTCATTTGAATCGGAATTGCGTGACACTTGCCGAAGCGCTCAAACCGGCTGGTTACAAAACCTTGATGACGGGAAAATGGCATGTCGGTGATGGCGATGGCATGAAGCCGGTGGATCGTGGGTTCGATCATTACTGGGGTGTATTGCATGGCGGTGGGCTTTATTTCAAAGAGACGATGAAGCTCAAGCCTGAGCGCAAGTTTTATGAAAATGCTAAGCAAATCGAGCCGCCAGATGACCTTTATGTCACCGATGATTTTACGGATCAGGCCATCGGATTCATCGATCAAAGCGTGAAGGAATCGAAGAAGCCGTTTTTTCTCTATCTCGCTCATATCGCTCCGCACTGGCCGCTACAAGCTAAGCCAAAGGATATTGAAAAATACAAAGGGCGATATGATGTTGGTTGGGATGTTGTTAGAGAAAAACGTTTTGATAAACAAAAACAGCTCGGGGTGATTCCAGCAAATACTGTGCTTAGTCCGCGTGATCCAGCTGCAAAAGCTTGGAGCGAAATGTCAGAGGAAAAGCGCAAAGACCTCGCGCATCGGATGGAAATCTATGCGGCACAGATTGACTGTATTGATCAAAACGTTGGTAAGTTGATCGCAAAGCTCAGAGCACTCGGCCAGCTAGATAATACATTGATTCTGTTTATGTCAGACAATGGGTGTTCTGCCGAAGGCGGTCCAGGTGGATTTGACCGAGGAGAAAAAGACGCCCAGATTGGAACCGGGCTATCGTATTCAAGTGGAGGTCTCGAATGGGCGAATGTGTCTGATACGCCTTATCGAAATTTTAAAATGTTCACGCATGAAGGTGGTATCGCTTCCCCATTTATTGCTCATTGGCCAGCGGGAATTACGAGCAAGGGAGAGATTCGGAAAACGGTCGGTCATGTAATCGATGTAATGCCGACGCTGTTAGATGCTGGTGGCGCCGAATATCCAAAGCAGGTCGATAGTAAAGAGATCAAACCGTATGAGGGGATTAGCCTGATTCCATCTTTCAAATCAGATACCGCAACATCCGAGCGCGTTCTATATTGGGAGCATTACGGTAAAAAAGCTGTGCGCAGTGGATATTGGAAAGCAGTGAGTGGAGAGAAAAATAGATGGAATCTTTATCATTTAAAAGATGATCCCAGTGAGCTGAATGATCTTGCCGATAAAGAACCTGCTAAGCTTGAGGAATTCAAAGAGCTCTGGCAGGCATGGGCGAAGCGATGTGATGTATTAAAGTGATCAGGTAGGGCTGTCTCCCCGCAGACCGCCGCCGCGAAGTGATGCAGCAATGGACTTATCATTTGACTCTTCATACAGATTCTAAAATCGAAAGCTAAACGCGAAGCTCCTCCGTTTTCTCTGTTACCTCCTGTTCGGAAAATATTTTTTACAGGAGCAAACGGAGATAACGGAGGGTGTGAACAACTCAACCTCTGCTATTCATTTGATTATTTTTGAGACAAGGAATTTAAACCACGGATTACACGGATTGCACAGAATGGTTGCTCCCGCACTTTGCTGTCGGATTTCATTCTGATTCTTCACTCTGTGTAATCCGTGCTTTCCGTGGTTAAAAAACGTTAACTCCAGCTATTCCTCTTATTTTTTAAAATCAATTTGTCTGTCTGAGGCCTTCTTAATCAAATTCTAAAATCGAAAGCTAAGCGCGAAGCCAGGGCGATTGCATCGCAGAGCCTTGAAAGCGTAGCTTTCAAGGCTTTTAAGATTCGCGCTAGACTTTCACTCTAAAACAGCCAGATTAGGCGAGTCATGATATGCACTCACATCTGCTCGCCTCTCGATCCCGTCAGCC
>JAJTHK010000046.1 GCA_021298895.1 Luteolibacter sp.
CCCACCATGCGGATGAAGAGGAAGTTGCCCACAACAGCCCGCTTCTTCGACGAGTTTCAGACCCATTCTCGAATCGGCCGGTTGTGGGCAACTTCCAAGAACTTCGCGCCGATCTGAAGCGCTCAGAAGCCAGTTTTAACCCACAGATTTTGCGGAAGAGGCTAAAAATCCAATATTGGGGAATTGAACCGCAGATGAACACAGATGGACGCAGATTGAAGAGTCAGGGATTATTTGAGAATTCAATATTTCCTGCTTCTGTCTGTATTCTTTATCTGCGTTCATCTGTGTTCATCTGTGTTCATCTGCGGTTAAAAATACTCTTAGTGTTGTAATTGCCGTATTATTTAGACAGCCTCCAAGCTCTGGCAAGAATCCGCGCATGAAAACAAAACGTGTCATATTTGAAGGTCGAGTCCAGGGCGTGGGTTTTCGATATACGACCAAGGACTTGGCCCGTGGCTACGATGTGATCGGGACGGTCCGAAATCTTCCGGACGGGAGCGTGGAGTTGATCGTTTCGGGGGAAAACGAGGAATTGGCTGAATTTTTAAGGGAATTACGTGAGGATTCGGTGGTCGCGCATCATATTAAATCGGCTTTTGAGGAGGAAATTGCCGCGTTGCCAGAATTGAAAGGTTTCTCTATTGTTCGTTGACCGTGCCGGAATTCGGACACGAAATGATCTTCAACTATATTGACCATGCCAAATTACGATTACGAATGCACCGAGTGCGGAAAGCGATTTGAAGTTTTCCAAAGCATGAATGATGCGAAGCTGACCGATTGCCCGAATTCTGAATGCAAAGGCACCGTGAGACGTTTGTTGGGGACAGGTGGGGGAATTATTTTCAAAGGGACTGGATTTTATCAGACAGACTACCGCTCTAATTCCTACGAAAAGGGCGCTAAGGCAGACAAGCCTGCTGAGAAAAAAGCTGATCCAACACCCGCTGCAAAATCTGCGGCCGAATAGACGAAACTCATCCCCAAAATTTTACCGACTAACACCATGGCTAAGAAAGATCAGAATCCGGAAAAAGTTGATTCGCTGTCGAACTATAAACAGGCGATGAGCCTGAATGCTAAACTTTTCAGGGTCTTGATATTGGTGGTTTGCTTTGGATTCATCACTGTAATTTATATGATGCTTAAACCGCAAAATTTATCTGATATCGATGGATATAAATCAGCATCTGCGCCACCAAGAAATGTTCAGGAGGTCTTAAGTAAGGCGATTGAAGGAAATTATTCAGTCACCATAACAGAAGCGGATATCAATCAGATGTTCGCGAGTCAATTGGTTGCGAAACAAGGCGGAGCGTTCTCTAGTGACGCATCCATCAAGCATGTTCTGGTTAGATTGAAAAAGGATATAGCGGAAATGATCATTGTTCGCAAAGTTTTCGGACAGGAAATCACCGTATCGATGTATCTTCAAATCGAACAAACGGAGTCTGAAAGCGGTATTTCAACCAAGGTTCATCTCCATGGATCAAATATCCATAAGGGCTCAGGACCTAAAGTTGGTGGTCGATTCGGCAAACTCAGGGTTCCTCAGGGTTTTCTAATGGCGGTGGTTGATGACTACGCCAAAATTGCCGATGTTTTGGCACCGGAAATTAAATTAGGTTTTGAAGAAATGGCGCGATTTGAAATTCAAGAAGATCGACTGGTTTTGGATCCAAGAGCGCCAACTCGTCATGAAGGTGGTAGTGCTAATCCGTTCTGAGTTTATTGGAATCGAATCAACGAATCATGAATTCCTGCTCATGGCAAAATTTCGCAAGGCTGGGAATCATTTTCCTTGTGTTGAATAGCCATGCAGTCGGGCAAGAAGATATCAGTGATCAACCGGCTCCCAAAGCCATACCGATTGAAAATCTGCTGCCAAAATTCGATCAAAACACCGTAGCGATCAGCCGTAGTCGGCAATTTAAAATAAAGGGTTCTGATCCTGAAATGCGGGCGGCCGCAGCGAATCTAGCAGAGGAGATCAAGGATGAGATGCTGCGATTGTTAGAGGAAAAAGATGAATGGAAAGTTCCGGTGAATGTTGAGATGCGTGGAAAGTATGGGGATCCTGTTCCACTTCGTAAAACGGTATTGAAGTTGAAATATAATGAAGTGGGATATGAGGTTGATATTTTTGTTCATCTCAGTCGCGGATTGCACAAAGAATCCTATCAGCGTGCGGTGATTGAGGGATGTTTGTTGGCGCGATCATTCAAAGATGCGCCGAAGACGGATGAAAAAGTGCCTTATTCGGTCTCGCCGTGGTTGGTTGAGGGCTTTGCGGAAGCAATCGCATGGCGACTGGGGCAATCGGATCGGCGGATGTATGATACCTTGTTCCGTCATGGTGGATTATTTGAGTTAAAGAATCTTTTTGAATTGGATGGAGCGGCTTATCTTGCTTTGGACGCGGCATCCAAAGCGGCATTTCGAGTATCAGCTGGTGCAATGGTGATGGCATTAAGCGAACAGCCTGATGGTAAGGCTGGAATGAGAAGTTTTTTAAAAGAAGCATCAACCTACAGTGGGGAAATTCCCACCTTGCTCAGGCAGCATTTTCCTGAACTTAACTTATCGCAAAGCAGTTTATCAAAGTGGTGGGCGCTGCAGTTGGCTATTAAGGGAGAAGTTCCTCTGGCTGAAGTTATGAGTGTTTTTGTTACGGATCAAGAACTGGGACGTGGGTTAAAGATTAGATACCGAAATGCGGAAGGAGGCTTGGATGAGCTTCCGCTTTTGGATTGGCAACGTGTTCCTGAACTTACGAAAGCGGAGCGAATGGAGGCAGTTCGTTTGACAGAAGACGAATTGGTTAGGTTGAGTTTGCGTTGCTTTCCCTCGTTCAGACCATTGTTGAATGAATACCAATTGATTCTAGCGAAATGGGTGGCGGGTGAGACCAAAGGTTTGAACGATTCGCTCTCCAAATTATCAGAGACTAGGGCAACCATGGTATCGAAGTCTGAGCGAGCACGGGATTATATGGATTGGTTCGAAATCACCCGAGCCCGTGAGACAAGCGGTGAATTTAATGAATATCTGACACTGAAGTCTCGTTTGAAATTCCAAACCATCCCGCGAAAAGACACGGTCAGCAAATATTTGGATCGTCTGGATCCCTTGTTTGTGATTCCCGAGCTGCGTCAGCCGAATTTATTTCCATTTAAATAAGCCCGATCGTTTTTTGATTCTTTGACGAATCCTCACAAGCGTACATGCTCACGCCGTGTTCGCGACTTATGTGCATGATTTTGACCCAGTGATTTTTGAAATCGCGTGGGGTATAGCGTTGAGATGGTATGGGCTGGCGTATCTCGCTGGCTTTTTAGGGGGTTACGTATTGTTAAAAAGATTGGCGGAGAGAAAGCTATGGGTCTTAGAGCCCGCAAAGACCGCGGATTTCATCGCTGCTGCAGCCTTGTTAGGGGTGTTTATTGGCGGGAGGTTGGGATATGTGTTCCTGTATATGCATGATGGAATATTTATTAAAACATCTAAGATTGCCGACTCTGAATTTTCAATTTGGGCATATCTGGCATTTTGGAATTTTGTTGAATTCAATCAGACCTGGTGGCAGGAGATTTCTTCCAATCCTGGATCTATTTTGAAAGTCTGGCAAGGAGGCATGGCCAGCCATGGAGGGATACTCGGTTTGATGATTTTCACGTTTTTCTACGCCAAGAAACACAAAGTCTCATGGACAGGGCTAGGTGATGGCTTGTGTGTGGTGGCTCCGTTAGGCCTGATGTGCGGAAGGCTCGCCAATTTCATCAATGGCGAGCTATACGGGCGGATCGCACATGGGTTACCTTGGGCGGTGAAATTTCCCAGCGCGTTTGGTGATTCCAAAGCTCCTGAATCCGGACAGTTTCATTCAGCATTCCAAGCCGCACTGGAGGCGGATCCAGGAATGTTAAATTCAGATAGAATCGATGATAAATTCCAAATTTTGACCGAGGCGAATCGAGAATCCGATGCGGTTAATCAGGCGATCGAACCCTTTTTAGAGCCGCGTCATCCTTCCCAGCTATATGAAGGATTGCTAGAAGGCGGAGTTTTGTTAGCGATTCTTTGGATCGTCAGAATCAAATTTCCGAAAGCTCCTAATGGGTTGCTGACCGGCTTATTTTTCGGCCTCTACGCGACGTTCCGTATCTTTTGTGAGCAATTCCGTGAACCAGATGTGGCATGGGTGATCGATGGCGTTTTGACGAAAGGTCAGTTCCTATCGATTTTCATGTATGTGTTTGCGGCCGCATTTTTAGGGCACGCCTACAAGACATACAAACGCTCAAAGGCTTCATCAGCCTGAATGGATATCAGCCCAAACGGATATCAGCCCAAACGGATATCAGCCCAAACGGATATCAGCCCAAACGGAAGACGATGCGAGCTTTAGTGAGATCGTAGGGTGACATTTCCATTTTTACCCGGTCGCCGACCACGAGACGGATGAAACGTTTGCGCATTTTTCCTGAAATATGAGCCAAAACCTCATGTCCACTTGCCAGCCTGACGCGAAACATGGTTCCAGCTAAGACGGATGAAATTTCGCCCTCGACTTCAACGGCCTTATCCTCGTCATCGACGGGAGTGGGCTTTCTGGGTCCAAATTGATTTCGGCTCCGTCCTCCGGACTGGCGGCCTCTTGAATTATTTTTTGGTGGCATAACAAGGTGCGAAGTAAAAAACCAGTTACCCGCGGGGAAGGGTTAGCAGGACATCGAAGCGGCTACAACGCTAAAAATCACCATAAATAATGAGGTGATTTCGGTTAAAATCAGCGGATGCTTGCCAAGAAGCGAATGAATGGTCAGATTTCTCTTACACTTTCATTGAATTAGTTATAAAAATCCCAACTCACCATGGCAGAAATCAGCGAAAATGAACTTCCGGCGAATTTAAAGGCCTTATGGCTAAAGGCGCTTACCTCGGTTCAATTGAATAACACAGAATATGCGGTCAGCTTGCTGCAAGCGGTTTTGAAAGATGCGCCGGGATTTCTGGATGCGCGGAAGGTTCTGAGAAAATGCGCGATCCAATTGAGAGGCGGAGTAGAGAATAAGAAGAAAGGTATCTTTGGTATGTCCGGAGGTGGGATGGCAATCATGAAAATTGCGAGCCAGGCGAAGAAAGATCCGGATTCTGCTCTGCCCCTGATTGAAAAGGAATTGGAAAAAGATCCTACGAATGATCAAGCGAATGATTTGCTATTTGATGTGGCTTTGAAACTGGATCTGCCTCAAACAGCAGCATTCGCACTGGAAACCATCCGCAAATACGCTCCAGAAAATACCAAGCTGCTGCACAAGCTTGCTGAGTTTTATTTATCTAACAACGATCCAAATAAAGCGGTTGATGTTTACAACGACATCATCAAGCAGACACCAACTGATTCGGCAGCCATCAAAGGTTCGAAAGATTGTTCGGCTCGTGCATCGATGCAGAAACAACGTTGGGATGAAAACACCAGCATGCGTGACCTATTGCGTAACGCTGCTGAAAATGAAGAGCTTGAAGCTGCGACCCGAACTGGACTCACGCGTGAGCAACTTGAAGCACGTCGTGATAAGGCGATTGAGAAATACAATGCCGATACCAATAACTTGGCCGCAGTCAAAGATCTCGCGAATATTTACGAGCAGCTTGAAGACTGGTCAAACGCTCATAGCTTTTTCCACTGGGCGCATACACTGAGTAACGGCGATATCGCTCTTGCGAACAAAGCGGGTCTGATGCGTGACCGTGCCTTGGAGTTTGAACTTAAATCGCTCGAACAAGCAGTCGCAGCAGATCCTGAAAATTTAGAATTACAAAATCAACTTGCTGGGCGTCGTGCTGCAAGGCTTGCGGAGCAAGTCAAGGAGGCGCAACAACGTATCGAACAAAACCCAACCGATCCGCAATTGCGCTTCGAGCTTGGACAGGCGCTCTATCGTAGTGGTGATTACACTGGCGCGATTCCTCACCTGCAACAGGCGACACGTAACCCGCACATTCGCACCAAGGTGTTGTTGATGTTGGGTCGCACTTTCCGCGCGAAAAACATGTATGACCTTGCGATCAAGCAGCTTTCCGATGCTCTTTCGGATCTGCATGGGATGGATGGGATCAAAAAAGAAGTCCTCTACGAGAAAGGCCAGATCCACCATGAAATGGGAGATAAGGCAGCTGCCTTGGAGAGCTTCAAACAAATTTACGAGGTGGATTATGGCTATCGCGATGTTGCGCAGCGGGTCGAATCATCTTACGGAAACTCTTAAGTTATATGATTCAAGCTGAACGACCTGTTGGAAATAAGGTGCTGCTGATGGGCACATGCCTGTGTGATGCGTTTTATGATGAAGCGGCAAAGGCGACCGTTGAAGTGTTAGAACATCTGGGTGTGGAAGTTGTGTTTCCTGAAAATCAAACCTGCTGCGGACAGCCGGCTTTTAACTCTGGCGACTGGGCGGCTTCAAGAAAAGTAGCATGCCACACAGCAGAGGTTTTTGCTGGTGATCTGCCGGTGATCGTGCCGTCCGGATCATGTGCGGCGATGAATTTTCATGGAAATCTTCTGCAGTTTGAGGAATGCCCGAATGAAAAAGTCACCTCACTCGCGAATCGGACATGGGAGGTGATCGATTTCATCTACAATGGTTTGGGCATCAAAACCTGGAAGGGAAAATTTGGCCAACCCACACGTATTGCTTTTCATCGTTCCTGCCACTCACGCGGTACCGATAGTGGCGAGGCTGTGGTGAAGTTATTGTCATCCATTCAAAACGCCGAGATTGTTTCGTTCGGACAAGGCGAGCAGTGCTGCGGATTTGGTGGTACATTTTCGGTAACGTTTCCCCATATCTCAGGGCGCATGGGTAGCCTGAAAATGGATCATATCCTCGATGCAAAACCCGATATTCTAACAAGCGGTGATATGTCTTGCCTGATGCATCTTACGGGGCTCGCGCGCGCACAGGGGCGTCCCATCAGCCATTGTCATGCAATCCAAATTCTCCGCGACACGCTAATCGTTTAATACAGAAATTTTCACTCATGCACGACGCACGAATCAATTCCTTGGCAAAGCAACTGGTCGGATACTCTATCGACCTTAAAAAAGGCGAAAAGGTTTTGATAGATCTATATGATGTTCCGGATTCTATCGGAATTGCGTTGATACGTGAGGCGCGCCGCAAAGGTGCACTTCCCTTCGTGAAGCTTCATCAGAACAGGATTTCTCGCGAACTGCTGATGGGTGCGACTGAAGACCAATACAAAGTTACATCAAAACATCTGCTTTCCGAAATGAAGGATATGGATGCGTATGTGGCCATCCGTGGCAGCCTCAATATTTCCGAGACATCAGATGTTTCTCAAAAAAACATGCAGGTCGCTATGAAACAGATGCGTCCTGTGATCGATTACCGCGTCAAAAAAACCAAATGGTGCGTGTTACGCTGGCCGACCGCTTCCATGGCCCAACAGGCGAGCATGAGCACGGAAGCGTTTGAAGACTTTTACTTCAAAGTTTGTTTGCTCGATTACAAAGCGCTCGTCCCTTCGATGAATGCACTGAAACGCCTCATGGAAAGCACGGATCAAGTTCATATTGTTGGTCCTGGCACCGATCTCAAATTTTCCATCAAAGGCATTCCGGCTGTCGTTTGCGGAGGAAATTACAATATTCCTGATGGCGAGGTCTTTACGGCTCCAGTGAAAAACTCCGTTGAAGGTGTCCTCACCCACAATGCTCCTACGATCTATCAAGGCATCGCTTTCGATTCTATCAAACTGGAGTTTAAAGAGGGCAAAATCATCAAAGCCGAGGCTGGCGGTAAAACCAAAGAATTGAATCGTATTTTGGATACCGATCCAGGTGCGCGCTACATTGGCGAATTTGCCCTCGGTTTTCATCCCGTCATTCGTGAACCGATGCGTGATATTCTCTTCGATGAGAAAATCGCAGGCTCTTTCCACTTCACTCCAGGCCAGGCGTATGAGATCGCTGACAATGGTAATCAGTCACAGATCCACTGGGATATGGTCAATATCCAACGCAAGGACTACGGCGGTGGTGAGATCTATTTCGACGGTAAGCTCATCCGCAAAAACGGTGTTTTCTTGCCCAAGAATCTCGAGAAGTTGAACGGGTGAGAGATAGAAGACTTTGAGACAGAAGACTCGAGACTGAATTGCCTGCAGACACGATGATTTCAGATCATACCGGTTGTTCCGGCTAATTTAACAAGAGGGAAGAGAAACGGGAGGAGAGGAGTTTTTTGTAATGGTATTCTACAATTTCTCCTTCCCTCTATATCCTCCTCTCTCCCTGTAAAAAAATGCCCGAAATAACCTAGGCGCGATGCTTTTTGAAGATACCTAAAGTGCGCTCGCGTTCTGTCTTGTGGTCCACACAAGGAAGGGGATAGTCAGGTGCGAGAGGTAGGTTATTTTCTGGAGGAGCCTGAAATTTCCTCGGATCTACGGAGTTCAGCTCAGGTATCCATCGTTTGATGTAAACGCCCGTTGGATCGTATTTTGCCGTTTGGGACCATGGGTTTTGAATACGGAAATAGGGTGCGGCATCGGCACCTGTACCTGCGGACCATTGCCAACCACCATTGTTGGATGCGATTTCACCATCGGTAAGATGTTGCATGAAATGAGACTCCCCGAGTTTCCAATCGATATGGAGGTCTTTGGTGAGAAACATGGCAGTGATCATGCGCACCCGGTTGTGCATGAAGCCGGTTTGCAGTAGTTGGCGCATTCCGGCGTCGACGATGGGAAAGCCGGTTTTGCCGGATTTCCATTTCTCAAAATTCTCATTGGGCTCGTCCCATGGCAGTCCCCTCCAATTTTCATTGAACTCGTGATCTAGAACCTGAGGGAAGTGATGGAGAATAGCGAAGTAGAACTCACGCCAAGCGAGTTCTTTGATATAAATCTGAATCGAGGCACGGGATATCCCTTTGGTGGATTCTAGGGCAGCAGCGACCTTTGCGTAGAGAGTGCGAATGGAAATGAGGCCGATACGAAGGTCTTGAGAGATGCGGGAGGTGGCTTCGAGAGATGGGATGTCGCGTTTTTGTGAATATTGCCCGATGATTTTTGAAATCGCATGGTTCATACGTAAGCGAGCGGCGCGTTCTCCTGGTTCAGGAAGTTCGGCAATGGGTTCGGGAAGTTTCCAGTGAGAAAGGGTTGGAAGTGGTAGTGAGAAAATACCTTTTGGAGTTTTAAGAGGCTGCGGCTTGGGAAGGGGCAGGGGTTTTGGTTTGGTAAGCCAGTTATTAGAATAAGGCGTGTAAACTTTGTAGGGATTACCCGATTGGGTTAGGATTTCTTCAGGGCTATGTAACGCGACATCATCATAACCACAGCAGTCGATCCCGAGATCCTTACACAACGCGGCAAGTTTTTGTTCGACTTTTTTTCCGAAAGGATCGGGATCGCGGTTGAAAAACACCGCCGTAGCATCTGTCTCAGCGATGAGTTTTTTTAGCACGCTGATTGCGTTGCCTTCACGGATGATGAGAGTTGAATCGAGTGTCTCTAGGTTTTTTGAGAGTGATTCTAAACAACCGCAGAGAAACTTTTGTCGGTTTGAGCCTGTCCAAGCATGATTTTTTTTCCAATCGCTCAGGATATAAACAGGAATCACGCCTCCAGCTTTGGAGGCGTGATAAAGGGCTGAGTTATCGGCGATTCTGAGATCGCGTCGAAACCAGTGGATAACAGAAGACATTTCCGAATGAAGCACGAAAATCGGCAAACGAAATCGAAAAATGCTTCAGCTCCTAATTAATATTTTTTGAGAAGAGCCTCGACCTTGCGAACGGTGGTAGCAGAAAGCTTGCCGTCGACCTTTTTAGCGGAATCGAGGATAGCTTTGATTTCGGTCAGTGCCTTTGAAGCTTCGGCGAGTGATTTCTTCTGGCTACCAAATTTCTTGTCGGAGAAATACTTGGTGAAGCTTGATCCGGCACGGCTGATGCATAAGCGCCAGCCTTCGAATGCTGCGGTTTCGTAGGTGAAGCGGGTGAGGTTTTTCTTGGAGTTCATAATGTTGAGTTGTTAGGTTGTTTTAGATGTTTTGGTAATATTTTCAAAAATTCCAAGCACATTTGCCTTAAATGAAAAAAAAATCAGGGCGATTGCATCGCAGAGCCTTGAAAGCGTAGCTTTCAAGGCTTTTAAGATTCGCGCTAGACTTTCACTCTAAAACAGCCAGATTAGGCGAGTCATGATATGCACTCACATCTGCTCGCCTCTCGATCCCGTCAGCC
>JAJTHK010000184.1 GCA_021298895.1 Luteolibacter sp.
GCCCACAACAGCCCGCTTCTTCGACGAGTTTCAGACCCATTCTCGAATCGGCCTGTTGTGGGCAACTTCCAAGAACTTCGCGCCGATCTGAAGCGCTCAGAAGCCAGTTTTAACCCACAGATTTTGCGGAAGAGGCTGTTTAATCGTAAATACAACGGCATCACCGTTAGCCGTCCAGTGGTTTCGATGGGAGATCAGTTAGGTTTCTTGCCGGGATCGCTCGATGAGAAAATGCGTCCATGGTTACAGCCTATTCATGATGCGTTGGATTTATTGATGCGTCCCAACGTTCCGCTTGGTCCGAAACGCAAACAGCAGAAGCCTGCTACAAACGGTCTTGCAGCGAAGAAGCCTTACGAAATTTTGATGGAACAAGGCATCTTGGAAATCGAAGCGCTCTGCTACATTCGCGGTCGCTCGATTCCTAACCGATTCTTCATATTGGACGAAGCTCAGCAACTTACCCCGCAGGAGGCAAAAACCATCGTCACGCGTATGTCGCGGGATTCGAAGTTGGTATTAGTCGGAGATCCGGCACAGATCGACAATCCATACGTCGACAGCCGCAGCAACGGCCTTGTCTACACCCGCAACCGCCTCAAAGGGCAGCCGTTCACCGCACACGTCGCACTCAATCGCGGCGAGCGCTCAGAACTAGCTGAGGCTGGTGCACAACTCATGTAAGGGCCATGCGTTTCCCAACACTCATCACTGCGGCACTTGCGCCGTGGCTGTATACCGTCACCTATGGTGCCGAGGAGATGGCTTTACCTGCGAAGAATCTGATTCTGGATTTGGATGCAGCCAAGGGTGTTGAACTCGCGGATGGTGAACATGTGGTGGCGTGGCGCAGTCAGGCACCCATCAAACCTGAATTGGTTTTCGTGCCGCAAGACAAAGGCCGCAAAGAGGCCGGGAGCGGCAGGCCGACCCTTAGGAAATCCGCTACGGAAATCAAAGAGCTGCCTTCGCTGGTTTTTCGCCAACGAGAGCTGGTTTGCAAAGACGAGGATTTCTTCGACGGTTTAACAAAGGGCAAAGGTCATACATGGATCGCCGTGATTGCCGTTTATCCTCAAAGGGTTGGAGTCAAAGATGTGAATTCATTTTTTGGAAATTTGCGCAATGGTGGAAAATACGAAGGCGTATGGGGATGCGTAAACGATGACAACACAGTTTGGTGGGGAGCTAGAAACGGAAAGACTTTTGGTCGTTTTGATCAAAACAATCCTCAAGTGCTTGGGCCGTTGTTAGAACAAGGTAAATTCCATATCATCGCTGGACGTATGACCGCAGGGACTGAAACCGCGACACTTAGTTTACACATCGGTTCAGAAAAAGCCGTCGCCAGCAAAGAATTCCCTGTCGATCCAACAGCGAATCCATCGCTCATGGCAATAGGCCAAGAGCGGGACGCCATTGAACATCCTGGCAAGGAATCCTTTGATGGTGAAATCGCTCGCTTCCTGATTTGGGAGCGGCCTTTAGATGATGCAGAACTTGCGAAAGCGATGCAGGTTTTGAATAAAACCTATCTCAACGCCGCAAACGACTGAGATCTGAAAGGAATTGTGATTTAAATCGCGATCTCGTAAGCAAAATATCTAGCTCTAACAAAATCGTTGCAGGCGCGATTACAAATCGCGGTTCCTTTCAGCGCAACCTCGGATTGAGAGCGATTTGCGCAAGATCGGCTAGAAGGTTGGCACCTACAATCAAGAATCCATAGAATAAGACGAGACCTTGGATCAAAAAGAATTCGCGGTCCGTAACTGCGTTAACAAAATGCTGACCCATGCCTGGAACTTGGAAAATCGTTTCGATCACGAATGAACCAGAGATCATTCCTGCAAATGCTGGACTGACGAATGCCACGGCTGGAATCAAGCCCCCACGCAAGGTATGGCGTATAATGATTTTATATTCTGGGACGCCTTTGGCTTTTGCTGTTCTGATGTAATCCTGGCTTAGTACATCTAACATCCCACCGCGCGACAACCTCGCGAGATACGCGGCATTGATCATACCAAGCGTGACCGCTGGAAGAATCCAATCGGTTGGCGAGCTCCAGCCAGCGACATTGATTGCTTGAATCTGCAAACTACCAACAGCGAGTGACGGCCCGATCACAAAACTTGGAAGGCAGATACCGAGCATAGCGAATGAAAGGCAGGCAAAATCGGTAGGTGTATTCTTTTTCACTGCAGCAATCACACCGGTAGGAATACCGACCATCATCGCAATGACCATGGATGCCATGCCGAGCGCCAAGGATACAGGAAATGAATCCCTGATGATTTCATAAACTTTGACCCCATCTTTTTTAAACATGATGCCTAGATCTTGATGAATGATTAAGTTTTTTAAATATCGCCCATATTGTACATGCACAGGCTTATCAAATCCCGTGTAGGCATTCATTTCATCCAAAATATGTTTTGGGATGGCCTTTTCGGATGTGTAAGGACTTCCGGGCATAGCACGCACGAGAAAGAACGTTATAGTAATGAGCACGAAAAGCGTCAACAAGCCTTGGAAAAATCGAGATATGAGAAGTTTGAACATGGCCTTGTTAGTCTTTGTTTGGTTGAACGAGGCTTACGTTGGTGTAGGGATGGCAATCCAGAAGCACCGGATCCCAACCTTTGACGGATGGATGGATCAAATAATTTTTAGAACGCCACGCAACTGGAGCCATTGGGGCATCATTCAAAAGTATTTCTTCAGCTTTTCTGAGCAGAGCATAGCGCTCAGTTGGATCTGATACTTGTAATGCCAAATTGATCTGATTCAAAAATTCTTGGCTTTCCCAGCCTGTGTTATTGTTGCCATTTCCCGGAGTCCACATTTCCAAGAATGTAAGTGGATCGATGTAGTCACCAATCCAACCGCCCGAACATAAATCAAAATCCAAAGATTGCATGGCGACGAGATAAGCGGTCCATTCTTTGTTTTCGATTTCGATTTCCACTCCTAAATGATCACGAAACATCGCTTGTGTGGCTGCGCCTATGGTTGCAGCGGCTTCACGAGAAGAAACTAACATTTTAAGTCTGGGAAATCCTTTACCATCTGGAAAGCCCGCATCGGCTAAAAGTTTTCTGGCCTCTTCAGGATCAAATTTTACAAGACGCGGAGGCTGGTAACCATCAGTTGGCGGTGTGAGTCCGTAGGTGGGTTTATAGCCGCTGTAGATATTGTCACAAAGCGCTGCGCGATCCAACGCCATGCTAAGGGCGCGGCGCACTCTAACATCATTCATGGGTTTTCTTTTGTTATTAAACCGAAGAATATCCGTTCCAAAATAAGGCTCTTGGCGCAAGACCTCGGGATTTTCTTTCTTCATCATGTCCACAACCTCTTTTGGTGCGGAGTAAGTCACATGCATCTGCCCATCGCGAAACATACGTGCCTCGGTAAATGGATTGGAAACCGGTATGAAACGTATGCCTTTGAGCGAAACATTTTTTGCATCCCAGTAATACGGATTTCTTTCTACCTCGATGTGGTCATTGCGTCGAAATGATTTGAGCATGAAAGGACCATTGCTGACATGGTTTTCGACTTTCGACCATGGATTGCCTATCATTCCAATTTTCCCGTGCTTCAGCACGACGTGTTTAGGAACGGGATTCCACGTATAATGTTTCAGGACTTCTTTGAAATACGGCGTAGGTCCGCGGAGTTTGATTTTGAAATTTTCTTTATCGATGATTTGAATCCCAACCGTTGAGAAGTCTTTGGTTTCACCCTTATTGAAAGCTTCTGCGCCTTCTACGAAATAGAGCATCTCTGCGTATTTCGCAGCGAGATCAGGAGTGAGAATGCGCTCATACGCGAACGCATAATCTTCCGAGGTAACAGGCTGCCCATCCGACCACTTGGCATCCGGACGCAGTTTCACAGACCATACGGTATAGGTTTCATCAGGAGTGAGTTCCAATGCCGAGCCAGGTGGTGCAGTGAGGTCTTCGGAAGGATGAAACTGAACCAAGCCCTCAAATAACGCGCGCATCACGTTGCTGTCTAAAACGCCTGTAACGACCTGAGGATCGAGGCTTTTGGGATCGCTCGAATTCCCCATAATCAAGATCCCTTCACGGGTCGCTTGATCGACCTGGCTTTCCTTTTGGCAGGAAACCATGCAAAGACACAGGGCTGAAATAGTCAGTAGTCGGAACATCTCTGCAGAAAGCATGCAATAAATGCACCGACATGTCAGAATAATTTTATATATCTGAAAATTATTCTGAAATCCGGAATCGATGAGACATCCCCCAGCTTACTCCTTTATTGCCTCTGGATCTTCCTTGGCTTTGAAGTCCATCAGCTTCTTATATTCACTGGGCATTTCTTTAATGTGGGCGAAATACCCATGATACAATCTAGCCAATGCCGCAGCCTCCAATAATTTGTTGTAACCCGGTGAGCCTTTCTTTTCATCCTCGGTTCCCCAGAGTGTGATCGCTTCCTGAACGGCTGGATTTTTGTGATAGAGTCCGAGCACAGCGAGAGCCGATTTGGAAGCGAGGCCCTCAGAGGTAGCGGCGTCTGCGGTCATTGCCAAGTTGTAGGCCTCTATTGCTTCATCCTGACGATTGAGTTTTTCCAAAGCCAATCCTTTACAGTAATAAACTTGGACGAGCTGTGAATCGGGCATTTTTTGTTTCTCACGCTCAGTGGCGACAAGAAGCACACGATCCCAGCTTTCTGATTTTACTGCATCCCAGAGCACATACAGCTCCAATTGACGCAGTTGGAATTCACGAGTGAGTTGGGCCTTGGGAAAGGTTGCCAAAGCTTCGGTGAGGCTTTTCAAATCTCCAAGTTGTCTGAGGCACTCGAATTCCTGAAATGCCGCCAAAACATGGTAATTGCCAGGCAGGTTGGCTACAGCTTTGGTTTGATCTTTGTATTTCTTGAATTGCGCTTTTGCGTCTTCATACTTACCAGCCTCATAAAGATCCATCGCCGCAATGTATTCAGCCGGCTCCATGAAAAAGATGAGCTCAAAATCTTTAATTAAATTAACCGCCGTTGTTTCGGAGTCGACTGGTTCACGGTATTCGATTTGAGTTGTATTGGCGTTAACAACAGCTCCCACGAATGGCTTAGCATCTTCTCCCTTGGGAACGAATGCGGCTTTAATCATGAAGGGTGCTCTCTCTATCTCCTGCGCGAAGGCGTTAAGAACGAGTGCGGGAATGAGTGCTACGAGAATAAATGGTTTCATTAGTTTAATGAGTTAGAAATGGTAAATTGGTGCAGATTACTTGGTATTATTGACCTGCTGCTTCTTTCTCTTTTTTGATTTGTTCCATCGATTTCACAGCTGGGTCCGCAACGTATTTTTCGGTGAGCTTTTCAACCTTATCCCACAACGCGCGTTCCTCCGGAGGCAGATTGTCTTTGAAGCGACCTGTTAGTTCGATATAACGGTAACCACCCTCATAAGCGCCTTGGCGGTCTGAAGGCACTCCCGGGCCAGCGGCAGGATTATTGCGTCTATATGCAAGTTCCATCCAAGTATGAATGGCAGGTGCGGAAATTTTAATATTGCCCATGTAGGTAGACCAAACTTTGACATACATCTGAAGTGCATCCTCAGTCATGTTGCGTTTCTCAAAGCTTTGCGCGAGTATGTATCCGATCTCGGCGCTGTATTTAGTGAAGCCGTGAGCAGGGCCAGCGGCTTCGTCACGATTGAGATATTCATTAGCGCGTTTGGCCACAGCTTCATATTCACCTTTTGCCATGAAGACCTGAACGATGCGATATAGAGAAAACTCACGTTGACCCTTATCATCCGAATCGGCAAGAACGCGTTCGAAATCTTCGATGGACTTGGCGAGTTGATCTGGCTGAGGAGATTTTCCGTAAACGTCAGCACGACCTAACAGAGCGTCGAATTGATATGACTTATCCGTGCGTCCGAGCGCCTCGTTATAATATGGAAGGGATTCCAAAGGAGCTGCGGTCTTAGTGCGGAGGTAGTCACCCAGTTTGACCAAGATGAAATTGGAGAGCTCTTTAACATCGAACTCGGTTTTAAGATTTTGGAACAAGACTTGAATCATCGCGTTCAAATCACGTTTCTCTTTATCTTCTTTCGCTTTGTTAACGAGGCCCTCAAAGACGCCGATCACGGCAATCCGCAGAAGGGCGCGTGCGACTTTGTCTTGGACATCAACACCAGGGAAATTGAAGTAATGCTCCTTGAGTTCTTCTGGTGTGTGGCTTTTGAGATAAGCCTCGGTGTATGAGTTGATGGCTTCTTCCAATCCGTAGGCTTCTTCCTGCAGTTTCGCCATTTCAGAGATGATTCCTTGGAGTCGTTTGAGACCCTCTTCACCTCGACCCACCCCGCCCATCGCCGGCAATTGTCCAACGGCGGTTTGCGCACGGTAAGGGGAGCCCTCAGAATATTTTGCCCAATACTTATCTGCGTAGGCGACAGCTGTCGGGAAACGGGTTGTCGAATCTTCATCACTCTTGTCACTGGAGAGAAGTGCAGTGAGGAAATAGAGAGCGTCACCAGTAATCGTGTCAATCCCACCAGCTTCGGCTTTTTCAAGGCATAATTTATAGCTTGCGATGGCATCTTCAATTTTACCCTGACCTTCAAGCACGTTGCCTTTGAGGTTAAGTGCTCGGATAGTGCTTTCGTTATCCGGGAAATCTTTAATCAAGCGCTCGACTTTTTCCAAAGTCGCTTCCATTTCGTCCTCAGAGTAATGCGTGTTGGCGCGATCTAACAATGCGAGCGGAATGTAGCTTTGATCAGCATTCGTTTTGTATTTCTCCAAGAATGCATCAAGAAGCTTGGCAGCGTCTTTCCACAATTGGCGACGATAAACGTTGGATGCTTGAAAGTAACTTGATTGCATCGCAAAGGTGCTCTCTGGATAAGAAGTGATGTGCTTATCCAAATGAGGGCCTGCGGCTTCGTATTGCCCGGTGTAGAAGTAAGATCCACCGAGAACAAACAACGCGAGGTCGTGTTCTTGGGATGGGACTTTTAACTTCTCTTTGCTGATGAGATCAGAAGCAATCAAAATACAGTCATTATATGCCCCACTGAAAAACAGGGAGGACAACATGAGTTTCATGATATCTGGCTTGCGCTTAGATTCTGGGTAGGTTTTGAGAAAGATGTCGCCGTATTGTTGGACCTTATCAAGTTTACCGAGTAGCGACGCGGTGCGTATCAGGTTAAAAAGATTGTCCTCACGCTTTTCGGATCTGGAATATGAAGTTTCCAATTGATAGTAAGCGGCATAGGCGCCTGGCACATAGCCTTTGTCTTCATAAATGTAAGCGATGGCTGCCAGCTTGATCATTTCGAGGGATTTGGTGCTCGAAAGTTCTGTTTTCAATGCTGCCATGTCTGTCTCCATTTGCGCACGGACAAGCTTGGAAGAACCGTCTCCGAGTGCGGGCATTTTACCCAAGCTTTTAATCTTGGCATTGAGGTCATCGATAGCGACTTCGGTAGGAGGTATGAACCGATAGAGAGCCAAGGCAGTCTTCACCTTTTCAGCGGCAATCGCATCACCTGCGAGCTTCATGAAGACTTTGGAGAATCGTTGCATTTCGTAAGGTTCAATGGAAAGCACGCCTTTGTTTTTCTGGAGAAAATCAAGAAGTGCTTGATCGCTTTCTTCTTTAAGCGAGACGGAAACCAAAACTTGGAAGGCCGATACGATAGATGTGTTAGGCGTTCCGAATACGGCTTTATTTTTGATAGCAATTTCCAAATGCTCGTTGCCTTTAGCAATATTACCCGTGTTGTAGTAGCAGATCGCAAGGTTGATATGGAATAGGCCCCGAGGATACCTATCTCTCGGAGAGCGCTCATTAATAAACTTCAGCCATTGTTCGATGGCGACATCGTATTTTTCTGCACCCATCGCTGCTTCGCCCCATTTTAACAACGCCATCTTGTTGAAGTTGTTACCATCCTTCTCAGGAGAGTTTGGGAAATCTTTATAGCACGACTCGAAAGACTTCATCGCATCAGCAAATTTATTTAGCTGCAATTCGCAGATGCCTTTGCGGTAATGAATCGTGCCAAATTGAGGACCCCATAGATCGAGCGCATCTTTGGGATTTGAGCCGTGCTTTTCGATGGCTTGTGCGCCAAAAGCGAGTCCTTGCTCCCATTTTCTCTCGTCCATCGCTTTGATAGAATTTTCAACGAGCGTAGCAAGCTCCTGTGCGGGGAGTGCTATCACAGTGGTTAGCAGCAATGTAGTGGTTAGAATAAATTTTTTCATGGCTGTTTGATGTAGAATTTTGAAGTTTTTGGCGGGGGTTGGGCTTATCAAAAATGAAACGCCGAAAGCCTGCCCTTGCAAGAGGTAACGGCTGGCGGCGTTAAATATTTAGTTCTAATTTTTTATGCGGTGAATCACTCGATTAGATCTGTAAATGTGACCGATGTAATTCCGGCTAAAGCGAGAGCATTGAGCACATCAATGACGCGCTGTTGGACAGTACCTGGATCCACCCAAACTTGCACAAGGGGATTGTTTCCTGCGCTTTTTGCTGCTGCGGAGTAGAGCTGGAGTTGTTGATTGAGAAGTGGCATCTCACGCACTGAGCCGTCTGAATCTAGTGGCTGCTGAGCATCACCCGTACCACTGAACACTGCACCATTGGCATCAACCTTAATGAACATCGGATCAATTTTAGGTTGTTCGCTACTAGGTGGCGAGTTAGCGGGAAGCGCCATACCCAAATCCTGCTCACGGGGTGTGATGGTCGAAGTAACGATAAAGTAAATGAGGAGAAGGAAGCAGACGTCGATGAGTGATGAAATATCGAGTTCTGGTGATCCTTCTTGCTCAACGTTTGATTTCTTGTGACGTGCCATGGGAAGTTATACTTGGATTTAAGCTGTAGTTAAAAAGAGTTCGCTTATTTCAGTCCGCGGTGGGTTTCATACACAGCAAAAACAACCTCAGTCACACCTGCATCCGCTGCTGCGCTGATGGCTGTGCGAGAATACTTGAACATGGTGGCTTGGTCGCCCCGAAGGTGTAATTTTGGTTTGAGACCTTCGGAGTCGATTTTCTCCTTATACTTTTTAACCATGTCGGTAATCTCTTCTTTGCCCGGCAGGATAACAAATTGCTCGTTGGTGTATGTGCCATCTTCGCGGACATTGATCACAATACGACCACGACCATCTTTCTGTCTTTCTGAGTTTTTAGCGATCGGAGGCTTAACCTTTGGATCAGTTTGAACAATGATGGCTGTGGCGTTAACGATGAAGAAAATGAGGAGCAGGAAAACCATGTCGATCATGGGCGACATGTCGATCTTTGCCTCTTCTTCATCCAAGCCAGTGTATGCTTTTTTAGCCATGGTATAGGGTCTTTCGCGAGTTTAACGGGTGCCTGCCCACACAACAAAGGGGCAAGCACCTTGATTCATTAGCTTAAACGGCGATGCCTTCAGGAATCTTGGCATAAAGAGTGTCTGCGTTGACCGTTGCGATCGCCGCGTTGAGCATTTCTTCTGCAGCATGAACGGATTCGGAGACTAACTGATTGTATTTATTTTTGTAGTAAACGAAACTGACGATGGCGGGAATCGCGTTAATCAGTCCCCAGAGGGTGGTAAGAAGAGCGACCGAAATGTCACCCGCAAGTGCTGATGGGTCTGCGCCGCCGGAAGTTTGGAGAGTGGCGAACGCGCTCACCATACCCATAACGGTTCCGAGTAGTCCAAGCATCGGAGATGCCTGGGCGCAGAGAGAAATGTAGTTAACCCACTGCAGAGCTTTGCGTGCTTCGTTGTTCGTGAAATCGGCAATTGCATCTTCGACTTGGTCACGACCCAGGTTTTCTGGCTGAGTCGCATCGATATTAGGAAATGCGTAAGCAACCAAGCGACCTAGGTAAGAGGGATGGGTTGCTGCAAGTTCGATAGCAGAGCGGACGCGGCAATTCACCATGTGATCCATCAATGCCATATGAAGATCGGAAGGAGTGAACTTTGCTTTGGTCATATTCATGGCGTTATAAACAACGAGCGCAATGTAAGCGACAACGGCAGCACCGATGAAAAGCATCGTTGGACCACCATCGAGTACCCAGCGAGCAAGGAATGATTTTTTTAACGCGGCCGGTGCAGCGGCATCTTGCGCGAAGATTTGCGGTGCGCTAAGCAATACAAAGAGGAGGATAGTGAATGCGCTTACGCGTGGGCGGTGTTTAAGTTTATTAATCATGATTGCTTAAATTTTGCTTTAAATAAGTTGGCAGTTTGGAAAATTTACAAGACTCTGCAAGGAAGATTTTATAAAAAATGACAAAGTTTCAGGGCGATTGCATCGCAGAGCCTTGAAAGCGTAGCTTTCAAGGCTTTTAAGATTCGCGCTAGACTTTCACTCTAAAACAGCCAGATTAGGCGAGTCATGATATGCACTCACATCTGCTCGCCTCTCGATCCCGTCAGCC
>JAJTHK010000026.1 GCA_021298895.1 Luteolibacter sp.
AAATCAGCCAAACTCTATGGATCAATCGAAGCGACAAAACCATTGAGGCGAAATTGGGCGAGCAAGTCTTATCGATCGAACCCGATAGTTCAAAAATTATCGATGCCCCACTGGGTAATCAAAGCACCCCGGCAAGCGGTTATTTTGAGGCGAGTTTCACATATAAGGTTCAAGGCTCTGATGTAACCTCACTAATCTCAGAACAACAATGGTGGTATGATGCCAATAGCAGGCATCTTGGAGTCATTGCGAACTCAGGCGGAAAATTACCCAAAATAAACTTATTTCGGGACTTCCGAGAACCTGAATCTAATGAAAAAACGGTCAAATAAACTTAATACACAAGATTGAAGCTTCAATTAAGCAGCTGATATATTTACTTTTCACCGCAACTTCCCCCCTTGTCGGCAGTTTACACCTCATCTTGGGAACCTTCCCCAAAGTTGACACCGCCGTCTTCTGACATAGAATATACACATATTCTTTCAATGCCCCTGTAACTCTTATGAAAATTCATACTCTCAAACCCGTTCGCACCTCTTCCAAAGGTTTCACCCTCCTAGAAATTGTTATCGTCTTGGGCATTATTGGCGTGATCATTGCTGGATCAATTGTTGGACTGAATAAGATTGGAGAAGGAGCCAAGGTTCAGCGCGTTGATGCTGATTTTGGCAACCTCAAAGCAGCGGTTCTAAGCTACAAGATGTTGGCCGGTCAGCCCCCAACCACTCAACAAGGACTCGAGGCCCTTTTTGTCAAACCATCCTCCCCTCCCGTCCCGAAACGTTGGTCAACCGCAGGCACAAAAGGCGTTCCAACCGATCCATGGGGTGCTCCTTACCGCTACCGCAACCCTGGTAAAAAAGATACCAGTGAGTTCGAAATCTACACTTTGGGTCCTGATGGACAGGAAAACACCGATGACGACATGTCTTCTCAGGACTAACGTAACGTGTTTCTAACAATCTCTTCCTTAACCCATGCGCTTGAGGAATCACTAGAAACATCATAAAATTGCATCTTAGCTTACAACCCAAACACCGCGTTCCTCCGCCCCTCCGCGGTGAATCACATTTGAAAAAAGGTTTCACGCTCATCGAAATCGTTATCGTTCTTCTTGTCATCGGTGTCATCACCGCTGGCGTCATTGCATCGTTAATGATCAATGATTCCGAACGGACTCTAACAACCCAATCAGGCGAAATCGAACTCCTCGCGAAAAAGGCACGCACGGTCGCCATTTTAAATCAAAAACCCTACGCCATCGAATTTCATCCCGGTTCGGTCAAACTCGTTCCGTTCACCCAATCCAGCAACAACGAGCGCACGACTGCTCAAGGAAATGAAATCGGCGGCACTTCCAGCGAGTCATCCCAACATACCGGGATCCAGGAAACCATCAACATCGATCCCGATATCCAACTGACCATTCGCCATTGGAACACCGAAAAATTTTTGATACCCGATGAAAAAAACGTTCCCGTGTGGCGCTTCGACCCAGACGGACTCTGCGAACCCATCACCGTTCGTCTCGTGATGGAAAAAAGTTACGCCCAAGACACCTATCATCCGCTCACCGCCACCATCGCAGATTCTGAACTCGAAGCATACTAACCCTAGAGAAAAAATTAAAACTCATAACTCTTTGATTATCCGTGTGTATCTGTGTCCATTTGACGAAATATTTTCTAGTAGTCAGTTCGTCCATGTCCGCTGTGCTACCATTGTGGTTCTATTTCTATCTTTAGGCTAACCGATTCTTCAGCTCGTCATTTTGAAACAATCACATCCATCAACCAAGAATCGCAAAGGCTTCCTACTCATGGAAGTGGTCCTTGCTATAGGCATCTTCGCCGTCGCCTGTACAGGTCTTGCCGTTGCGTTTCATCGCATGGCACAAACGGCAACCATCACCCAACAAGAACTCAGAATCACTCGTATTTTAGACTCCGCACTCGCAGAACAACTTTCCTTTCCAACCCTCGAGGAAGGCACGGCTCAGATCCCTGTCGAAGGCACCAATATCGAACTCGATGTCGTGATCAAACCCATCGAAGATTTGGAAAATCAAGACGGGCAGTTGCTTCAGGAAATGTTTCACATACAGGTCACTGCAAATTGGTTCGCAGATGGATCATGGCAATCCCGCTCCGTGGAAACATGGCGCTACAACCTCATGTATCAGCCATGAAATTATCACAAAAGAAATCAAGATCGGGATTCACACTGTTAGAAATAGTGATCGCTCTCCTCATGATCGGCCTTCTCTTTGGTATGGTATTCTCAACTTCGCGTGCAGCCCTTGATCTTGGCAATAATATCGTTAAAACCCAAAACGAAGAATTGCTACACCAAGCATTTTTTGACTTATTAGAAAAACGCTTCACATCTCTACCCGGAAATACACGTCTCGATCTTAAAGTCACCGAGACCCCATCACATTACCTCAGCGATCTCACCCTAGAAAATGTTCCCCTTTCATTCACTTGGGGCAATCAGGAACGCACCGCAAAAGCCGTTCAACTTTCCACAGTCATGCGTCGTTCAGGATTCATAGACATCGTTCTGCGCTATTACGAAAACCCCATTCTTGATGAAACTTCATCCGAGGGAACGGGCAGTAGCTTCAAATCCTCATCCACCGAAGAAGTCCCTTTCGCTGAAATCACTCTTCTAACAGATGTTCGAATTTTCGAATGGCGCGTCCTTAATCCCACTCAACTCGAATACGAATACGTTTGGGATGAATCCGGCAAACTTCCCATCCAATTGGAACTCACCTGTGCTTTCGGTGCGGATGGAGAACCCATGCGCCACATTTTCTGGATTCCACCAAAACAAAATCCAGAAGTCTTCATGAGGCAACTTCAAGGTAGCGCTAAAAATAGCCAGACAGGAGCCCCTCAAAATCCCCGCATCGTAATTCCCGCACCCAACGTCCCGCCCACACCTGTAATCCCAACTCAGTAATCGAATGCACACAGGCCGTTCACAACTCGCTCAACACAAACCCGGCATCGCTTTGATCGCCGTGATTTGGTTGATCGCGATTCTATCGCTCGCCGCCATCACCACCTTGCGAGTCATCTCATTTGATGCAGAAATAACCACCGCCAAAGTCCATGGCTCACGCGCCCTGCAACTCGCAGAAATGGGCATCGCTGTCGGCGCTAATCCCGTCGTTAAACGCGACGACCCCCTCCTCCACCGTATCGACGAGGAAAACAACGAGGAAATCCACGTCACCCTCACCTCAGAAAGTGCCAGATACAATATCAACACCCTAGTTTTAGCCGAAGACAAAACCCTCATCCGCTCCATCTTCATTCACTGGGGCATGGAGCTTGATGACGCCCAAGCCCTGACCGACGCCCTGACCGATTGGGTGGATGCCAATGAGGAAGTCGCCCTCAACGGTGCCGAAGTCAACGAATACAACGAAATGGGACGCATCAACCAACCCTTCAATCGACCCTTCTACGACATCGAGGAAATGCGCTTGGTTCGCGGCATGAATGAAATCGAACTCCTCCGCCCCGATTGGAGAAATTGGTTCACTGTATGGTCTGGCGGGACTTTGGACATCAATGAGGCCGACGCCGAACTCATTTCCGTCGCAGCTGAGGTCACCCCAGAACAGGCATCCATCATCCCTTCAACCGTGCTCGGGACCGATGGAATCCGTGACACCGAGGATGACGCTCCTTTCCAAGATATCGCTTCCGCACTTTCCTTGCTTGGCATTGACGCAAATTCACGTCAAGACATTGCCCAGCGTTTCACTTTGAACGACACCACCACCCGCATCAACTCAACCGCCCGCTCAGGAGAATCCAAACGCCGCATCGTCACCATACTCAGAAATCGAACCGGAAAACCCATTCTACTAAGTCGCACCATCGAAATCATTCCCTGACTCCTGACTCCGTCCCCCCACCTCTAAAGACTCTTCAATTCACCATGGCAAAATCCACCTCAAAACACCTTCTTATCCCGGGCGAAACCGAATGGGAAATATGGTCGATTGCGCCAAATCAACCCGCCACCCTTGAATCCTCCCACCCCGTCAAGTTTGCTTCTGAAATTGAAAAGTTTCCAGCCGGTGATCTGATCTTCCTATTTCCCATCCAAGCATTCACCGCTTTACCTCTGCGCGTTCAAACCACTGATGCAGCCCTCTTTCCCGATCTCGCCACTACCCATACCGAACGCCTTGGCTTACGCCCAGATCCTCTCGCAGGGCAACTCACCGACATTTTTCCCATCTCCACTACCAGCGAGGAATCCACCCTGCTCTCCGTGGTCCTGCGTAATCCCAGTTCAGAGTCCCTCCCGTCAAAATCCCCCAAAGCTTTCGATATCTCCGCCCGTGCCCTGCCAACCAGCGGCAACACACTCACTCTATGGCGCGAACTAGATCATTGGGTCTTCGCCATCCATCACCAGGGAAAACTTGTCTACTGCCAAGCCACGAGCTCGATCGGAATTTCTCCCGATGCCAACCTCGTCCGCGAAATCCGCATCGCCACAACCCAACTTTCCCTCCAAGGCATCCAAGTAAAACCTGATAAAGCCATCGTTTGGTCAAATGACGAAGCCACCCAAACTACCGAGCTGTCCAAGGCGTTCAGTATCCGTGTCGAGATCACCACAAAACCCACACCCACTCTACCTGAACCTCTCAGCCAACTCCTCCCCGCAGATGTTCGTGCTGCCCGCCGCGCCGCTCAAAAACGCCAAAACACCCTCCTCGCCGTTGCCGCCCTTGCCATTTTCTACATCGGTGCGATCGGCTATTTCAGTTACGATCTCTGGAAAACCCACTCCACCACCAAGCAACTCACCGCTCGGGAAAAAGAAATCGCCCCGTCGGTTGAGAAATTCGTGATTCACAACAACAAATGGGATGAACTCGAATACGCCATCTCCAGCGAATACAACACGATGGATATCCTCCTCCGAATCCAAAAATGCATCCCACCCAACACTGGCCTGCGTTTGAAAACAGCTGAAATTTCAGCAACCAATATCCGATTGATCGGTGAAGCCCCCCAATCACAAGCCGTCACCCAATTCGCGCTTAATCTCAAGAAAAGTAATGAACTTTTGAATTACGAATGGTCACCAGGCCCTCCTCAACAAACCGCGGTTGGCTGGGAATTCACCCACACCGCCAACCTCCCACAAGCCACCCCGTAACTAACCTGCCTTTCCGGGGTTAGTGCTCAACCTTTTGCACTGACAACCCCAGTTTTCTAACCTAAATTCTCCTTAACTCTTTTATGTCATCCCGCGAAAAAAATCTACTCTCCCTTTTACTCCTCGCGGGGTTTTTGATGATTAATTTTTTCCTCTACGCACAGTTCAAACAGAAAAAAGCCATTTTCGAAACCAATCTCGAAACCGCGAAAACCAAACTGCAACTGGCCATCAACACCCAGACCAACTCGGATCAATTCTCCAAACAAATGGAATGGCTCGCACAGAACGAGCCCGCCGCCACTGATGGCCAAACCGTTCAAGGCAAACTTCAAGCCTACATCGACGAACAAGCACGCACAGCCGGGCTCACCATCAAAGGCAAACAAAAATTTTTACCCACTGACACCAAAGGCACTTACTATCACCGCGCACAAATCGAAATTGGCGTCACCGGCAGTGAACAAGACCTCTACAAATGGCTTCATACCATCAATGAACCATCCGCTTTCCGCACGGCGACTCAAATCCTCCTGAAACCAAACACCCAGGACGACAAACTCATCGACTGCACCGCAGTCATCTCTCAATGGTTTCCAGCAGAAGCACCCGACTCATGAAAAAATCCATTTTCATCACATTTCTAAGCTTTATTTTTTGCTGCTTCGCACATGCGGATATTCCAGTAAAAAAACCACTCTCATACTACAGCAAGCTCTGGACACCCAGCCTGTTCACGACTCCTCCAGTTGTGGCCGGACCAGCCCCTACAAAAAGCCCTTTCGATGACTACCACCTCACCAGTATCGCTCCAGTCCAAGGTGGCTATTGGATCACGATTGCTCACAAAAAAGATAAGAAAAAAATCGTCATCCAACCCAACTCCAGTTCTAAATTCCAAGTCGTATCCGTTGATCGTAACTCTGGAACCCGACTGGGAACCATCGTCACTCTCACTGACGGACAATTCACTGGGCAAGTCCGCTTTGAACCTGATCTCGTAGTCCTGAATACTCCAAACAGCAACAAAGCCCCTGAACAACAATTACCTGCTGGCTTCAATCCAAATCAGCCTAATCAACAAGCGCCCGGTCAAATCACGCCACCCCCACCCCCATCTCCACGACCAAGAATCGTCCCGCCCGCGAAATCCAATCAAAACCCAGCGAACAACAACTCGCAGCAACGCCCTCAGCGCACTAGATAATTTCTTTGTATGCGTTTCATTAAATCATTTCTCCTTCATCGCATGATCCACCACTTTTATATTCTAACCCTTTTCTTAATCACTGGCCTTCCTCTTTTTTCACAAAATCCGGAAGTTCCAGCCATCCCCGGTGTGCCACCAGTCGGCAACGAAACGCTAATCAAGGAAAAAATCGAAAGCACGGATTTCAATGGCAACGATCTAGCTGGCCTCTACACCAAATACACAGATCGCAGGGTCATTGTCTCCTCTGCAGCAGCTAAAGCCTCATTTGCATTAAACTTAGACGCTTCTCCCAAAACCCCTCTCACCTACGCCCAAGCTGCCGAAATCCTCAAAAAAACCGCAACCATTGAAGGCTTCATATTCGTGCCTGATGCCACCGATCCCAAACTCGATTTCCTCACGCTAGGGTCTGGTGGTATTAGACCCACTAACATTGGTATCCCCGTCTTTACCGAAAACGATCCTCTCCCTCAAGGTGACGCAGTCATCACCTACTTTATGAAGCTCGACCACATCAAGCCTGATGAAGCCGTCCGCACCTTTACCCAAATCATCGGCCAGTTCGGAGCCTACGGTTCTATTGCCGCCTCTACCAACGCCGCTGCAGTCATCATCACCGAAAACACCTCCCTGATCCGCAAGCTCATCGATATCAAAGCTCAAATCGATAAACCTTCCTCTCTCGTCGCCACCCGTTTCATCAATGTGAAATTTGCCGATGTCACCGAGCTCTCCACCACCCTCAACGAAATGCTTGGCAATCAGCAACAAACCACCCGCACTGCTGGAATCCAACGCGCTCCTCAACCTAATATTGCAAACGATAACATCCCCAATGCCGGCCTTGCCGATTCCGCAGGCGGCGGTTCAGCTGGCGAAGAAACACCCATACAAATCATTCCAGACCCCCGCACCAACCGCATCGTTGCCATTGGACGCCCTGTCGATCTCGTTTTCATCGAAGGCCTCATCAGTCAGTTCGATATCCAATCCGACCAACGCAATTTCCTTCGCAGAAAACTCGAATTCCTCGCGGTTGCCGATTTTCTCCCCATCGCCGGTGATGCTCTAACCCGTGCATTTTCTGGAACTGGAACTGCAACTGGCCCACAAGGCACCACAGGCGGCCAACCCGCAATCGGCGGTCAAGGTGGCCAATCTAACCGTTCACAAACTAACAATTCTAACAATAATAGAAACTCTTCGAGTTCTGGTCTCGGCGGATCCAACGGATTTGGCGGTAACGGCGGTGGCAGCAGCAGTGGCAGCGGTAGCCGTGGCGATGCACTCCAAGATCCCAACGTCAACTCAGCTCCTGTCTCTCTCCTCGTTGGTCGTACCCTTCTCGTCGCCGATAATATCACCAACTCCATCATCGTCCAAGGACCCCCATCCAGCGTGGAAATCATCGAAAAACTCCTCGATCAGGTCGATGTCAAAGCCGATCAAGTCATGATCTCAACGGTCTTCGGACAACTCTCCCTCGGCGACACCACTTCCACTGGAGTCGATTGGATTCGCGCATTCCGCGGAAACGAAGATGGCGGAATCGGTTTTTCTAACCTTGGTGGTGAAGGCGCCACCAGCACCAATCCCTCAGATCTTCTCAATCCAATCACTGGGACTGTCGCAGGAACTTTTGCCAATCAAAGCGGTTTATCGCTATATGGAAAAATCGGCAATTCACTAGCCGCTTACGTAAACCTTCTCTCCACATCTAACGATTTCACCGTCCTTTCCCGCCCTTCCATTTTCACCGCAAACAATCGCAAAGGCACGATCTCATCCGGCCGCCGCATCGCAATTCCTACCAACTCTAACCAGTTCTCTGGCAACGGCGTCTCCACCAATATCGAATACCGCGACGTTGTTTTAAAACTCGAAGTGATTCCTCTCGTTAACTCAGACAATGAAATCACCCTCCAAATCGCGTTGCTCAGCGATGATGTAATCGGCGAATCAGATCCAATCGAAGGTATCGGTAGCGTTCCCATCATCGGCACGCGTGAACTCCTAACAACAGTCACCGTTCCAAACAATCAAACCATCGTCCTCGGTGGATTGATTACCAGCAATGATACCGAAACCATCACCGGCATCCCCATCCTCAGTGACATCCCCGGACTCGGACGCTTGTTCTCCACCAAAACCAAAGGTGTCGATCGCGACGAGCTCATGATCTTCATCCAGCCTTCCATCGTGAACAGCGACAAATCTCTCGCAGCCGTCCAACTCAACATGGACAACCGCTACGACGTCTCCGATCCCGCCCGCAACTTCGCTGGCGATTCCCTCCTCCCATCTTTGGAAAGCCCAATAGCCCCCAACAAAGACGACAAGGCTCAAGAAAAACCTGCGGCCAACAAAAAACCCATGCGCCCCATCCACAAGAGATAGGACCGCGTGACTCCAGTCGCGCATCCCGAATTCCTCTCTTCTCTTAGCTCTTCCCTCTCCGCTCTTAGCTCTCCGCTATAAAAAAGGAGTGCCGTCTCCCTGTAAGCCAGATTCTGTCCACCCCGATTTTACCCGAAGCTGGACGGTCATTTCTCTCAACTCGGCTTGCACCGAGCGCCCCGCTTGCGCGGAGTGCGACTAATACCCGGGAGTGAACGGACGAGCAGTCCTTTCCCTGTTATGTCTTGCACCAATTGGGGTTTACATTGCCGCTCCGGTCACCCTCGGCGCGGTGGGCTCTTACCCCACCATTTCAACCTTACCTGTGCCCTTGCGAGCCATCGGCGGTGTATTTTCTGCTGCACTTTCCATCCGCTTGTCTCTCGACTCACGTTCCCTGCTTTCACAGGGCAAATTGCTCTACGGTGTCCGGACTTTCCTCAATGAAAACTCGCGCCCTCATTGCGACCGCCCAGGAGACGGCACAGCTATTGAACCCTGAAACGATGAGAAACTGAAAGCAAAATCGAAACTCTAAATTTTAAACTCTAAACTTCAAAAAATGAATTTGATACCACCCCTGTCCTCCATTCCCCAGCTTTCACTATTCACTCTTCACTCTTCACTATTCTATTTGATCATCCAAATATCCAAAAAGAACCAAACAACCATCGCAACCCCAATGACCACCTTGACGATAATTCCCACCAGAGTTCCCACCATACTGCCGACACCGGACACCGCAGACTCCCTGATCTCCCTTTTCGCAAATAACCTTTCAAATCCAAACGCCCCAATGAGCGGCCCAATCAACAGCCCAAAAGGCAGAAAAAATATCCCCACTATTCCACCCACCAATGCGCCCAATGCTCCCCACTTAGTTCCACCAAACCATTGAGTCCCTAATGAACCACTCACAATTTCAAAAATCTGCGAGATCGCCATCAGCAAAAGCAAAATCCCAAATCCCCACCAAGCAATCCCAGCATCTGGCCCAACCATCAGTCGATACCCAATAGCCGCCAACAAAATAAACAAATGCCCCGGCAAAGCCGGTAACACACAACCCACCAAACCGACAACCAAAAGACTCCCAGTCACCATCCACACCACACCTCCTTGCAAAAACTCATTCACTCACGAAATCTAGCCATAACCACAAAAAATAAAACTAAAATACTCCACTCAACATTCAGGGCGATTGCATCGCAGAGCCTTGAAAGCTTAGCTTTCAAGGCTTTTAAGATTCGCGCTAGACTTTCACTCTAAAACAGCCAGATTAGGCGAGTCATGATATGCACTCACATCTGCTCGCCTCTCGATCCCGTCAGCC
>JAJTHK010000155.1 GCA_021298895.1 Luteolibacter sp.
CTCAGGCATATTAGCCGATGTAAACGCAAACGATCATCGCTACATCAAAGTGGTTGCGGACTTAGACCCTTAAATTGACGCGAATGACCGTTTGCCAAAAGGTCTAAGCTTTAGGGTATGAAAAAAGCGAACACCTTGAGGGGTGCTCGCTTTGAAATCATTTTCCTGACTTATAGGTCAGGATAGGGGATTAGCCGTTGGTGAGGTCGATGGTCTCGATCTCGGCGGAAGGTGCGCCGGTTGAGAAACGCCATCTGACTTTGTTACGCTTGGAAGCGGTACGAAGTTTACGCTGTTTGCGTTCAGTTGGGGTTTCGAAAGCGCGACGGCGGCGGATTTCCTCAAGGATACCCTCGGCATCGAGTTTGGTTTTGAGGCGTTTGAGGGCGCGATCTACGGGCTCTCCTTTTTTGACGTTCACTCCACGCATGTGTTGTTATCTTTCGTTGGTTGGATCTGGTAAAACTTTAGTTGGGGCGCGGTGTATGGGCTGGTTGATCGGTTGAGTCAAGCAGGAAACACCGCATATTGATTATTCGCCGAGGCCGAAACGGACGAAACGGGTGACACTGAGGGTGTCGCCGAGTTCCTTGCCTTTTTGCTCGAGGAGTTGGGTGATGGTGATTTCGGGGTCTTTGACGAAGCCTTGCTCAAGGAAGCAGGATTCTGCGTAGAATTTGCCGATTTGACCTTTGAGGATATTTTCGATCATGTTCTCGGGCTTGCCTTGTTCGATGAGACGTACGCGGAAGATGTCTTTCTCGGCGTTGACGATGTCCTCAGGGATGTCGTTGCGGGAGAGGCCTTTTGGTGCGCAGGCGGCGATGTGAAGGGTGAGGTCCTTGATGAGCTCTTGGAAGGCGGCTTGGGAAGCGACAGCTGCGTTCTTGGTGCCGACTTCGAGCAATACGCCGACTTTGCCGCCGAGGTGAATGTAAGAAGCGACTACACCGCCGGGAGCGGCGTCGAAGCGAACGTATTTGCGGAACTGGAGGTTTTCACCGAGTTCTACGACCTTGGCTTTCACGAAATCTTCCAGAGTGCTTTCGCCATGGGAAACGGCGAGGGCGGCTGCATGGTCGGCGGCGTTTGAGTCAGCGAGTTTGTCAGCGATACCGGAGACGAAGGCTTGGAAGTTTTCGTTTTTGGAAACGAAGTCGGTTTCGCAGTTTACTTCGAGAAGGATACCGGTTGTCGCTGCGCCATTGACGCGGGCGGTGATGATGCCTTCGTTGGCTTCGCGATCGGCTTTGGCACCGGCTTTGGCGATGCCACGCTCGCGGAGGAGTTTGATGGATGCTTCGATGTCGCCATTGGTTTCGGTGAGGACTTTTTTGCAGTCCATCATGCCGGCGTTGGTCTTGTCGCGGAGTTCTTTAACGATTGATGCGGTGATCATGAAATAAGTTTGCTAGTTGGCAGTGTTCAGTTTTCAGGGAAGAGCAGTTGTTAAAACGTGGCTCTTCGAGATGATTAGTTCTTTTTCGCTGCGAGCATGCCATCGACCAAGTTTTGGAGGATGATGCGGATCGAGCGGATCGCGTCGTCGTTACCGGGAATTGGGAAATCGACTTTAGCAGGATCTGCATTGGTATCGACGATGGCGACGATAGGAATGTTGAGGCGTTGAGCTTCGGCAACTGCGATGGTCTCGCGAGCGGAGTCGACGATGACGATAGCGTCAGGTTTTTTCTCGAGGTTGCGAACGCCGCGAAGGTTGCGGAGGAGTTTTTCGCGCTCACGGCCGAGGGCAGCGAGTTCCTTTTTGGACATGGATTTGAATTCTGGTTGTTTCTCGATGTTTTCGAGATAGCGGAGGCGCTCAACGGATTTGCGAACGGTGGTCGCGTTGGTGAGCATGCCGCCGAGCCAACGATGATTGACGTAATGTTGGCCGGTTGCTTCTGCGGCTTCGCGGATTGCGTCTTGTGCTTGGCGTTTGCAGCCGACGAAAAGGATTTGTTTGTTTTTGCTGACGAGGTCGGCAAGGAACGCTGCCGCTTTGTCTAACTGTTGGACAGTTTTCTCGAGGTTGATGATGTAGATTCCGCCTTTATCCTTCATGAGGAAGGGTTTCATGCGTGGGTTCCACTTTTTGGTTTGGTGACCGTAGTGAACGCCTGCGTCCACCATTTCTGAGATGAGTTCGTTAATCATGATATGTGTAAGAGTTGTCCCGTCTTGAAACAGAGCGAGCGATTTTGAAGACCTGCCACTTGGTTTCCCTAGGTCTTCGTTGTTGTGAGGTGGCTGAAGGGGCGCGGTTTTTGGGGGTTAACCCAGAAAAATGCAAGCATTTTTCCGGGGTGTAGTTAAAAGTTATTAGTTATTGGTTATTAGGGGGCGAAAGTTCTTTCCTTAATATCTAATCACCAATTTCTAATATCCTTATCTCCGCGTGCGGCGGCGCGCTGCTCCGCTGGTGCGGCTTGGGGTTCCTTGGGAGGAGGGTTGTCCACGGCGTCCACCGCCTGAATTTTGTTGACCTCCGCGTCCGCCACCGCCACCGCCACCGCCACCGCCACCGCCACCGCCTTGCTTGACTTTCGGGGGTTTGAAGCCGGTGCGGTGTTTTTCCTGGAGGTTTTCGCTGTGCCACTGATGGGATGTATCGCGCGGGATCTGGTTTTTGATGAGTTTCTCGATATCGCGGAGGAAATCGATTTCGTCCTCGGCGCAGAAGGAGACGGCAAGGCCATCGGCTCCGGCCCGTCCCGTGCGGCCGATGCGGTGGACGTAGGCTTCGGGTTCGTTCGGGAGGTCGTAGTTTACGACGAGACCGATGTCTTTTACATCGACCCCACGTGCCGCGACATCGGTGGCGACTAGGACGGGAACGAGACCTTGTTTGAATTTGGCGAGGGCTTTTTCCCGTTGGGCTTGGGATTTGTTGCCGTGGATCGCTTCGGCTTCATAGCCCGCGGCGGTGAGGGCGTGGGCGAGTTTGTTGGATCCATGTTTGGTGCGACCGAACACGATGGTGAGTTTCGCTTCTTTGGCTTGGCTTTGTTTTTCTAGAAGCTGTTGCAAGAGATACATTTTGTTTCCGCGATCCACAAAGCAGAGTTTTTGTTCGATGCGTTCGGCGGTGGTGACTTCTGGAGTGATGGTCACATGGGCTGGATTACGCAGGATTTTTTGGGCGAGGGAAACGATGTTTGGGGCGAGTGTGGCGGAGAAAAAGAGGGATTGTTTTTTCTTCGGAAGGAGATCGATGATGCGGTTGACATCGCGGAGGAATCCCATGTCCAACATGCGATCGACTTCATCGAGGACGAAGAAATCGACAGCTGAGAGGTCGATGTGGCCTTGATCGATTAGGTCAAGCAAGCGGCCGGGAGTGGCGACGAGCACATCGACTCCAGTGCGCATGGCGTTGACTTGTGGGCGTTGGCCGACGCCACCCCAGATGGTGGTGAGGCGGAAGCGGATTTTTTCTCCGTAGGTGGAAAAGCTTTTTGCGACCTGGCCGGCGAGTTCGCGGGTGGGGGCGAGGACGAGGACACGGCATTGTTTCGTGCGAATCGGGTGGGGGTCGTTGTGGAGGGCATTGAGGATGGGCAATGCGAACGATGCGGTTTTACCCGTTCCGGTTTGAGCGCAACCCAGGAGGTCGCGACCTTCCAAGAGTAGCGGGATCGCTTGGGCTTGGACGGGTGATGGGGTGGTGTAGTTGAGTTCGTTAAGAACTTGTTTCAATGGCGCGGCAAGAGCCATCGCTTCAAATGTAGTGGTCATGTCTTATTTTTAAAGACCAGCAAATGCAGATGTCTGCGGGCTGGTAGGGATCGATGAGATCGGTGTGAACCTCTTGCAATCTCTCATCGAAGTAGACCGGAAAAAGCGCCAGCAAAGAACTTGCAAGCTTGAAGGCAGAGCCTTCTGGCGGAGGGCTATAGTCGGATATTTCGGAATGGCAAAGCTTTTCTGAAACGAAAAAACCGCAAGGTATGAGGCCTTGCGGTTTTTTTGAAAGGCGATGAAGCCTTAAATCTTAGTATTGGTTCTGGTCTTGGGAGTTGCCATAGACGGCACCTGCACCTGCGCCGAGTGCGCCACCGATAGCAGCACCTTCGAGAGCGTTGCCGGATTGGTGACCGAGGACGCCACCTGCTGCAGCGCCGAGAAGTGCGCCACCGAGAGCACCGCGTTGGGTGTTAGGACCGGTTGGGGCTGTGCAGTTGCTGAGAGCGATGCTGGAGACAGCTGCGATCATGAGAAGGGATAGTTTTTTCATAATTTAGTTAGGAGTGATTAAACGAATACGTGTTTTTACAGGGGCGATCAAGGAATTTGAGCGGGATTCTCCACTTCATATTCCATGGTCTTGATGGTTAGGTAGACGTGGCTGATTTGAATTTATTCGAAGATATTTGTGGTGCTTTTTAAAAATCAGACACAAGCGGTTTCGGGTGCGCATTGTGGGAGGACAGGTGCTAGAGGGAAAAGGCCGAGTTTACTGAGTAGGGCTTGATCCTTTTTGACTGAGGGATTTTCAGCAGTCAGGAGTTTGTCTCCATAAAAGATTGAATTCGCGCCTGCGAAGAAGCAGAGGGCTTGAGCTTCATCGGAGAGGCGTGTGCGACCTGCGGAGAGGCGCACTTTTGCTTTTGGTATGGCGATCCGTGTTACGGCGATCATGCGCACAATATCAAAGGTATCGACTTGTGGGTTTTCTGCCAGAGGTGTGCCAGGCATGGGCATGAGGGAATTGATCGGCACCGATTCGGGTTGCGGAGTGAAGTTGGAAATAATTTCTAACATCCGCAGGCGATCGGTGATCGTTTCACCCAAACCAAGAATTCCGCCGCAGCAAACCGACATGCCTGCATCTTGGACGTTTTGGATGGTGCGGAGACGGTCTTCGTAAGTGTGTGAAGTAACAATGTTAGGGTAATGCTCGGGTGAGGTGTCGAGGTTGTGATTGTATGCAGTGACGCCAGCTTGTTTGAGTTGTTTGGCTTCCTCTGGTCCGAGTTCGCCGAGTGTAACGCAGACTTCCATGCCGAGTTTGGAAACGTCTTGGATGATATCCAGAACTTGCTCGAAGCGTTGGGTGCCACCACGGACACCACGCCATGCCGCGCCCATGCAGAAACGGGTTGAGCCTGAATCAGCTGCGACTTTAGCGCGTTCTAAAACATCGCATTTTGACATGAGACGTTCGCTTTCGACACCGGATTTGTAGCGTGCGGATTGGGCGCAGTAGGAACAATCCTCAGAGCATCCGCCGGTTTTAATGGAAAGGAGTGTGCAGAGTTGAACCTCAGGCTTATCCCAGTTTGATTCGTGAACTTTTCTGGATTTTTGAATGAGTTCAAAAAAAGGAAGAGAGTGGAGGTCTTGGAGTTCTTTAAGAGTCATGGTTAGAAAATGAGATATTAGGCGATTAGGAAATTAGAAATCAAGGGGATCAGCGGCTCCAGCCTTCAAAGCCTGTGGGCATTTCACCTTGGCCGACTTTGGTGTAAAGGGTTTTTCCTTTTGCTCCGATGAGTGGGATGCCGAGCTTGTTTTCCCATACGTAGGACATGGATGCGCCAGTATGGCAGCCCCATGATTTACAAATGGCGTTTTTAGCAAAGATGGAAGAGTTCAGTTTTGAAATATCGTCTTCATGTAGCCACTCGGTCGAAACAGCTATGATATCACTGCCGTATTCGAACATGAATGCGAATTTGTTAGAGTGCCCGAAGTAATCGTAAGTTACGACCGATTTTTTTGGGCGCGCGTTGATTTTGGAAATATACTCAGAAGATGTATTGAACCAAATCAGGGTGGCGTTGCGTTTGGCGGCCTGTTCGGCAATCCATGTGGTGTAGGGTTTCTGATCCTCGCGGCCTCTTAATTCGTAACCAGGTTTGTATACCATCCAGACCAGCGGAGCATCGCTGCCGTAACTGAGACGGATTTCTGCCATGCGCAGTGTGGAAGCACGCACGAAATTTGCCCACCAGCGATCGTGACGATCTTCTTCGGTGCGATAATCTTCCCATGCACGCAGAGCGGGGCCGCCACATACGATGACGTGTTCTGCTTGTGCGACTGGTGAGAGAAGCAGCAGAGATAGGAAGATAGCTTTCTTCGCGTTAGGCATGAGTGGGATTTAAACCGCGAGGCGAGTTGGGGTCAATCGGTAAGGCGAGATGCGGCAGGTTAGCGATCACGCTCGAAACGAAGAATTTTTTCGCCTTTGCGGTAGTAGTTCAGACGATCCCGAGCATGGACTTCCAAATATGCTTGGTCTTCACGGAGTGCATTGAGTTCAATTTCTCTATGTTCTTTGATGTCCAAAGCTGCCTGTTCGCGGTCTTGAGAGCTGCGAAGTTTGGCTTGGAGTTTGTCGTTCTCCCGCTTGTAGGGGAAGGCAGATGCTATCACCAATAGACCGCAAGATACGGCCGTAGTAAGGTAGAGAAGTCGATTTGTGCCCTTGATAAAACGGACTCTCGACTCCAGGCGCTCAAGCTTTTGTGGTGTGAACTTGGTCTTGGCCATTTCCGAAGTGCTTATGTTTGAACGCGATTCGTGGCAGATTGTCAAGAAAGGTTAAGTATTTAGAAAATTGCTTAGGGATTGCAAGGTCGAGAACTTGAGCCTAGTTTTCGCGGCCCGGCAGAGCCGGTTGAATCAGAAACAATGAAATTACCTCATGTGGCGATAGTAGGAGCGACGGGTGCCGTCGGCGTGGAAATGCTTCTTTGCCTTGAGCAAAGGAACTTTGAATTGAGCGAGTTGACGCTTTTGGCATCGGCGCGTTCGGCTGGGAAGAAGATGACTTTCCGGGGTAAGGAGATCGTGATCAAGGAGCTGACGCATGATTCATTTCAGGGCATCGACATCGCGATGTTCAGTGCAGGTGGTGATATTTCCAGAGATTTCGCGCCCTCAGCCGCTGCGGCTGGTGCGGTGGTGATTGATAATTCATCGGCGTTCCGAATGGATGATGGTGTTCCATTGGTGGTTCCTGAGATTAATCCTGAGGCGGTAAAGAACCGGCCGAAAGGAATCATCGCAAACCCGAACTGCACCACGATTATTTCACTGATGGCACTGGCGCCGTTGCATGAGCAGTTTGGTTTGGAGAGTGTGATCGCATCGAGTTACCAAGCGGTATCTGGGTCTGGTGCGCAGGGAATCATTGAGCTTGAGGAGCAGGTGAAAGCGATCGCGACGGGTCAGCCATTCACCCCGAAAGTTTATCCACGTCAGATTGCTTTCAACGTGATTCCTCAAGTGGATGTCTTTACGGAAAATGGTTACACCAAAGAGGAGATGAAAATGGCTAACGAGGGTCGTAAGATTCTAGGTCATCCAAGTTTGAAAGTTTCATGCACCTGTGTTCGCGTGCCGGTGTATCGCTCGCATTCGGTTTCGATCACCGCCAAGTTCAGTAAAGAACCAAGTGTTGAAGCGGCGAGAAATGCCTTTGTTGGTAAACCTGGTATTAAAGTGATGGATGATCCTTCGCAGAAACTTTTCCCTGTTCCGTTAGATACGACGGGTAAGGATGATTGCTTGGTGGGGCGGATACGTAAAAACCTGGTGTTAGAAAACGCCTTGGATTTGTGGGTCGTTGGCGATCAGGTGCGCAAAGGTGCCGCTCTTAATGCGGTGCAGATTGCGGAAATTCTCTGATTACATTTTCATGAACGACGATCTCAAAGACTATTTAAAAACTTTGGTTTCTGATGTGGATGTGGCGTTGGATGATTTCCTGCCTATGCCAGGTGAGACTCCTGGTGCGATTCATGAGGCAATGCGTTATACGATCTTCGCTGGCGGAAAACGTTTGCGTCCGGTTCTATGTATCGCTGCGGCTGAGGCATGTGGCGGAACTCAGGCAACGGCTATCAGAGCAGCGTGTGCGGTTGAGTTGATGCATACCTATTCTTTGGTGCATGACGATTTGCCGTGCATGGATGACGATGATTTGCGGCGTGGGCGCCCGACTTGTCATAAGGTTTACGGCGAGGGAATGGCTGTGCTTTGCGGGGATGCCTTGTTGACTGAATCATTTGCCTTGTTGGCCAAATCTGAACCTTGCGCGCGTTACAAGGTTGGGGATATGATTTCCGAGCTGGCATCTGCCGGTGGTAGCCGAAAGTTGATTGGTGGCCAGGTTTTGGATTTGGAAGGCGAAGGTCAGCAACTCAACAAAGAGCAATTGCTTGCGATTCATGAAGCAAAGACCGCCGCGTTGTTAGTGACGTCTCTGCGTTTGGGTGGAATGACTGCGAATGCGAGCGCTGAACAATTGGCGGCATTGAGCGACTTCGGATATTCGCTCGGTCTGGCATTTCAGGTGATCGACGATATTTTAGACGTCACCCAAACTACCAAAAGCCTTGGTAAAACTGCGGGTAAAGATGTGGCGGCGAATAAGTCGACCTATCCATCGGTGTGGGGCTTGGAAGAGTCTCGCATTGAAGCTGAGCGCCTGACTCGTGTTGCTTTGGATGCATTGGGTATTTTCGGTGAACGCGGCGCCAGGCTGCGTGAAATTGCCCAATGGATGCTCTCACGTGAGCATTGAGGGTAGGTATTTCACCTGAATCTTGATTCGATGAAGAACGAGGTTGATTCTGGAGCGAGGATGGGGCTAGGTCTCCGTATCAAAAAGCGATCCTTCAGTTTCATGTTGGCCAGGCGGTATCTCAATCCGCGTCGCGCTGTATTGTCCTCGTTCACGTTGATTTCACTCATCGGGGTGTTGTTGGGGGTTTTGGTTTTGGTGGTTGTTATGGCTGGATTTGCGGGAATTGAGAGAGATGTGAAGGCAAAATTACTAGGCTTCACCCCTCATATACTTGTTTATACAGGTATGGAGGCACCTGCTAATTCGCAAGAGGAAGGCGCCGAAATTCCAGCATGGCAGTTGCTTGCAAAAGACCTTTTAAAAGTTGAAGGGGTCAAAGCGGCAACCGCTCATATATCTGACAACGTGATTCTTGATGTGGGATCTTGGCAAAAACCTGTGTCATTTCGAGGAGTTGATACCAGTGATCCAAATCAAGTATCCGGTGTGGCTAAAATGTTAGATTTAGATAATTTTCCTGAATCAAATTCGGATTTAGGATTAGATGATAGAGCGGTTGTATCATCGCTTATAGCTGGGCAATTCGGACTTCGAGTCGGTGATACGATGAGGTTATATTCGACTCGAAATTTTGACAGCGTGATGGATGCTTACAAAGTGACTGAAAAGCCAGTCGTTCGAGCGGTGCATGCTGAGCCGTGGGAAATGATGACGAAAGTTTTGCAAGAAGATTTGAAGCAAGTAGGAGATGGTTTTGAGATCACTTCGGATAAATTAATTGGGGTTTATGATTCTTGGGCTCAGATTCATTCGGAATCGTTCCGTGAATTGGAAAAAGTCATGGTGTTTGATCTTTTGAAGGCGATGGAAGGTGGTGAACCGAGCGAGGATAAAAAGATTTTCAGATTTTCCGCTGAGAATAAGGCGAAGCTGATCCAAGCCTATGAAGCGTTGTCCAAAACCGATGAATCGGAGATGGATGGGGAAATTTTAAAAGGTATCAAGAACTTGGTTCTGCCAAAAGAAGTTCAAGTGATAGGGGTTTATGCGGCATCGCAGATGGCGGTGACGCCAGACATATTCGTTCCCTTGCCTTTGGCTCAGGATTTGGCCGGCTTGACTGATGGGGTTCAGGGAGTTGCGTTGCGATTGGAAGATCCATATCAAGCAGAGCCTGTAGCGATCAAAGTGAGAGAGTATTTAGGATCTGCAGAATATGTTAAAACTTGGGGAGATGAATATAAGCCATTTTTCCAACTGATCAGTCAGCAGCGAGTCATGATGTATTTCGTTTTATCATTTATCGTTTTGATTTCAGCGTTCTCGATGATGGCAGTAATGTTCACTGTGACGATTCAAAAGCGACGTGAGATTGGTGTCATGAAAGCGCTGGGGGCAGCTCCGATACAGATTGTAAAAGTATTTTTGTATCAGGGAATGTTGTTGGGATTTTTAGGTGCTGTTCTTGGCGTTGGTATCGGAAGGTTAGTGATTTATTTCCGTGGCTACATCCAAGAGGCTATGCGTGTGTTGGGATTTGATCCATTTTCGGAATCTCTAACAGGTTCTGGTGTGATACCTGTTTATAATAATCCAGTTGAACAATTGGTGATCGGATTGATGGCATTTGTGTTATGCTCGCTAGCGGCATTGGTGCCGGCATTCTTTGCTGCTCGAAGCGATGCAGCAAAGTCCCTTAGAAATTTGTAATCATGGAAATTTGGCTAATACAGAACGGTAAGAAAACGGGGCCATTTAACGATTACGAGATTCGTGATCGGATATCTAATCAGCTTCTTGATTCCGATGATTACGCATGGCATGAGGGATTGCCCAGCTGGGTGAAACTTCAGGAAATTGATTTATTTAAAAGCCTCTTCCGCAAAATCTGTGGGTTAAAACTGGCTTCTGAGCGCTTCAGATCGGCGCGAAGTTCTTGGAAGTTGCCCACAACAGGCCGATTCGAGAATGGGTCTGAAACTCGTCGAAGAAGCGTGCTGTTGTGGGCAACTTCCTCTTCATCCGCATGGTGGGTTGATGAACCGGCGGACCCCGGTAAAGTCACTTCGCTAAAAACAAAC
>JAJTHK010000136.1 GCA_021298895.1 Luteolibacter sp.
GCAAAAGTGCCAACAGCTAAAGCTGTTGGTTGGGTATGGTTTCTGAACATACCAAGCCTGCCGACCTCAATAACTTGTCAAACTTTATTTTTGTAAATCTATGAGAATAAGTGACTTATGTGCTTAAATTGACGCGAATGACCGTTTGCCAAAGAGTCTAAGAAAAATTGATTATTTGTGGATTTTACGCTTACCCTTTCGGCTTTTTCTGTCTATATGTCTGGAAAAACTCCGCATGCGATTTCTTATAAGTAAACCCTTAACAAGTTGTGGCTTTGTGCTCGCAATTTCGTTTGGGCTGTTGCCAAACGGTTTTTCGCAGGAATCCAAGCCGAAATTGAGCCTGGCAGACAAGGAGTTACAGAAGCGTCGAGCTGCCGTTGAAGAAGCTCAGATGCTTTTACAAAAAGGAGATGAACTCTACTTGGCTGGGAAATTTAAAGATGCGATCGATGCCTACGCGGGTGCAAGTGCTTCGTTTCCTGATTCTCCCACAACAGCCGAACTCAGAAATGCAGCTCTAGATCGATATGCCCAAGCTTCTATTGAACATGCTAGAGAACTTGCAAGAGTAGGCAAGGTCGCAGAGGCGAAGAAAGTTATCGAAGTGGTTTTGGATAAAAATATCGCACCAAATCATCCAGGTGCATTAGCAACTCGTAACGAACTCGATGATCCGATTCGCACCAACCCCGCAATCACTGGAGATCATGTGAAAGATGTGGATCAGGTCAGAAGACTTCTCTACATGGCGGACGGCGCCTATGACCTTGGAAAATTTGACGAGGCAGAAAATCATTACACCTCAATTTTGAAAATTGATTCTCACAACGAAGCCGCAAGAAAAGGCATGGAACGTGTGTCGAATACAAAATCCAAATTTTATAAATCCGCTTATGGTCAGGCACGTGCTGAGGCTCTGATGCAAGTCAGTCGCGAATGGGAGTTACCTTTGGCATCGAAATTCGAGACACCAAATTTGCCAGTTATCAATGACAAGGCATCCCCGAATTCAAATGTTCCGTTAAGCAATAAACTCACTCGTATTATTATTCCGCAGTTTATTGTTGAGAATGCAACATTAATGGAGGCTGTTGACGTTTTGCGTGCACGCGCTGCTGCTAATGATACCTTTGAATTGGTTCCTGAACTCAAAGGTATGAATATCACCGTTAATCTCGGTGATCCCAGCGCTTCTCCTGCTAAAGAGATTTTGGCTAGAAAGTTTGATCTCAGGGTTTCGAATGTGCCTGTGGAGCAGATCCTCAAATACATTACAGACATGACGAAGACTAGCTTCCGATATGATGATCATGCGGTTACGATCACTCATAAAGGTGCGGCAGGTAACAGTTTGATTTCACGGACTTATCGGGTTCCTCCGGATTTTTTGAGTAACCTAACAGCGGGAGCTTCAGTGAAGGCCAAGGAAGAAGATGATATTTTCAATGAAACACCTAATGTAAATAAATCCCTGGCACAACGCATGGGTGCCCAAGAGGCATTTGCCCTGCAAGGGGTGTCCTTTCCCCAAGGAGCATCCGTGACTTACATTCCTACCAGTAATTCACTTCTAGTGGTCAACACACTGAGTAATCACGATATCATCCAGCAAATTATCGATTTGGTCGTCCAGACGGATCCAGTCATCGTAACGGTTAAGATGACCATGATTAAGATCGAGAAAAGCGTTTTGGAAGAACTTGGATTTGATTGGATGATCAATGAGTTTGGTTTAGGAGGAAAAAGTAGTGTGCTATCGGATAGGGGTTATTTAACAGGTGGAACAGTTGGCACTGGAGCTTTGATTGATGATTTTCCTGTGGTTGGTGCGAATGGAGTTCCACGTAATCCAATCACGGCAGGAAATCGAAGTGGTGAGGGTGCTTTTTCTGGTTATAACTTGGATACACTTCTTACATCCGGTGGTGATCGGGATGTTCAACAATTTTCTAGAGCGCCTGGTGTTGTTGGTTTGAACGGAGTGATTGATAATACGACAATGCAAGTTTTGATGCGTGGAATGGATCAGAATAAAGGTGCTGATATTCTCGCGACACCATCCATCACTACTCGTAGTGGCCAAGCTGCATCCATCACGATGATTAGAGAATTCATCTATGCCTCGGAATACGAACCCCCGCAAATTCCACAATCTGTAAACTCTATTACTCCTACTCCTATCGTTCCTTCAACTCCGAGTGCTTTCGAGACACGTGATACTGGAGTATTTATGGAGGTATTACCTACGGTAGATGAGAATCGCAGATATATTGACGTGGCAATTAAGCCAGTCATAACTGACTTCGATGGTTTCGTAAATTACGGTTCTCCTATCAATTTTGTAGGTGCTGATGGTGAGTCGGTTGAACTCACCAAGAATGCTATTTTGCAGCCAGTTTTCAGCGTGAAAAAGGTGGATTCAAGTGTGGTTATTGCGGATGGTGCGACGATCGTGATAGGTGGTTTATTAAAAGATAGTGTCACCAAGCTTGAAGATAAAACGCCAATACTTGGTAGTATTCCAATGTTAGGTAGATTTTTTAAATCCGAAGGAGTTAGACATAATTCGACCGCAATTTTGTTTTTCGTGAATGTTGAACTCGTTGACCCAACTGGTAAGCCGTATCGCGAGCGTTGATTTTTATTTGATATGCCAGATTCCAATAGTGAGCCGGAGAAGTATTCCATCGACGAAATGTTGGAGCGGCTAAAACACCGAGGAGAAGATGAGGGTCAGTTGGTGACTAGGGCTGATGGAACGCAGGCAGTAAAAGTAAGAAAGCGAAAGCGCAGGACAGAACAAGTTAGGGATAAGTTGAAGGCTCAGAATCAGCGTCTGCAGCTGATTCAGATTGCGGGATTTATCATTTTTCTGATCGCAATGTTGATCATAGGTGGGGTGATGATTCTTTATTCCAATAGCTCGGCCTTCAGGAATGGATTGATTTCTAAGGTGGAGAGCGTCACGGGTAGTGAAACGAAGATTCAGCAATTCAGAATCAATCCCGCCACGGCTTCCGCAGCGCATGTTGCGATGAACTGGTCAGAGTCATATGCACTCAATCGATTAGAGGTGAGTGGTCTGAATGCTGAAATCTCACCAATATGCTTTGTTGGAAAAGTTTTCCAAGGTCAGGAGATCACAGGAAGCAATGGTAAGCTCTTTCTAATAGCGCCAAGTGGATCTGATACATCCTCGATTAAAAAGGATACGAAGAATTCTTTAATTAAGTTCAATCGCTACTCAGTGGATAACTTGAATGTGTTTTTATCAAGAGAGGAAGCATTCGATAAAATGGTCGAAGGGGTTGAGGCTTCGTACTTGCCTACCAAGCTCAGTAAAGGTGGTGAAATTCGTCTGAATAAAGGTGCTTTGAAGATCAAGGGATGGCCTTCATTGGTGCTAGATCGCTCTTACATTCAAGTTCGTGGTGGGGAGCTCGATATCAAAAGCATGCGTTTTAAAGTGCCTGCCACTGCCGGTGAGGATTTGCAAGATAAGGGCTCAATCAATTTATTTGGTGAGATTAGCCCTCAAGCTCAAGGCGCAACGCACGAGCTTCACGTGGATTTGGAGTCGTTTCAAATTTCATCTTTGCTAGGCAGCAGCATGGGTAGGTTTTATCAGGGTAGGGTCATCACGAATTCCGATAATGATTCTAACATCTTTCGATTCACTCCTAGTTCTGGAAATGATGGTGAGCTTGAATTAAATATGTCTCATGCGATTGATTCGCGCATCGGGTTATCTCAATTTAAATTTCTGGGTCATCTATCCATCGTATTGGACGATCGTTGGTATGAACTGCCGAATTTTGATGATGAAGTCAAACTGCTGATGCGTCGCAGTGGCGAGATTGTGGAGTTGAAGAATATTTATCTGGAGCAGCGTGCGAGGATGATTATTAAAGGATCCATGGCGACTAAGGATGCGTCAGGTAATATTTCAGGTTCTTTGAAAGTTGGTGTCCCGGATATTATTGTTACTGCGTCTAAAGATCGTCGTCTCGATATATTGTTCAGTCCTGTCAGAGATGGGTATCGATGGGTTGATATTGAGTTGAGTGGAACTGGCGCGGCTCCAGTTGATAATTTCAAGGATCAATATCAAGCGATCTCACTTACGAGTGCTTCGGATGTAAAAGGGGCCCCAAAGCCTAAAGCTCATGGAGTGGATTCATTTGAGAGTTTGACCAAGCCTGAATAAGTCAGCTTGTTTTAACGATATGTAAACCAAGCATACAGACATCGTCGTCGAAGTGATGAGAGTCTGAAAAATCCAGAACGGTTTCGATGATGGATTCCAACCATTCTTCGATGTCTTTTTGTGGGTTGTCACTGGCGATTTTCAACAGGCGTTGATCCATGAATTGTTCGCCCTCGTCATTTTCAGCTTCAAGAACACCGTCCGTGAAAAGAAGCAATCGCTGAACATCGGTTAGATCCAGCGTATGAATGGGATAGGTTAGCTGGCTCATTAAGCCAAGAGCTGGGCCTTTCCCGCCACGTCCCGTGCAGATTTGATGGCTAGATTTTTCCCCAACTACGATAGGGCCTGGATGGCCGGCGCAGGAGTACTCCATCGATAGTTCATTGAGATCAATGATGCCATAGAATGCTGTGGCAAACATGGTCACGTTGGCTCTTTTCAAAATGGAGAATAAGCCGGAGTTCAGCTTACCAAGAAACTGCGATGCATCGTGTTTGCCATTGGCTTGGGTGGCAAGGAGTCCTCTAAGCATGGCGACAACCAAGGCGGCGCGTACGCCATGACCCATCACATCGCAGATAAAAATTCCGTAACGATTGCTACTGAGCTTGATGATTTCGTAGAAGTCGCCAGCCAAGCCAGAGATGGGAAGGTAACGTGAGCCAAAGAAAATCTGGTTGCCATTTTGAGCGACTGCGGGTGGATAGACGGAAGTGGAGAGCGCTTGTTGGATTTCGTGTGCCAGTTTGACTTCTTCTTCGTAGGCGATGTTTTTTTGCTGAAGTTCGTTCGCTAGGTCGGTTGCTTGACGTTGTGCGGTGACCAGTGAAGTTACGTCGCTTGAAACACCGAATGTGCCTTTGATCGTTCCGCTTTTATCCCGCCATGGGAATTTGGAAGTCACCACGAAGGTCTCGGCTCCTTCTCGCCAGGTTTCGCATTCGAGCTGACCTGTCATTGGAATTCCGGTTTTGATAATGCGTTGCTCATCGGCTTCGGCTTTTTCCCAATGAGTGTTGGAAAATAAATCGCGGTCGTGTTTTCCGATCAAACTCACGCTAGCGTCATAACCGTGGTATTCACTCATGCCACGGTTTACCATTACGAATTTGGATTCGAGGTCTTTGAAGTAGATTTGAAGCGGAACGTGATCGATCAGATTTCGTAAAAGGTGACGTTCTTCTTCGATTTGTGCTTCGGCGTTTTTGCGGAGGCTGATATCGATCATCGATCCCGCAATGCGCAAGGCCTCGCCATTTCGATTTCTAACCACCGTGCCGCGAATCCGCAGCCAACGCCATTCGTTGCCACCGGTTTGAATCCTGGCGTCGATAGCGAGGGTTTCGGGTCCTCCTACGTCGAGGGCGCGATTGACAGCATTTTCGAAAGCGAAGCGTTCAAGTTCGTGGACATGAGTGAAAGGAGGTAGAAATAAGTTGGGTGCTCCTGATTCGGTGCACTCGAGGAATTCGATGATTCTTCTGGAATAGTAAATTTTCTTCTCGCCAACCATCCAGTCCCAGATGCCCTCGTTCGAGGCTCTGAGGGCGAGCTCGAGTCGATCACTATTTTGGGTTTCTTGGGAAATTAACTCGGACATGTTCGGTTTGTTTGGAAAGGATAGGCTCCTGCTTTCTACTTCCCACATTCATTCTCGGAAAGCGAAAAGCTCATGAGATCAAAGAGGTGAAAGCTCTGCTTTTGTGAAACAGGGCTGTGGAGGTATCTCGCGCAAAGGCGCTAAGACGCAAAGGGAAGTGTATTGGAACCACGAAAATCACGAAAGTTTGGAATTAAATGGGTAAGGATAATTTAAGTTTTGATAAACTTTAGATTTCCATCCTTTGCGTCTTAGCGCCTTTGCGCGAGATAACTTAAACCCAATCCATCATTATTCCTTGGATTATTCTACCTCGGCTAATTTTCAAGCAGCCATAACTTGAGTAATTTTCCCTAGTTCTGGGGTTGCTTTTGGAGCCGGATTGTCTAGAACGACGGCGATGAAACGTATTGCTTTACTCATTCTTGTGGTTGGTTTTGGTCTCGGTGCCTGTGAAAGGCATGATTTTGAAGAGACTCGTAAGCTCCACGATCAGCATGAAAAGCATTGAATTGCTTATCATATTAAGCTTTTCCCCCTATTTTACGCTCGGATTGATGATCCTAGGCTTGCCAAAAGCCCATAGCTGAATCACAGACGCCCCGTTCTAGGCAATCCATGACCCAAGAAATTGCACTTACACTGATCGTTATCGGACTCACCTTGGTCGCATTTATGCGTGAGTGGGCACCTCCTGACGTGCTAGCTCTCACGATCTTGTGCCTTTTGGTGGCATTGGGTTTGGTTGGTATGGATAGCATGGCCAAAGTTTTTAGCAACGAAGCGCCTCTCACCATCGCTGCCCTGTTTGTGATAGGCGGGGCATTGGAGAAATCTGGTGCAGTTAATCAGATCGGGCGGTTACTTGAAAAAAACATCAACGGCGGGGTGAGAACCTCAATTTTTGCATTCTCTCTGGTTGCGACTTTCTTCAGTGCATGGATGAACAACACAGCAATTGTTGCGATTTTGATGCCGGCGGTTCTGGGTTTTGCTAGATCGAAAAACATTGCGGCATCAAAATTACTTATTCCTCTGTCCTATTCATCCATCCTCGGCGGATGCTGCACATTGATCGGAACATCGACCAATCTTTTGGTCAACGGAACTCTCAGAGACATGAATTTGGTTCCAATGACGATGTTTGAACTCGCTCCAGTCGGTGTTCCTTTGGCGATAGCGGGCGTTGCTTACATGACAATTTTTGGTCCTAAGTTATTGCCCGCTCGATCCTCGATCACGGGAAGTTTGGAAATCGATTTCCGAGTCGTGCCATTACATCACCTTTTGATTTCCGAAGGTTCTGAAATGATAGGTCAGAAGTTGTTCGATACAGCGCTGGGAAGTAAAGAGGCTGGCATTCATGTATTAGAAATTCGTCGTCGCGGCGCACGTTTGATGCTTCCACTTAGTGAAGTTACGGTTGAGAAAAATGATCGATTTTTAGTGGCGTTGCATCGTCGCAAAGGCGGTGCGGCGAAGGCGCAGGAGTTGTTTGCAAAAATCGGTGCTCAAGAGCTCTCCACGGTTGATGGAATCGTATCGGAACTTGTTCTTCCATATGAGTCTTCTCTGGTTGGAAAAACATTGGCGGCCTCGGATTTCCGTCAGCGCTACAACTGCGTGGTGCTCGCTGTGCATCGCAATGGATTAAATATTACAAGTAGCATGGCAGAACTTCCGCTGGATCATGGCGATACATTGCTGGTGATCACTGCGGTGAATAACTTGATCAGTCTGAAAGAAACTCGCGATTTCGTTCTTACGGACACGCCAGATGCAAAACCAGAAGATGGTGCTGAGAATGCTGAATGTATAAAATCCATCAAAATCTCCTGGGCTGTTCTGATTGGCGTGGTTCTAACCGTTTCAATGACAGATTTATTGAGTCGGATGAATGTCGGAGTCGTATCGATTCCTATTCACTATGTCTCCGTGGTGGGTGCGCTGAGTTTATTATGGTTGCGTATCCTGACGCCGCGTGAGGCGTATGCGAGTATCGACTGGCAAGTGTTGCTGATGCTATACGGATTGTTAGGTCTAGGAATGGCAATGCAGGGATCAGGTACTGCCGAGTGGCTTGCTAAAGGGCTCGTTGATATGACTCGTCATCATGTTTCTCCTGCCATTTTACCTTACGTCATGCTCTGGGTTGTGTATTTATTTACTTCATTACTTACAGAGGTTTTATCCAATAACGCAACAGCGGTGATGTTGGTGCCCATTGTGGTAGGGCTGGCCCAGGAACTTGGGGTAGATTTCCGTCCATTTATCATCACCATCACGATTGCAGCTTCATGTGCGTTCGCGCTGCCGATGGGCTACCAGACACACATGATGGTGTATGGCCCGGGCGGTTATAAATTCAGCGATTACCTCCGTATCGGTATCCCGCTCAATATCATCGTCTGGATCGTGAGCTGCCTTATTATTCCGCTCATCTGGAAATTCTAAGGGCTGAAGTTTTGCCTCGCTCATTCGCTAAATTCATTTTTACTAAGGGCGAGATGGATTTTGATTTTCCGGAAAGTTTTCTGCTGCTGCCCTTACTGGGTTTGGTCGGGTGGTTTTGGCCAAAGCTGGGACTGTTTCGTCCACTGCGATTGGTGATTTTGCTGTTGTTGATAGCCATGCTTTCGGGGCCGAAATTTGTGAAGCAGCAAAATGCACTCGAACTGATCGTTTTGTTAGATAGATCCGATTCTACCGAGGATCTGATCGACAAAGGTTTACCTGAATGGACAAGGCTATTGGAAAGCTCGAAACCAGGAAGAAATGACAAGCTGCGTTTTGTGAATTACGCGGCGGAGGTTGCTGAGGCAGGGATCGATGGGTCATCGTTCACGGGTTCACGCAAGCAAACGCGGACTGGATTGGCGTTGTCCAACTTGATGGCGCAGGTGGATGAGAAAATGCCGACCCGAGTGTTGTTGTTTACCGATGGATATGCGACCGAGCCCTTGACCGAAGCAGCGGAACAAATGAAGAAGCGTGGAGTTCCGCTGGATTATCGTTTGGTAAGAGAGGAGACAATTCAAGATGCGCGGGTGGCACGGCTTCAGTTTCCTGAGCGTGTGCAGGTGGGTGAGCCATTTTTAATTTCTGTATTAGTTAGATCTAACAAAGAAGAATCCGTGCCGTTGTTGATCAAGCGCAATGGTCAGACCTTGGTGGAAACCGATATCGCGGTGAAAGATGGGGTTGGAACCGCGGAGTTCACGGATCAGTTGGGGCAGGTGGGTGCATTTGAATATGAGGCGGAGATTCGTCCGGTCGTCGATGCGCATCTGGGAAATAACCGGATCAAGCGTTGGATGGAAATCACTGGTGGGCCGCGCTTGGTGTTGGTTACGAAGTATGAAAACGATCCAGTCGCCCTAGCGATGGCTGATATGGATTTCGATGTGCAGGTGATCAAAGATACATCTCAACTAAAGGCGGGTATGTTAGGTGGAACCAAGGCAGTGATTTTCAACAATGTTCCTGCACATGAGATTCCCAACGATTTCATCAAATCATTGGATTTCTTCGTGAGGGAGCAAGGAGGTGGATTCATGATGGTTGGCGGCAAACGTTCCTTCGGGGCAGGGGGATATTTCCAATCCGAAATTGATGAACTGTTGCCCGTTTCCATGGAGTTGAAATCTGAGCATCGAAAACTATCAGTGGCTCTGGCGATTGTGATGGATCGATCTGGATCGATGGGTGTTGGCGTTGCGGGCGGCAAAACCAAAATGGATCTGGCGAACTCCGGAGCGATTGCTGCAGTGAATCTCTTGGGCGGCATGGATCAGGTGACGGTTTTTGCCGTAGATAGTCAGCCAGATAAAATCGTCCCACTCACCAAGGTCGGTGGGAACCAGGCAAACATCGGCCAGAGAGTCTCTAGGATTTCATCGGGTGGTGGTGGTATCTATGCTTACACAGGATTGAAGGCTGGTTGGGAGGAATTGCGTAAATCCACAGCTGGGACCCGACATGTGATCCTATTCACCGATACTCAGGATACGGAAGAGCCAGGCGATTATAAAAAATTATTAGCTGAAATGACCAAGGAAGGTGCGACGGTTTCAGTCATCGGTTTAGGCACGAAAGCGGACATCGATTCCGCGTTGTGTGAAGATATCGCGAAGCTTGGTAACGGACGGATGTTTTTCTCGGATCGGCCCATGGATATTCCACAGATTTTCGCACAGGAGACCGTTACGATTGCTAGATCGGCGTTTCTTGAGGAGAAGGTTCAAAGCATAGCCTCTGGGAGATGGAGTGAAATTTCACCAAAGCCCATCGAGTGGATGCCGGTGGTGGGTGGTTATAATTTATCCTACGCACGCAAAGATTCGACCGTATCTCTCGTTTCCAAAGATGAATATGTCGCACCACTGGTTGCGCATGCGCGCCGCGGATTGGGAAGAACCGCTGCAGTGTCATTTCCTCTGGGTGGCGATTTTTCAGAAGATGTTAGAAATTGGAAAGGATATGGAGATTTTGTGCAGACGATGGGTCGGTTCCTCATGGGGCAACAATTGCCGCCCGGGATTGCGATCAGGCACCAGATGAAAGGCACGCGTTTGGAATTGAGTTTGTTTTACGACTCAGAGCAATGGGGAGAACGACTCAATCAGGATCCTCCTGTAGTGAAACTGCAAGATGAGGCGGGTGGGGTGAGTTATGAAGTTCCATGGCGCCGCATCGCCCCGGGACATTTTTCACTCAGCCGCGATATGAATGAAGGTAGCGTGGTGAAAGGCGCGATCCGAGTAGGGGATCACGCGTTGGCGTTTGGTCCTGTCAGCGTGGGATCGAGTGTGGAATGGGCATTTGAACCCGAGCGCTTAGAAGAGTTGAGACAGGTATCTCACCAAACCAATGGTAGAAAATTATTGAACCTCGAAGACGCATGGCTGAGACCACCTTACTTGGCTGCGCACTCTCTCAATCTTCCACTGGGTATTTCTCTTTTACTTTTGATTGTTATCGAGGCCTTGATCACACGAACGGGTTGGAAACTTCCGGAGTTTGTTAGGTTCAAACGTGAAAAATCGAATCAACCAAGAGCGAACAAACCACAAAAAATCCGCACTCCCAAAGTGGTTAAACCCGTGGAGGAAAAAATCGTGGAGGAAGTCGCAAAACCCGTTGTGGAAGAAGATTCAGATCGCCGTTCCAGATTCCAGAGAGCGAAGGATAAGAAGTGATATTTTTCTCCTCTCAGAAAATCCCGGGGTGATAATCCTGTGAATCGGGCCCTTCGAAATACATGGCGATGAATCGTTTCCATGTTTCTCGACTTTCTGGCGACAGGCTGTCGTTGATTTGGGAAACGCAGTGGCTACACAACAACAGCGGCAGCGCGCCTTCGATCAAAGAGCCATCGTGTTGGAACTGAGCGGAGATGGTGAATCCCAACATCCACTCCCGCGGCATGGTGCAGGCGACACAGTGATCCAAGCGCTTGATGGGGCTGTCCAGCTTCGACCATTCGAGGATGCGCTCCTGCCAATCGATCTTGGTTTCTAGGAAATCACGGATCGCCGCCTTTGAGTCATGGCTGAAACTGTTCGAAACCTCGTCCCGGCAGTGGACGCAGATGGCATATTCCAGAACGCATTCCTTGCGGTGGTAGTGTTTGTTGATCACCCAGTTTCCGCCGGTTTCGGAGAGGAAATTCTGGCAAATTTTACAGGAATCAAAGGGTTTTTCGGTTTCGATCGAGTCAAACCATTTTGCCAGCCGCTGCAAGCGCCGGATTTTAGGGGGAAAAGGAGGATTTGGCAAATGCTGTAAATTGTGAGATAGGGGCTTGCATACTTCGCGCCACCCCAGTAATTCCTCCGCGCCATGTCAAAAGTAGGAGCGATTGATTTTCCAAAAACCGGTTACGAAGCAGTCATTTTTGATTGTGATGGGACGCTGGTCGACTCGATGCCCGCCCATTTCGATGCTTGGTGCGAGGCCCTCGCGGCCTACGGCGCAGGTGGTATTTTCAAAGAAGACGTGTTTTTTGCCATGGGTGGCAGGCCGACCCGCGATATCGTGGTTGATCTCAATGAAGAATACGATCTTAAGCTCGATCCAGAGGCAGTGGCGCTTGCGAAGCGGGATGCGTTTTTGAGAAAACTCAACACCGTGGAATTGATAGATGAAGTGGCGGAGTTTGCAAAATCGCTCAGAGGAAAAATGCCGATAGCCGTTGCTTCAGGTGGTTCACGCTACGTGGTTGAAAAAACATTGAGACTTTTGGATTGCTCGGACTGGTTCGATGAAGTCGTCACCGCTGATGACGTGGTTAACGGAAAGCCAGCTCCAGATATTTTCCTCAAAGCTGCTGAAATGCTCGGCGTCGCTCCAGAAAAATGCTTGGTCATCGAAGACGCACCTCCAGGTGTGATCGCCGCCCAAGCTGCTGGGATGCAAGTCATCTCAGTTCCGATGCCGATGCTGATTAAGGATTAATCCGAGGTATGGGTTTTCTGCGACCCCTGCCGGGGTCGGATATCAGGTGGGACGCAAGTCCCGGGGTGTCGCGATGCTCAACGCCGGGCTAATGTCTTTGATCCCGTTGGGATCGGGGGATGGCTGCACGCGGTGTCCCGGGGTGTCGCTTCGCTCAACCCCGGGCTAATGTCTGTGATCCCGTTGGGATCGGGGGATGGCTGCACGCTGTGTCCCGGGGTGTCGCGATGCTCAACCCCAGGCTAATGTCTTTGATCCCGTTGGGATCGGTTGATGTGTTGATTACGATCCCGGAGGGATCACAGAAATTAGCCCAGGGTCGAAGACCCCGGGTATCGCGCGCAAAAAACATCCGCACCCCAGCGGGGTGCTAGAAATTCGCCGGTTTACGGTTTCGTGGAATTGTTTGAAAAAGCCAGCACCTCAGCGAGGTGCTAGAAATTAGCCCAGGGTCGCAGACCCCGGGTATCGCGCGCAAAAAACATCCGCACCCCAGCGGGGTGCTAGAAATTAGCCGGTTCACGGTTTCGTGGAATTGTTTGAAAAAACCAGCACCTCAGCGAGGTGCTAGAAATTAGCCCAGGGTCGCAGACCCCGGGTATCGTGCGCAAAAAAAAACATCCGCACCCCAGCGGGGTGCTAGAATGCACGTGACATGTTAGATTTTCTTCCATAGAAAATTTTCGCTATGGCTTCCTCCCACCTTAGTCTTCATTACCACATCATTTTCGGCACCAAAGACCGAATCCCTTTCATTCATGATTCATGGATATCACGTTTGCATGAATATATTGGTGGAACCGTGCGCGGTTTGGATGGAATTCCGCAAGCTGTAGGTGGTGTGGCCGATCACGTGCATTTGCTTGTGGGATTGAAGGCCACACATTGCTTGTCCGATTTCGTTCGAGATCTAAAAAAATCTTCGACCTCTTGGGTGCGCGATGAGATTCCAAGGAGCGAGAAATTCTCGTGGCAAAATGGTTATGCTGCATTCAGCGTGAGTGCCAGTTCGAGAGATGCGGTAAAGCAATATATTTCCAATCAAGCGGAACATCATCGGGTTAGATCATTTCGTGAGGAATACATTCTCATGTTAGAAAAGGCGGGTGTAGCGTATGATGTTCGGTATTTGGATTGAGGTTGTGATTTAGACCACGTTTCTGCGACCCCTGCCGGGGTCGGATATCAGGTGTGACGCACGTCCTGGGGTGTCGCGATGCTCAACCCCGGGCTAATGTCTGTGATCCCGCTGGGATCGGGGTTTGGCTGCACGCGGTGTCCTGGGGTGTCGCGATGCTCAACCCCGGGCTAATGTCTTTGATCCCGCTGGGATCGGGGGATGGTGGGCGTGGATGTCCCGAGGTGTCGCGATGCTCAACCCCGGGCTAATGTCTGTGATCCCGTTGGGGTCGGGGTTTGGTGGGGGATTCATATGGATAAAGGGGTTTCCAACCCCTTGTTGCAAGAGGTGATTCTGGGATGCCCAAGAATAGTGCATTTCTCAGATCAAAAATCACATATCAACAATCATCAATCGTCAATCAAACCGAGTTACGATACGCACCGTTTGGATTTATGATTTCCGATTGATGATTGTTGATTGATGATTGATGATTGATGATTGATGATTGATGATTGATGATTGATGATTGATGATTGATGATTGATGATTGATGATTGATGA
>JAJTHK010000005.1 GCA_021298895.1 Luteolibacter sp.
AAAGCAGAGCGAGTTTTACGAGCAATTAGAATATAGGCGAAGCGGTGATGGCTTGGATGGAATAAAATGGAGTCAAAGCAGAGCGAGTTTTACGAGCAATTAGAATATAGGCGAAGCGGTGATGGCTTGGATGGAATAAAATGGAGTCAAAGCAGAGAGATTTTAATTCATTTCACTATTCACTACTCATCATTCACTCTTTAACGTATATCTGTGGAGATTTCGGTCTCGAAGATGGGGTGAAAATTTTCGATGGGGGCGTCGACGGATGGGCCTTCGAAGGCTTGGATCATCCAGCGTGGGTGTTCTCCAGTGCGGTAGGAGGCGTGCATGCCTATGTCACTGAAGCCATCGGTGGCGGAGATGGTGATATCTTGGGTTCCTGAAATGGCAAGCGTAGTGCTGTCACCAACAAGCGTGCCATCGCTATCTCGAAAGAAGATACGGATGGCTCCGGATTTACCTGATGCTGTCATTTTTATGTTAGGGATGAGTATGGCTCCACGTTTAACGACGTCGATACTTTCACCTTGAGAGTTTGGTTTGCGCCAATAGGTTTCTACAGTGGTAATTGTGAGAATTTTGCCTTCGATAGGTAATTTGACGATTTTCGAGATTTTCGAATCGATGGGGATTTCCTTTGAAAAGTGGATGATTGCTAGAACTGCAGAGATGGCAAAAGTGGCTACAATGGCAAATAAGCTGATTTTCTCGAGTCCTGTTAGGCTGGCGTAGAATGTTCGAGTGTCTACTGGTGGGGTTGGGGCGTTTTGAGAATCGTCCGTCGAAACGGGTTTCTCCATTATCCCATAACTTTTTTTAGTCTCTTTGAGATCCTTAGGAAACTCATTAGGTGAATCACCGAGTTCCCACAGGTCGTTTTCGTTATACCCGCTGATATCCGCCGGGAAATCGGGCGGATTTCCGTTGGGAAAGTTTTCAGGGGTTTGTGAATCGTTACTCATGATCAGTCACAGGAGATTTTAGTCGGCTTGATATGGGTTGGCGAGAGTAGATTGAAGAGTGAAGATTGAATAGTGAATAGTGAAAAAGGGATTGGGATTCTCAAATTAAAAATCCAAAATCAATAATCATCAATCGCTAATGCTCACTGAGGCGTTGTTGATTTTTGAATGAAGAGGAAGAGCTTAGGCTAGTTCCGAACCAAGGATTTTGGCTTTGCAGTTGGTTCCCCAGCGGAAGCCACCTAAGGAACCGTCTGTGCGGATGACTCGGTGGCAGGGGATGAGGAAGGCGATGGGGTTTTTTCCTGTGGCATTTCCGACAGCTCGGCTGGCCTTGGGTTTGCCGATGAGCTTAGCGATTTGGCTGTAGGTGGCGGTTTTACCCCTCGGGATATTCAGTAATGCTTTCCAGACTTGGAGTTGAAACTCGGTGCCTTGGGGGGCGATTTTGGGTTTTTCTGAGGTCCCAGATTGGAAGATCTGGCGTGAGAGTTCGCCTACTAAACGATCGTTTCTATTCAGCTTCGCTTTCGGCCAAGCGTGCATCAACTGCTGGTAGGATTCGGTTTCGTTCGTCTCGAAAAACGAGAGCTGAACGATGCCTTTTGGAGAGCTTGCGATGAATGCATTTCCAAACGGTGAGCGAGATATGCCCCATTCAATTTCGATTTCAGCAGCTTCTCTCAGCATAAAGATTAATCGAGTAATATGACTGTAAGTCACTAATTGATAATGTTTTATTGATATTTAAAAAATATTAACTAGAGAAGCAAACAAGTAATTCAATCGAACGTTTCGAAATCAGAGGTATTGTGTCAGTCCATCGACCCTGTCCTGATCCAATTCATTGGCCAAAGCGACCGTTAGTGACAACATGGCGAGATAATCGTTGATATCAATGATGGCGTTATGGGAGTGAATGTAACGGGTGGGGACGCCGAGGACGATGGATGGGATGCCGTGGTTGGCGAGGTGGAAAGATCCGGCATCGGTTCCGCCGCTGCGGCGGACGGTGACTTGGTAAGGGATGTTGGCAAGTTCCGCGGTTTCGATGGCGAGTTCGGCGAGGCGAGGATTGGCGATGGCGGTGGGATCATAGAGTCGGATCTGGACGCCGCCTCCGAGTTTTCCCTGGGCTTCGGATGGGTTGAAGCCGGGGGTGTCATCGGCCGGCGGGCCTTCGAGAATGATGGCGACATCGGGTTTGGTGAAATTGGCGAGGGTTTTTGCTCCGCGGAGGCCGACCTCTTCTTGGACGGTTCCAGCGAAGATGAGTTCGTTCGGGTGGTCCATTTCGGCCAGGATCTGGGCGGATTGGATCGTGGCAGCCATGCCGACCCGGTTATCAAAAGCTTTAGCCATGAATAGATTGGGGTTAATCATGGGGGTGAAGGGTGAGAGTGGGGCGATGGGAGCGCCGAGTTGGATGCGGTAGGCGTCGATGACTTCGCGGCGGGAGTTGGCGCCGATGTCGATAAACATGGATTCGACAGCTACAGGCAGGTCGCGCTGGGAAGCAGGGAGGAAATGGACGGGTTTGCTGCCGATCAGGCCGGGGATTTTATCGCCGTCTCGATTGATGATTTGGACGCGTTGGCCGAGTAGAACTTGGTTCCACCAACCGCCGATCGTGATGAATTGGAGAAATCCATCTGGGGTGATGTTTTGGACGATGAAACCGATCTCGTCCATGTGCCCGGCGATGATGACGCGTGGGCCTTCGTTGGCGTGTGTGCAGATGACTGAGCCGGATTTGTCGGTGGCGAGGGGACCTACTTCTTCGAGTTCGTCGATGAAAATTGCTCGGACTTCGTCTTCGAAGCCTGAGATCGAGTGTGCTTCGGTGAGTTCTTGGAGTAGGGAGATGGCTTTGTTGCGCATGTGAAGAAGCTAAAGGGATGATTTTAATGCGCAAGGCTAGAAGAAGTAAGACAGAAGACTTGGAGAAGCCAGATTGGAGGTGGTATTCGCTAAGTTATCTTGAGCTATAACTTATAACGAATAACTAGGTTTCATCCGTGCTGGACGGATGGGAGATGATGCTCTTTGATCGCGTTCTCGTGAGTAAAAATTCATTAACTGAGCCCAGAGCGGATTTAGAAATCAAAGATGCGCAGCTTATTTTCAACCGTGTTTGGAAAGAGCTGGAGACGAATATTGGACGGGAAAATTTACGGTTTCCGAAAGAGTTGATTTTGTTAGGTGGCGCGCCGGGTTCGGGTAAGGGAACGAACACGGATTTCATTCGGAAGGTCCGCGGGATCATGGCGGAGCCGATTGTGGTGAGTCAGTTATTGAGCACACCTGAAGCTCAGGAGATCAAGGCACGAGGTGGCATGGTGGGGGATGAAGAGGTGTTGCGGTTGTTGTTCCATGAGTTGCTGAAACCTGACTTCCGCGACAGTGCGGTATTGGATGGGTTTCCAAGAACGAAAGTGCAGGTGGAATGTTTGAAGTTATTTTACGATGAAATGGTGAAATTGCGGAAAGAGTTTTCCGATACGCCGCAGGCACATTTTTTCCGCCAACCAGTGTTTCATATCATGGTGTTATTTGTTGATGAGGTGGAAAGCATCGCGCGGCAGCTGAAGCGTGGTCGGGAAACCTTGCTTCACAATGCGGAAGTCAGGCAATCCGGTGTAGGTGTGTTAGAGGAAGAGCGTATAACGGATTTTGACCCCGATTTGGCACGGAACCGTTACCGGACATTTAAGGAAAAGACCTATGATGCCTTAGTTTCGCTTAAGCAGATTTTCCATTATCATTTCATCAACGCCCAGGCACCGATCCAAGTGGTGCAGCAAAATATTATTCGTGAGTTGGAGTATCAAAGCTCGCTGGAGTTAGATCCTCGAACTTACGACATGTTGCGTCATATTCCACTGGCGGATGAGATCGTGATTAAAGCGCGGCAGGAGCTGGTGAATCGTTTGGATAGCTATCAGGTCGAGCACACGGAAACGTTACAAAAAGTGGTGCAGTTTATCCAAGACAAGATGATGCCAGTCATCAAACGATACGCTGTGACGGGTCGGGCGACCGTAAACACCGAAGATGCACTTTTTAAGAATCCGGTTGCCATAGCGATCTTGATCGATGTGTATTCGGAGCGTGGATTTCAAGCGATGGTTGATATTCATCGTGTGGAAATCCCTGAGAAAGTGGATTTAAATACTGGAATTATCTCCACGCGTGAGAAGAAGGTTTATCGCATGACGATCTTTTTCACGGGCTCGAAGATCCGCCGTGGATAATCCGTTGAGTAAAGATTTTTTAACCACGAAATGCACGAAACGTGTACGGATTTCGGTAAGGATTAGCTTTTTTCTTTTTTTCTTTTTTGTCTAATAGACAAGTCAATTTATCTGAGAAAAAGCCGTCTTCCAGCCTGGAAGCAAAGCGATTTAATCAAAGTTTTTGTAGTGGGCGCCATAGCTCGTGTAGCGGCCGAGAACACGGAGGTTAATAAATATACAGCAGCTACATTCTTCATGAGACTTCGTTAGCGAATTGCAACCAAACTCCCAAGCTATGAAATCTCAGAACAAGTTGAAGCTGATGAGAGTTATTTTGGAGGCGTGAGAATGACGACTCAATGGAGGTAAGCGTCAAATGCTCTTCAAGCCACATAAACACTGGGTAAAAGAGGCTCAGCAATAAGCCTTAGCTAAAACAGCCCTTAATAATATAAAAACATGCTTGGATACATCGATGGATATGCCTATTTCTGTTCCGTCGTTGTTGAAATAGCAGTGGCACTCCTTTGGAAGCCTGTCGCTCGGGCAGTCAATTGATGGGGAATCCGGTGAGAATCCGGAGCGGTACCGCCACTGTATGGGTTTTCGTGAAAACGGGGAGCTGAGTCAGATCGCCAGCCTTGGGAGTTTCTGAACGAACCTGCGGAATACAGGCTCACGGAGGTAAAACATAAATGATAAAAAATAAAACGTTCGCGCATAAGCGAACTATAAGGACGGGCTGTACTCTATTTGGAGCAACTGCGACATTGCTCTGCAGTTCATTGAACGCGGAGGTGGAGGATAAGCTGGAAGAGTTGGTGGTATCGGCATGGAGGATGCCTGGGGATGTTTCCCGGACAACCTCGGCCGTGACGGTTCTTGATCCAGAGGAGATGGAAAGCCTGGGTCTTCTTGATATGAAAGATGCGCTAAATCGGATTCCCGGTGTGGTTTCAACATCTTTAGGTGGACAAATAGGAGCCTCTGGTACCGTGCTTATTCGCGGGACAACTTCGTCATATTCGCAACTCGTTGTGGATGGTGTTCGTGTCAGTGACTCGACCTCTCCTATGGGAAATTTTCTATCAGGTGCGCGGGTGAATGATTTCAGTCGGATCGAAGTGCTTCGTGGACCGCAAGCAGCGATTCATGGTGGTGAATCGGTGGGTGGTGTTCTGTGGATGGAAACGGCCAGGGGTAGTGGTGAGTCTAACAATTATTTAAGGACGGAGATCGGATCCTTTGATAGTTATCAGGTCTTTGCATCCAATTCCGGTGAAGAAAATGGATTATCTTGGTATGTGGGTGGAGGTCATGAGCATACGGATAACGATGCTCCGAATGAGTCTTACGACCTATTACGCAGCTCCATGAGATTGGAATGGGCGCAGACCGAAGACTTAACACTTGGAATGACGTATCGAGGTCAGGACTCGGAATTTCAGTATGATTTTTTCGGAACGAATATCGATCATGTGGATTCGAACTTGGTTACGGCTTATGCGAATGCACGTCTGGCACCCGGTTGGATTTCAAGTGTGGTGATGGGTTTGTATAAGGAAAGTTACGATAACGATTCATCGGGCGGAAACTACGGTGCCGATCTTGAGCGTGTTATATTATCAACGGATCAGAGTTTTGAGTTATCCGATACTTACACTTTGCTGTTTGGTGGGTTTGTTGAACACAGCGATTATCAGAACACCATTAACACCGTTTCAGATGAATATCGCTACGGAGGTCACCTTGGTATGAAATGGAAGCCAACGGATACCATCACCACGGATGCGGTTGTGCGTTGGGAAGATTACGTGAATTACAGCGATCAAGTGACATGGCGATTGGGTGGTGGATGGGAGGCGCTGGAAAAGACGAAATTCCGCGCAGGTGTTGGCAAAGCCTTCCGAACACCGACCTTGTTAGATTTGTACGGCACCACCTTTGGCTTGGGGAATCCCAATCTCGAGGCAGAGCAGAGCTTGGGTTGGGATCTTGGGATAGAACAGGAGTTGACGGATGAACATAGGGTTTCGGTCACATATTTTGAAAACTCGATTGAAAACCAAATTCAAACGACCTTTGCATTTCCTCTATCACCTCCACCCATCAACTTGCCTGGGTCGACTCTCACTCGCGGTCTGGAATTTGCCGCGAATGGCAAAATCACGGAAGAAATTGATTACCAAGTTTCATGGACATGGTTAGGTGATTCGCTTGATGATCAGCCTGAAAATACTGCGACGGCATCGGTTCAGTATCGCCCTATCGAGAAACTGCTACTTGGGCTTGGGGCGACTTACGTCGATACTCGATCCTATGGTGGTGCTCCTTTGGATGAGTATTTACTGCTCCGCGTTCATGCGAGTTACAAACTGAACGAAAACGTGACCCTGCATGCGCGAGTCGAGAACTTGGCGGATCAAAATTATGTATTAGCGAATTTTGCGACCCCGGTTAACGGAGCGGGATTGGGATTTTACACGGGGATCACGGCGACTTTTTGAGGGTTTAATCTGATTAGGCAGGGACGCGTATCCTTACGCGTCCATATCTGGTGGTGGTTGTTACGGAAAAGACCCGATGTCAATTGGCGGGCCGTCAGATATGGACCTTTAGGATAAAGGTCCCTGCCTAATTACATTCCATAGTCGTGCTACAGCCTTGCAGAAATGCGGGTGAGGGCTGAGAGTGACGGCAGATGATTTCGATTACGGAAAACGCAGGGGGAGTGGATTTGGTTGAGGAGGTGCGTGATGTGTTTTCTAGGACGGGTTTGTTATCGAAATCGAAAGATTTTGAGTATCGCCCTGAACAAGAGGAACTTGCGGGTGCGGTTGCGGAAAGTTTCATATCGTCGCAGCCATTGGTTGCGGAGGCGGGGACGGGAGTGGGGAAATCTTTGGCGTATCTGATTCCGGCTGCGAAGTTTGCGCTGGCGACGGGTCGTAAGGCTGTGATCTCGACGCATACGATCAATTTGCAGGAGCAATTGGTGAGAAAAGATATTCCCTTGGTGCGGAGAATTTTGGGTGAGGATTTGCCGGCGGTTTTGTTGAAAGGCCGTGGAAACTATTTGTGTCCGGCGAGGTTACGTCGTGCTTGGGAGCAATCGGGCGATTTATTTACATCGACCGAAAGTGAGGAGCTTGCGCGGATTCGTGATTGGGCGGATCAGACTCGGGATGGGACGTTAAGTGGAATTCCGTTTCAACCATCGATGAAGGTTTGGTTGCAGGTTTGCAGCGAGGCGCATTCGTGCACGCAGCGATATTGTGGACCCAAGGGAAATTGTTTTTTCCAAGAGGCGCGGAAAGCCGCGGCGGATGCGAAGTTGGTGGTGGTGAATCACACCTTGTTTTTTGCCTTGTTAGAAACGAATGAGATGTCCGATGAAAACGAGCCTGAGAAGATGGGTGGATTTCTTTTTCCGAATGATTTCGCGGTGATGGATGAGGCGCACACGGTGGAGCAAGTGGCGGCGATCCAGCTGGGTTTGAGGCTCACTCAAGCAGGATTGCGATTTGATTTGCAGCGGCTTTACAACCCGAAGACCCGCAAAGGATTGTTGAAAACGTACCGCAAAGCAGCGCCGATGCTTGCGGTGGAGCGCAGCCTGACGGCGGTGGATCAGTTTTTTAACGATATTGGAAACGCAGCGAAGTTCGGTGAGTGGTCGAAGGAGTTTCGGGTGAGGCGGCCGGAGTTGGTGGGAAATTGTTTGGCAGCGCCGTTGCGAGATTTATGGGAGGAGTTGTCGGAGTTAGCGGAAGATACAGGCAACGAAACCTCGAAGAATGAGTTAATGGATCTGGCGCGCAAGTTTCGCGATACTCAAGCGACTGTCGGAGAGTTTCTCGATCAACGAGATGAGGGTAGTGTCTATTGGGTGGAGAAAAGCGGCCGTGAGGAAACTCAGTTCAGTTGTCATGCGGCACCCATCAATGTCTCGGAGCGGTTGCGGCCGTTGTTGTTTTCTGGAAAGAAATGCATGGTGATGACGAGCGCGACTCTTGGGGTTGGCGATCCGGAGTTGGGATATTTCCGGAAACGGGTCGGTGCGGAATCGGCACGAGCCTTGAGCATCGGCAGTCCGTTTGACTACCAGAAGCAGATGAAGGTGAAGATTTACAAATCCATCCCCGAGCCGAACACGCCGAAATACGATGAGCTGTTAGCGAAAGGGATCATGGATGCGGTGAGTGAGAGCGATGGACGGGCGTTTGTTTTGTTCACAAGTTACCGGACCATGCAGGATGCGGCGAAGCGTTGTGAGAGTTATTTCAAAAAGAAGGGTTGGCGATTGTTCAAACAAGGCGATGGCATGCCGCGGCATAAGATGCTTGAGGAATTTCGAGAGGATGTGAGCAGCGTGTTGTTTGGAACGGATAGTTTTTGGACGGGTGTGGATGTGCCGGGCGAGGCTTTGTCGAATGTGATTGTGACCCGTTTGCCCTTCGCCGTGCCGGATCATCCTCTGACGGCTTCACGCTTGGAAGCGATCCAGGAAGCGGGCGGAAATCCTTTCATGGACTATTCGTTGCCTGAGGCGGTTTTGAAATTAAGGCAGGGAGTGGGTCGATTGATCCGTAATAAGAAAGATCATGGTTTGGTGTGTATTTTGGACAATCGTATCGTGACGAAACGCTATGGCAGCGTGTTTATGAAAGCCCTGCCGGATGCGCCGGTGGAAATTGTTACCTGAAGAATGCAATCCCTTTGCTGATGCTATTGCTTCATCCATCGTTTTGAACTTTTTAGTTTCATCTCGGTCTTTAACTACCTAAGTAATGAATAATAAAAATAGATAACACCTCAGACTAGATGACCCGCGACAAAATTACCCTTTCCCAGCTTGAATCCTTCCTTTTTAAGTCCGCTGACATCCTGCGGGGCAAGATGGACGCCTCGGAGTTCAAAGAGTTCATCTTCGGCATGCTTTTCCTCAAGCGCCTGTCCGACGAGTTTGAGCTGAAGCGCGCCCTCATAAAAAAGGAATACACCCACTTAAGTGCCGAGTTGCTGGCGGAGCTACTGGAAGACAAGGCCACCTACGGCGAGACTTTCTTCGTCCCAGTCCGTGCCCGCTGGCATGAATCTTGGATCGATGAGAATGGCGAGGCAGTTCCGGCCCTTAAAGATCTCAAGCACGACATCGGCAGCATGCTTAACAAAGCAATCGCCGCCGTGGAAGTTGAAAATGATGCGCTCAACGGAGTGCTTATAAACAACATCGATTTCAACGCTGTCAAAGGGAAGACCAAGATCCCGAACGAGAAGTGGAAAGATTTGTTAGATCACTTCAATCAACCCGGCTTTATGCTGGTGAATGACAACTTCGAGTTCCCCGACTTGCTAGGCGCTGCCTACGAATACCTAATCAAGTTTTTCGCAGATAGTGCGGGGAAGAAGGGAGGGGAGTTTTACACCCCCGGAGAGGTTGTCCGTCTGCTTGTGCAGATCGTTAAGCCTGAGGCCAAGAATGAAATCTATGACCCCACGGTTGGTGCGGGTGGTTTCCTGATCCAGAGTCACCAATACGTCGAGGAGCAGGGCCAAAATTCTAACGACCTTGCACTCTACGGACAGGATGCCAACGGCACGGTCTGGTCGATCTGTGTGATGAACATGATTCTTCATAACATCACACGCTTCACTATCGAGAATGGTGATACACTGGAGGATCCTCTCATCCTCGATGGGGGAGGGCCGAGAAAGTTCGACCGCATTCTTGCTAACCCTCCGTTTTCTCAAAACTATAGCCGCGCTACACTCAAGTATCCTTCCCGCTTCCGTGAGTGGTGCCCTGAGACCGGGAAAAAGGCCGACCTCATGTTCGTCCAACACATGCTCGCCAGTCTCAAGCCAGACGGCCACATGGCAACAGTCATGCCCCACGGTGTGTTGTTCCGGGGTGGTAAGGAAAAGTTGATCCGCGAGATCTTGATCAATGACGACGTTATCGAGGCTATCATCAGCCTACCGCCCGGCCTCTTCTATGGCACGGGCATTCCCGCTTGCGTCATTGTCATGAATAAGAACAAGCCGGACTCCCTGCGTGACCAGATTCTTTTCATCAATGCAGACCGCGAATTTGCTGAAGGCAAGAACCAGAATAAACTGCGCCCAGAGGACATCGAGAAAATCGACTTCGTATTCACGCACAAGCGTGAGCTTCCGAAATACAGCCGCCTTGTGACAAAGGAAGAGATCGTGGAGAAACACGACTTCAACCTGAACATTCGCCGCTATGTGGACAACACGCCCGACCCAGAGCCGGAAGACGTGCAGGCTCATCTTATTGGAGGGGTACCTGTTTCGGAAGTGATCAGTGATCAGTTAGCTGTGATCAGTAGGAAATTTGGTGTCGAGGCCTCTACTCTGTTCCGACCGGAGCGGGAGGGTTACATGGCGTTTGTGGATGCGATTGCCAGTAAGGCAGCGATCAAGCCTTTGATCGAGGAAGAGTCATCGGTTCAGAATACCCTCACCAATCATCGCGAGGCTCTGCAAACTTGGTGGGAGATCGCACGTCACGATTTTGCTCAGCTGCGCGAGGGCAAGAAAATGCCAGAAGTTCGGCAGGAACTACTCACCACTTTGAAAGACTGCTTCATTCCGCTCGGTGTGTTAGATGAGTTTCAAAGCGCCGGCGTGTTTGTGAACTGGTGGCAGCAGATCCGTTACGATCTTAAAACCATTGTTTCCACCGGCTGGCATCACACTCTTATCCCGGACAGTTACCTGATTGCTGAGTTCTTCCAAACAGAGGCAAATGCCATTGAGGCGTTGGAGGCATCAATTAGTGAAGCCCAGAGTGAACTCGCCGAAGCCGTGGAGACCGGGCAGGAACTCGCCGCCTACGAACCCGAGGAAGACGAATCGATCACCGCCGCCGTCATCAAGGCTGCGCTCAAAGCACTCATCGATGATCTCAAAGACACTACCGGCGAATCTGCTAAGAAGGAACTCAAGACTCTGCAGGCACAGGAAAAAGCCATCACCTCGCTGGAGAAGCGCATCAAGGACAGCAAGGCTGATCTCAAAACTCTTACCGATGAACTTAATCTCAAGATTCAGCTGAAGCGTCTCGGTGATGCTGATTTCAAAGCAGAGAACCAACAGCTTCTAACACAGGTGGCTGCGAAAATTGCCGAACTCGATCCTGAGAAAAAGGAGGATAAGAAAAAGTTAACAGCTCTCCGAAAAGACCATGCCGCTCTCGAATCCCGGATCGCCAAGACAGATGCTCTCTTCTCCCAGATCGGTGGCAAGCTAACGGATGATGAAGCTAAAACACTAATCTTGAAAAAACTCCACGACATCGCCACTCACGAACTTAACCGGTATCTCAACGCTGCCAAACGCCAGCTCATCCAATCGGTTGAAAATCTTTGGGATAAATACGCTGTCTCCAGTCGCGCCCTGGAAAATAAACGAACCGAAACCCTCACGACGCTCGACGGGTTTCTAACTGGATTGGGGTATTTGAAATGAGCACGACGAGTAACTGGATCAACCTCAAGATCAGTGATGTTTTTGCTGCGTCATGCCCGGGCGATTGGGGCACAGATGGGACGCCGGAAGACGGAGTCCCAGTCTTGCGGTCTACAAACTTTCGAAATAATGGATCTCTCAACTACACAGATTTGGTATACAGGAAGATTGAAAAAAGTCGGTTGGCCAAGCGGCAAGTAACCCGTGGCTCTGTGTTGATAGAAAAGTCCGGTGGTGGCCCCTCACAACCGGCTGGCCGAGTAGTTTATTGCGATTCTGATTTTTCGGGTACTGCGTCGAACTTTGTTGAAGTGGTTAAGATAAAAGAGGAATTTAACCCACAATACATCGCATTCCTGCTTTATCGCCTATACCACGATGGACTTGTCCTCAAATACCAGCAGCAGACCACAGGCATCATCAATTTCAAGCTGAACGAATACGCCGATGAGCAGATTTCTCTCCCTTCGTCAAAACCCGAGCAAACCAAGATAGCCGAAATTCTCTCGACGGTCGACCGGGCCATCGATCAGACGGAAGCCCTGATCGCTAAGCAGCAGCGCCTCAAGACCGGACTGATGCAGGACCTCCTCACCCGCGGCATTGACGAGCACGGCAACCTCCGCTCCGAACAAACCCACAAATTCAAAGACTCCCCGCTGGGTAGGATCCCGGTGGAGTGGGAGTTTACTAACTTTGGACGGGTTTTGTCTCAGAGTGGCGGCCACATCCAAACGGGGCCATTTGGTAGTCAGCTCCATTCAGACGAGTATGTTAGCGAGGGGGTTCCTGTCGTCATGCCACAAGATATTAATCGAGGTATGATTTCTACGATCAAGATCGCCCGCATCACAGAACCTAGAGCTAACTCACTACTCAGACACCGAATGCACCAAGGAGATTTAGTGTTCGCGAGAAGAGGCGACTTATCTAGATGTGCTGTAATCCGCGATTCAGAGGAAGGGTGGCTCTGTGGAACTGGTTGCCTTTTAATGCGACCGCCAACCAAAGTACTATCACCGCGATGGACTTCGGAAACCTACCAGTTTTTCACAACGCAGCTCCAAGTGGATATTAACGCCGTCGGTTCGACCATGCCCAATCTCAACACTGGCATTCTGTCATCGCTGCAACTTGCGCTTCCTTCGATCACTGAGCAGAAAAGAATAGAGGAACGGCTTAATGCTGCTGAGGATGATGAATCCCGCGTGACTACCACTCTCAACAAACTCCACTCCCTCAAAACCGCCTTGATGCAAGATCTGCTGACCGGGCGGAAGCGGGTAACAGAATTACTGAACGAATAAATTATGGATCCTAGTACAAAAGACAGCATGTCACAACTGGATGAACTTCTTGGAGCAAGCAATCAGGCTTGGCTTTTGGGAGCCGGTATCAGCCGCGACGCCGGAATCCCATTGATGGGTCCACTTACGGAACAGGTTTTCAAACGCGCCTCAGATGACGGAGAAGAAAACGATAAAGCGGTTCTAGACCAGATAAAATCACAGCTCACGGAGGGATGCCACATCGAGCATATCCTAAGTCAAATCGGAGATCTCAGAGCGATTGCCGAACGGTCGAGAATTAAAACCGTGGATTTTGGCACTGTGGCCTTTACCTTGGACGAACTTGATCATTTTCACCAACGCATCCTCACATGGATTGCCGAAACCGTGCGCTGGGGATACTGCCCGAAGAGTGGTGGACAAGAAGAGATGATAGGAACCAGAGACCTGCCTATTGTCTCCGTGAAAGATCATTCCGAATTTGTAGCATCGCTTTTCACTGAGCGTCAGAAAGGCCTTTCTGAGCGGCGTCGGGCAGTGAAGCTTTTCACAATCAATTACGACACGCTTCTCGAAGATGCTCTCGCCTTATCCTGCCTACCGTATTGGGACGGTTTCACAGGTGGTGCCGTGGCATTCCGAAACTACCGCTTTGGCGAGAAAGAACCTGGACCCGAGTATCGCGCTCACGTTGTCAAATTACATGGATCAATCGACTGGCACCTTTGTGAAGAAGGCAAGGTCTGGAGAGTCCGAGATGGAGATAATTACCCAACCAAATCGTCGCGCGTGCTGATTTACCCACAGTCCACGAAATATCTCGCGACACAACGCGACCCATTCGCGGCTCAGTTTGATCTACTGCGGCGATCACTGGCATCAACGGATGAAAACGTATTTGCAACCTGCGGCTACAGTTTCGGTGATGAGCACATCAATCAGGAAATTGAGATGTCCATGGAGCGCCCCGGCAACAAAACTACGATCCTCGCTTTTTCCCAGCATCTAAATCCAACTCTAAAAAAGTGGCGCAATTCTTCCTGGAAGAAACGACTCTATATTATTTCTGAGGCGGGACTCTATGTCGGAGATGAAGGCCCGCATGCAGTGCCAGCCGAAGGTAAGAAACTGGATTGGTGGACTTTCCAAGGTGTCATCAAAATACTCTCTAACGGACCGGAGGCTAGTATCCTATGAATAAAAATTTTGAACTGATTCCTGACCTCAAGATAGGGCATATCGTGGAAGTGTCCGGCACGACGATTCGTGTTGAGCTTTCAGGTGATGTAACTGAACTCACCCGGACTCATGAAGGCAGGGTCTATTCCATTGGTCAAATTGGCAGCATTGTAAAAGTGCACTTTGGGCGGCGCTTGGTATTCGGCTTTGTCACTTTACTGAGGATGCGTTCCGAGGAATTGATTGAGCAGGCGAAACCTATTGCGCCCGATGCAGATCAGCGCTTGATGGAAGTCGAACTGTTTGCAGAGGGAATCTGGAATGCGACTGAAGAAAAGTTAGATTTTGTCCGAGGTGTAACTACATACCCACTCCCACGCCAGACAGTCCATCTTCTCACCCGGGCAGAAGCCGGTGAGATTTACAATGCCGCCGAAGGACAACAACGCGGCGAGACTTACGATCCACTCGTGCCATTTGCGTATTACGTCGGGGCGGACAATGCCATGTGCCGTGCGAATATCGACAAGATGCTTGGAATGCACTGCGCCGTCTTAGGTTCAACGGGTTCTGGGAAGTCGGGTGCCGTTGCGGCATTGCTGCATAGCATGCTTGAACACAAGCCCACAGGTGGAGACGTTGGCCATCCACGTATCGTAGTCCTTGATCCACATGGTGAATACGGGCATGCGTTTAAAGAACGAGCAGTTGTATATCGAGCATACGATCCACTGGGGACGGAAGAAACAACCGGGACACCTATCAGTCTTCCTTATTGGTTGATGTCGGCGGACGAGTTCCGAATGCTAGTGATTGGAAAGACTGAGCAGGAGGCAACCTCTCAGAACAACATTATCTATAAAGCGCTCACACATGCGCGAATGGTTGCTGCCAAATTAGTAAATCCTGCGCCGACTTCACACGGGTCCCTTACCCCGAGTGACGGTTTGGAAATTGATGCCCCACGCCCGCGAACCGGTATAACGTTTGAACAGTTGATCGAGTTTGATCGCGACAAGCCTCGTCCATTCAGTCTCGACGAACTACAGAATCATATACTGTATTTACAAGCGGCTCGCGATAGCAAGGGGAGGTTAGAATCTGTCACAGCAACTGATTTTTCAAGCAAGTTTAAATCGATTTTAGATAAAATTTCTGTGCTACGGCGTGATCCCCGTATTCGATTTCTGATGAAGGAGTGGACGCCGAAGAATCCGCCTTTAGAGTATATCATCGCTCAGTTGGTAGGCGATTTTTCCGGTGAGGGTGGAATTTATAGAGATATTAGAATTTTGGACATTTCAGGTCTTCCTAACGAAGTGGCAGGCCCTTTAGCTGCAATGTTAGCTAGACTGCTGTTTCAGTATAAGCTCTACCAAACAACGGAAGAGCGGAAGCGTGATCCAGTTCTTTTAGTCTGTGAGGAAGCTCACCGCTATGTGCCAGATCGAGGCGACGCCGAATACGCGGCTGCTCAAACCGCAATACGAAGAATTGCGCGTGAGGGACGTAAATACGGGATCGGGCTGATGCTAGTGAGTCAACGTCCGGCTGATGTGGAAAGCACGGTCATTTCGCAGTGCGGCACTTGGCTGGTGCTGCGTTTGACGAATGCGGCCGATCAACATCAAGTATCGCGCTTTCTTCCAGATGGTTTATCTGGCATGACCAAAGCTCTACCAACTCTTGCCCAGCAAGAGGCTATATTTGTAGGTGAAGGTGCCGCGATGCCCGCAAGAGTTCGAATCCGTGACCTCACCAGTGACCAGCTTCCTAAATCTGACACGGCAAAATTCGCGCAAGGATGGACACTGGACCGATTGTCGGAGGAGGAAATCAAGGTCGTTGCTCAGCGCATGGCGGGCACCCAAGAAACTTTAGGTAAAGGTGAAGAATTTAAGACTGAGCTAAAGGCGCCTACAAAAGTTCCCGCAACTGTGAATTTCTCAGTAGATGATGATATTCCTTTTTGATTTTTATGAGCGCTAAGAAGGCTAAAGAACAACCAGTTGAGAAGAGTATTCCGATTCTCAAGCTCTCTCATGGCGAGGCACGATTATTCTTCTTGAAGGGCACAAGCTATTGCAACTTTGATTTGCCTCCATACTTTGTATTCGACGCCACCCTCGGCAAAGTCAGCAATTTACTTTTGGGTAAAGATCTAAAGAGTTTTTGTAAACCTAACACAAGTCCACGTGACTTCGATGATCTGAACCACACATTGTTTCACAATAAGGATGGAAAGTTCGCTTGGCGACCCCTCCAACTTATTCATCCGGCTCTTTATGTGTCCCTCGTTCACGCGATCACCGAGAAAGCGGCATGGAAGGCCATTTGTGATAGATTCAAAGATTTCGGCAAGAACAAGCGGATTGTTTGCGCGAGCTTGCCAGTCCGATCAGAAACCGCTCAAAGCGACAGGGCCGAGCAGATCTTTCACTGGTGGGAGGACTTGGAGCAAAGATCCATTGAGATGTCGCTTGAATATGAGCACTTAGCACACACCGACATCACGGACTGCTACAGCTCGATTTACACCCACTCGATTGTATGGGCGATTCACGGACTCGTTGAGGCGAAGAAGAAAGCAAACCGAACCAATTCCTCATTCATTGGGAACGTGATTGATTTGCATTTACAGGATATGAGCTACGGCCAGACCAACGGCATTCCGCAGGGATCTGTTCTCATGGATTTCATTGCCGAGATTGTTCTTGGCTACGCAGACACATTGATCACGACTGAAATCAAGGCAGCAAAGATTCTCGACTATCAGATTCTTCGCTACCGGGACGACTATCGGATATTCGTCAATAACCCCGCGCAAGGGAGTGAGATTGTCAAAATCATTTCCCAGGTATTGATCGGACTCGGGCTGAAGCTCAGTTCAGCCAAAACCAAGTTCACCAATTCAGTCATCAAGGAATCTATCAAGAGTGACAAAATGGATTGGATCAAGGGGAGAGCGTTCGACCGAAACCTTCAGAAACATCTTCTCTGGATTCACGATTTCGGTCTCACTCACCCAAACTCCGGAAGTCTGATGCGTGCTCTGTCGGCGTTCCACCGAAGGATCGAGAATATCAAAGGCCCACTGAAGAACGCGGTACCGATGATCGCGATCCTTGTCGATATTGCGTTCCAGAATCCGAAGATCTATCCGCTTGCCGGCGCGATTCTAAGTAAGCTGCTGACTCTCTTGGAAGATCCAAGGCAAAAGCCCAAGCTCTTTGCCAAGATTCGCAAGCGGTTCAAGCGCGTGCCTAATACCGGGCATCTCCAAATCTGGCTCCAACGCATTTCGAGGACGTTTGACGAATCACTAACTTATGAGGAGCCTCTTTGTAAGGTGGTCAGCGGTAAAAATGCCTCGATATGGAACTCTAGCTGGATCAATTCCGCCCAGCTCAAGGCGGCGCTCCAACCGAAAAAGATTCTCGATCAAAAAGTTATGAAGGAGAAGAAACCAGTAATCTCTCCAAACGAAGTAGAGCTTTTCGATCCTTATTCTACATAGGAATTTCCATGACATCCAAACTACCCATCAATATCGAAAACCTCCTCCGCCTGCGGCAGGTGGAAGGCGAGCACATTGAATACAAGGCAGGCTGGAAGCTCTTTGGGATAGTAACAGCCAATTTTTTTAAGTAACACACGCTATGTTACTTGCTAATCTGATTCGTAAAAATTCATTAACTGACAATTCATGAGCACCAAGGACAACGCAGCCCAGATTCGCCTCGACGAGCGTCAGCACGTCGAGAAGCCGTTGTTGGATCAGCTAGTAGGGCTGAGTTGGGAAATTATTGATCTGGATTTAAAACAGCATCCCGGGGATAGCTACCGCACTAACTTCACCGAGGTGGTGATGTTGCCTGTTCTTCGAGAGCAGTTGAAGGTGATCAATCCATGGTTGGAGGATGATCAGGTGGAGGAGGTTGTGAAACAACTTACAGCAAATTTCCCGAGCACTAACCTGATCCAAAACAATCGGCATGTGTTCAATCAGTTATTGGAAAACACCAGTGTCAGCGAGAACCGCAAGACAGGTGAAAAGAGTCCTTCGGTGAAATTTATCGACTTCAAACACCGGGGAAGTAACCGCTTCATCGCTGTATGTCAGTTCAAGGTGCGCATTCTTGGAACTGAGCATCACATTATCCCGGATATTGTGCTTTTCCTTAACGGTCTGCCAGTGGTGGTGATCGAGTGTAAATCGCCCAAGGTAAAGGAGCCTGTTCCGGAGGCGATTGACCAGATTATGCGCTACAGTGAACAGCGCGGAGCTAAGGGAGAGGGAAGTGCTCCGCTGTTCTACTACAATCAGTTCATCGTCGCCACCTGCCGACAAGAGGCGAAGTTTGGGACGATCACCACTCACAACGAAAAAAACTTTTACCGTTGGTCGGATCCTTATCCGCGCGAGCTGAATGATTTGGAGCATGGCAATAGCAGCCCAAATGATCAGCAAAGACTTGTCGCCGGGATGTTGGATCCAAATAATTTGTTAGACCTCATTCGCACGTTTACCATTTTCAGCACCAATAGCAAAGGTGAGATGATCAAAGTGGTGGCCCGCTACCAGCAGTTCCGTGCAGTAAAGCTGGCGGTGAAGCGGTTGCTAACTGGTAAGAACCCTCGCGAGCGCAGTGGTATTATCTGGCACACCCAAGGTTCCGGGAAGTCCCTGACGATGATGTTCATGGTGCGCGAGATGTATCAGCATTCGACACTTTCGAAATGGAAAGTGGTATTCATCACGGACCGCACGCAGTTGGAACAGCAACTTGCTGAGACAAGTCAGAGCATCGGTTTCACTGTGAAGGCAGCCGATAGCATTAAGAAGCTAAAGGAGCTACTCACCAGTGACGCATCTGATCTGGTGATGGCTATGATTCACAAGTTCCGCGAAACGGATCTGACAGAGACATTTCCCGAACTCAATAATAGCCCCAACATCCTAGTGATGACTGACGAGGCGCACCGCTCTCAGTATTCTAGGCTGGCGGCGAATCTCGACAAGGGGGTGCCGCAGGCAACGCGCATCGGTTATACGGGAACTCCCATCGATAAGACAGAGCGGGTCTTCGGGGAATACATCGACAAATACACGATGCGCCAGGCTATCGCCGACGGAGTGACGTTGGAGATTGTTTATGAAGGTCGCACTCACAACGCGGAAGTAACGGACAAGCTCGGGATGGATGAAAAGTTCGAGGATGTGTTCAGTGACTACAACCTCCAGCAACGGATGGAGATCCTTGGATACGGTTCACGCACTGCTTACATGGAGGCTGAATCCACTATCGAGGAAAAGGCCAAGGACATGGTCGGGCATTACCTGACTCACGTTTTTCCAAACGGCTACAAGGCACAGATTGTCGCCGCCTCACGCGAGGCTGCGGTGAGATACAAGAAGCACGTTGATGCGGCAGTCTTGGCGGCCATCGCTAAACTAGAAAAAGCAAATCCTCAGAAGCTGGATATTGCACGACTCAAGCAGCTCAAGAGTGATGTGGTGATTTCCGGTAACCACAATGACGAACTTCATCTTACGCCTTACACGAACTCGTCGAAACACGAGGCAACGATCAAGAGCTTCAAGCTGCCCTTCGGCAAGGAAGATGAGGGTGTGAGCGGCGACGTGGGTATTGTCATCGTCAACAACATGCTGCTAACGGGCTTTGACGCACCGGTGGAGCAGGTGATGTATCTGGACAAGATCATCGTCGCACACGGCTTGCTTCAAGCCATTGCCCGGGTGAATCGGGTAGGTGGTGAATCGAAGGATAAGGGTTTCGTGGTGGACTATGTCGGTATCGGACATCACTTGAAGAAGGCACTCGATAACTACGACGAACGGGAGCAGAAGGAAGTGGAGGACGTGCTGAGTTTCCCGGAAGAGGAACTGCGAGAGCTGAAAGCCAGCCATGACGCTGTGTTGGCACTCCTCTCGAAGCATGGGCTGACTGACTTGAGCGATGCGGACGCATTCTTTGATTTATTCTATGATGAAGACCTGCGCTTCGAGTTCATGAGCCTCTTCAAGAAGTTCACCAAGAACTTAAACCTCGTCTTCCCGGCTAGGCAGGCGCTCGACTACATGGATGACTTCAAGACATTGGCTGCGATCAATGAAATGGCAGCGAAGCATTTTCGCGATGGCCGGCTAAGCATGAAGGGTATCCCGCCCAAGCTACGCACGATCACGGATGCATTTCTAGAATCACGCGGGATCGATGTAAAAGTGGAGCCGATCTCCATCATGGATGAGGATTTCCAGAAGGAAGTCAAAAAACACTCCCGCACCAAAACCAAGGCAGCAGAGATTGAACACGCTATCCGACATCACCTTGATGTGGATCTGGATGATGACCCGGAGTTGCAGGCATCATTTGCTGATGCTCTGAGTAAAATACTAGAGGAGTTCGCCAACAACTGGACGAAGATCTACGAGGAGTTGGAGAAATTGCGTCAGCGCATTATTGATGTTTCAAAACAGCCGACTTACGGACTGCATCGTAAAAAGCAGATGCCGATATTTAACATGCTTAGAAGTGAGATTTTTGGAGAGGATTCCGCCGGGGTAGCTATGGCTGCAGAAAGAGAGAGCACACAAACTGACGTCACTCTTATGACTAACGATCCGGTGCTATACGGAATGAAGGAGGAAGAGCGCATTAGTCATCTTGTAACTCTCACTCAGCACCTCTATGTTGAGATCGAACGGGAACTGAAACTCACGGGTTTCTGGGAAAGTATTCCGGCCCGTAATAAGCTGGTCGCAGATTTGCAGAAGATTCTTCTTCAGCAGGAATTTGCTGCTCTCCCTGGTCTTGTAAAGAACCGGAAACACATCATCAGCAGGTTGATGGAAATAGCCGAGAAGAACCACGACACCATCCTCTACGCAGCCTAATGGACCTGAACTACCAGATTGTCCGATCTGCAAAACGCAAGAGACTCACGATCACTGTAGAACGTGACCGGTCGATTATCGTCCATGCGCCAGAAGGTGCTACAGATGAGGCGATACGCAAAGTTGTAGAGACCAAGCGGCAGTGGTTATTCGACAAGGTGAATCACGCGCAGAAGTATCAGGATCGCCCTCATGCCCCGGGCAAAGAGGTGGTGAATGGTGAATCAGTTCCTTACCTTGGGCGGGAATATCTCATCGAGATCGCCGAAACGAAAAGCGGCGGCGTTGAGTTTTCTCGCCGGTTTCTCATCCCCGCAGCCCAGCAGGCAAAACGGCGGAAGGTATTGAAGGAGTGGTATGTCAATCGCGCCACTGAAACCATTCTTCCCCGGGTGATAAGGCACGCAAGGGAATTGGGCGTCGAGTTCGGCGAGGTCAAGATCGTGGACAATCGCTACCGCTGGGGTTCATGCACGATAAAAGACAACGTGAACTTCAACTGGCGTCTGATCAAAGCGCCGATGTTCGTGATCGACTACGTGATTGTGCATGAACTCGCGCACCTAATGGAAACAAACCATACCCCACGATTCTGGAACATCGTCCGGGCCAAGGCTCCCTCCACGGAAAAAGCCAAGACCTGGCTCAAGGAGCATGGGCAGGTTTTAGAAGATGAATTATAGTCATTCAGAAAGTTTGTATGAGAATAATCTGGTTAATGATCGGTATTGCCGCGCTGTTCCTACTTAGCTGGGGATTGTTTGGTGAGGGCTTGGAGGAGGTATGGAATGTGGAAAAGTTGGCCGGCTATTTCGAGCAAGCGAAGAGTTGGGCGTGGTTGTTAGGGATTCTGCTGCTGCTGGTAGATCTGTTGTTGCCCATTCCCGGAACGATTGTGATGTCGGCTTTGGGGGTGGTTTATGGATTTTGGATCGGGGGTCTTATTGCAACCATTGGATCAATGTTGGCTGGAATTCTTGGCTACGGGGTGGGTCGGTTTTTTGATGAGAAATTTGCCAAGCGTTGGTTAGGCGAAAAAGATTTTGAAAAGGGCAGAAGTCTTTTTGATAAGAGTGGCGCGTGGGTGGTGGCCGTGAGTCGTGCGCTGCCTATTTTACCCGAAGTGCTCGCTTGTATGGCTGGTTTATTAAGGATGCCGTTTGGGAAGTTTGTGATCGCACTCGCCTGCGGATCTATTCCGATGGGTTTCCTATTCGCATGGATTGGGGCTATCGGACGAGATCAACCCGCGTGGGGTTTAGCGTTTTCACTCGGAGTGCCGGCGGTGTTGTGGGGTGCCGCGGCGTTGATGAGGAGGCGATAAGAAAGAGAAGAGTCAGTCAAAAGAGGCTGGATATATTTCTCGATTTATTGAGCTTAGTTTCTGTGACTGAGGAATACAACGAGATGCGCGAAAGATTGGAAAAAGCGAATGAGGAAATCATTGGAAGTTTCGTCAATCATGCCGTGGAGACCACGAAAAGGGGTAAGCACCGTATGGCGAAGTATGCCAGTCAGCTTCAATTTTTTTCCAATGAATATCTGATCAATTACCACGAATACGATTTGCTTGAAGGTCTGGAGTGTTTTCCGGAATTCATTGGTAATTGGTTCATCCGTAAATGTATGTGGTCTGATGAGGCTTCGTTGCGTGAAAATATTGAGGGATTTAAAGCATTTCTTGGTTACCTTGAAGAAACCAAGCAAGTCCAAAAAGAACGGCTCGATGAGCTTCGGCAACACATAGATGATGAGAGTCATCTCTATTTGTTGAGGGTGAAATATTTTAACGATCCTGAAATCGACTTCGATGATATTCTGGATGAATGTGGTTGGGATGATGATGCTCTTCTGTCTTTTGAGAAGCAGCAGGCCGTTATGCCTGAGATTCCCAAAATAGATCAACTTGTTCTCAATCTATTGCTTAGCGCCAAGGTAGCTAAATTTTTCAAATTCAAGCCCCCTGAGATAATCAAGCTTAAGGACTGGAGTAAGTCATGGAATGATCCTAGGCATCACTGGATATCAAGCTGGCGATGTGAAGAATGCTTCGCTATGAAAGGAACCAAAGCGCGTATTTTTATTATGACGAATGAAGTCACGCGTTTTTCATTTTTGTTAAGTCTTGAGCCTGGAGATATTAAGGGGTTGTTCAGAGGTATTCATGAAAAAATTATGGGTTCACTAAAGAATTACAAAGTCAAATACCCCTCTACAATACAACTTCTCATCACAACGCTATCTGGATCTGCTCCGAGCCTTACCTCCTGCCAGAATAATCTAATTTATTATCTCGATGTGGTGTTAGAGCATGGTGAACACAAATACCTTGATGACTTGGAGCTTAAATTGAATGGTTATTTGACCACTATCAATGGATCCTATGGATATCCTGCTCGCGAATATGAGCGTCTTTGTAAGGATGCCCCCCCATTTGCGCAGGATGAAGGTGAGGGTAATATCATTGCGTTTTTGAACTGAGATTTTTTATTAATTTTCAAAATGCGAGTTCAAGATTGTTGTTGTCTCCGATAGATGGGATCGCCTGCAGCCCAAATGGTTTCTTGGGGCAAGATTTTGAGGGAGTTATGATTTCAAGTCCCTCCATCTCCGTTTTACTTCGATTCCAAGAGCGGACTGGAGCTGGAATTCCCAGGCACAATGAATAATATACGCGCTTTGAAAAACGGTCTAGAGAATCGGTATTAGGTTTTCTAGAATCAGCACAGGCCTTGCTTCGGTGTCGCTTTTTTCGAGATCGATTACGAGATTGATGGACCAGTCGTTGAGTTCTTCGGGATCGACGAGGATTTGTTCGTAGGTCCAGCGGCGTGGGGATTCTTCGGTGATTCGAGTGTGTTTGGTGGCGCGGGCTTCGGGGTCGAGACGGATGCGTGTGTGCTCGGTGAAGTATGAGCAGGACCCCGAAAATCGGGCCAGAGGCTAAGCTATGATTGTGGTGTGTGGGTGCGGACTGTAAACCGAACCAACACACAAAAAAATGAAAGGCAAACGCAGAAGACACGACCCCGAATTCAAGGCCCG
>JAJTHK010000077.1 GCA_021298895.1 Luteolibacter sp.
TAACTATGCGATTTTTCCTCGCTTAGCTAGTACAGCCCCAAAAATAAAGATATAGTGGGCTAGATTTTTGAGAAATCATCCATCTGCGTTTATCTGTGTTCATCTGTGGTTTAATTCCTGTATTTTTTGGTTTTTAGTAAAGTCAGTAAACGCTTCTCTGTTTTTAGCGTGTTTGCCCATTACCACGGATGCGGTACTGGTAGCTGGTGAGTTCTCTCAAACCCATCGGACCGCGGGCGTGGAGTTTGTCGGTTGAGATACCGATTTCTGCACCGAAGCCAAATTCTCCACCATCGGCGAAGCGGGTAGAGGCGTTGTGCATGACACAGGCGGAATCAATCGAACGCAGGAATTTCTCGGCTTCTGCGGAATCCGTGGTGACGATGCTGTCGGTGTGGTGAGAACCGTAGGTGTTGATGTGAGTGATCGCTTCTTCGAGGGTATCGACGATTTTGATGGAGAGGATTTTTTCCAAGTATTCGGTCGACCAATCCTCCTCGGTGGCGGGGATGAGGTCGGACATGAATTCCAGGCAGTTTTGACAGCCCCGGAGTTCGACGCCTTTTTCGCGGAGTGCGCTGGCGGTTTTTGGGAGGAAATCTTTGGCGATGGATTTCTGGATGAGCAAGGTCTCGAGGGCGTTGCAGACTCCGGGTTTTTGAACCTTGGAATTAAGGATGAGGTTGATCGCCATTTCCTGATCAGCTTTTTCGGAAACGTAGATGTGGCAAATGCCGTCGTAGTGTTTGATGACGGGCATTCGAGCAAGAGAAACGACCGTTTCAATCAATCCTTTTCCGCCTCTAGGTATAATAAGATCGAGCCATTGATCCATGCCAGCCATGGCGGCGACGTTTTGGCGGTCAGTGAAAGGGATGAGTTGGATCGCATGCTCGGGAAGTCCAGCCTTAGCACCGCTGGTGCTGAGGGCGGAGGCGATTGCTCGGTTGGAATGGATCGCTTCGCTACCACCACGAAGGATGGTGGCGTTGCCAGTTTTGAAACAGAGAGCTGCGGCGTCGGCGGTGACGTTGGGCCGGCTCTCATAAATGATGCCGATGGTGCCAATTGGAACACGGATTTGTTCGATGCGTAGGCCATTGGGTTGGGTCCAATCTTCGAGGACTTGACCGACGGGATCGGGTAGTGTGGCGACGTGTTCGAGGGCGCTGGCAACGGCTTCAAGCCTACTGCTGTCGAGTTTCAAACGATCGATCATGGCGCTGGAGAGCCCTTTTTCCTGACCTGCGGTGAGATCCTTTTGGTTTTCGGATAGGATCTCAGCCTCGTTGTCGCGAAGCCCCTGTGCCATGGCGCGGAGGATGGCGTTTTTCTGATCGGAGGAGAGTGCGGCAAGTTGGTAAGCGGCGGCACGGGCTTTTTTGCCCATGGCGTGGATTTGCTCGGTGATGGGATCGGACATGGGCTTACTTTTTAGCGATGAAGTGAGTGGAGATGCCTTTGCCTTCAAGGATGTCGGAAAGCCGCTCGGGATTGCGGCCGTTGGCGATGTGGACTTCGATGCCTGCTTCCGTGGCACATTTCACGGCTTCGAGTTTCGAACTCATGCCGCCCATGGAGAATTTACCTTTGTCATCCTGGACGTGACCGAATGCGGCATCGATATCGCTGACCTCGGGAATGAGTTGCTTATTGGCGGGATCAAGCAAGCCATCGACACTGGTGAGGAGAATCACGCGTTTGGCGCCGACCAGTTTCGCGACTTGGACAGATAGCATATCATTGTCCCCGAAGCTGAGTTCGCGGATCGCGACGGAGTCGTTTTCGTTGATGATGGGAAGGATGTGGGGTTCTTTGAGGAGGCGATTGAATGTGTTGAGAAGGTTGGTGGCACGGGTTTCGGACTGGATGTCCTCGGTGGTAAGGAGGATTTGGGAGACGAGGATGTCGAAGTTAGAAAACAGCGAGCTGTATGTGCTCATTAGGCGAGCTTGGCCGACCGCAGCGCAGGCTTGGCGGGTAGCGATATCATTGGGGTATTCGGTAAGGCCCATGGCGGAGACCCCGGAGCCCACCGCACCAGATGAAACGAACAAGCAGCGATGCCCTTCGTTGATGAGTTTTGAAATGGCAGCGACCAAATGAACCAGAGCTCCGCGATCGATGGTGCCATCGGCAGTTTTGGTCAGGACGCCGGTTCCGGCTTTGATGATGGTGAGATCGCTGGTCATGAATACAGGAATTGCGAAGAGGAGGCATAAACCGTAGCGTTCAGCTTGCCAATCCAAACCTTGGGAAACCTTCGGACGGATTTTACGAGTTCCGCTTGCCCATGGTAATTAGCGGTTCTATAAGCCCCCGCCTAAGATCCAATAACGATGAAAGCTATTACTTTTCTTATTCTCTCTGTTTTGATGTTCAGTCTCTCATCGGCGCAAGCTGCGGGTGGTCATGGTGCGGAGCCGGCTTACCCTCAGTTGTCAGATGGCAGCAGTCAGTATGCGGCTTTTCCCAAACCTACTGAAACATATCAAGAGGTGAAGGGGGATGCTATGGCTATCATCAAAGCAAGAGCGTCAGAAGATCCTTTCAACGTTGCAGCGACGATCATTTTCTTATTAGCCATTTGCCATACCTTTGTTGCTATTCCATTGGGTAAATTGGCTCATCACTATGATCATATTCATCAGGAAAATCTCAGAAAACGCGGACCACGTGACCATGATCATCCAGATGGCGAACCTGAGGTTTCCTTCAAAGCCACATTTTTCCACTTCCTTAGCGAAGTAGAAGCGATATTTGGAATTTGGGTGCTCGTTCTGGCTGGTGCAGCGACCTATTATTACAGCTGGGGAGATTTCAAATTGTATCTCTCAGAGGATAAAAACTTTACCGAGCCTTTGTTTGTTGTGGTGATCATGGCGATTGCGGCAAGTCGTCCAGTGCTGCGCTTTGCAGAAAAGCTGATGTCTGTTGCAGCGGCCTTGGGCAAAGGAACTCCTGCGGCATGGTGGTTGAGTGTGCTGATCATCGCACCAATTCTCGGATCATTTATCACCGAGCCTGCCGCGATGACAATAGCTGCCATGTTGCTGGCCAAAAAGTTCTATCAGTTCAAGCCATCTTCTACTCTGGCATACGGAACGATTGGACTGTTATTTGTGAATATTTCGGTAGGTGGTACGCTCACTCATTTCGCAGCGCCGCCTGTTCTGATGGTGGCTGGAACATGGGGATGGGATACTCTATTTATGTTAGAGCATTTTGGTTGGAAGGCAGTAACAGGAGTGGTGCTTTCCAGTTTATTGTACTTTGTGGTTTTTAGAAAATCATTGCATCGTGTTGCCGATCTTGCGGATGGCGTTCAGGATAACAAACTCAATCCACAAGCTTGGAGTGAACGTGAGACACCTATTCCTGCTTGGGTAACCTTTGCTCACCTGTTGTTCCTTGGATGGACGGTTTATACGGCTCATTATCCTGTTTTGTTTGTGGGAGGTTTCCTATTCTTCCTAGCGTTTTTGATGGCTACGCGTCATCACCAGAATGCAGTTTCAATGAGAAGCCCCATGCTTGTCGGTTTCTTCCTTGCTGGCTTGGTAATTCATGGTGGATGCCAGGGTTGGTGGATTGCTCCGATTATTCAGACACTTTCGGATGATGCATTGATGTTGGGCGCAACAATTCTAACAGCATTCAATGACAATGCCGCGATCACGTATCTGGCCTCCCAAGTTGAGGGGATTTCATTCAGTGCTAAACACGCGGTCGTAGCTGGTGCGGTGACAGGCGGTGGTCTAACCGTGATTGCCAACGCGCCCAACCCAGCGGGTCAAAGTATTCTGTCGAAATACTTCGATGGTGGTGTGTCGCCACTGAAATTATTCATAGCTGCGCTTACTCCAACCATTATCGTCTATGCTTGTTTCGTATTCTTACCGAATGGACCAGCCAAAGAGCACAAGCCTGTAACCACTCACTCCAAAGCTGTGATCGAAAACGTGATTACGGCTCCAGTTGACCCTTGATCTGAAAAAGCTCTTTAGGGTGATCAAAGAGGTAAGTGGGTTTGGCTTCTGCGAGTGATTCGCGGGAGTTGAATCCCCAACTCACAGCGGCATGCGGGATATTGGCTTTTTGGGCGGCTTTCACATCGCGCAATTCATCACCGATGTAGATCATTTCCGAATGATCTAGGGAAAATGTTTTGCGTATCGCTTTCAAATGACGTGATTTGCCGGTGAGTTTCGATGTGGAGGAAACGAATTCAAAAAGCTCGCGGATCCCATGATTGCGAAGAAATACGTCGACGTTCGCAGTGGCATTGGATGTTAGAATTCCGAAATGATCCGTTTGGCTTCTGAGTTCGACGAGAGCTTCTTTCATGCCATCGATAAGCTGAAGTCGCTCGATGTTTTTTCGCATCATGGATGTGCCGCGAGCGATGATGGATGGAACGCGATAATTTGGGATATCTAGTTTTAATAAAATCTCTTTTAACGAGAGATGCCTAAGCGCGGAGACCTCGTGCTCTTCGACTTCACGAATGCCGTATTCAGGAGCGATTTCATTGAAAATTTTTCGAGTCTCTCCAAGCGTGTCGGCGATGGTGCCGTCAAAATCAAAAATGAGCGCTCGATATTTCATTGGCGATAAATTGGTTGGTAGAGAGAGCCGTTGCGAGCCTGAAATCCAAAGAAGCTCAAAGTTTGAGATTCGGATCGATATCACCATCCAGGGGATCGATTTTTCCTGATAGAAAACGCAGCAGGCCGGCGAAGGCAATCATTGCTGCATTATCGGTGCAAAGTTCGGATTTTGCGATTGCGAGGTCGATCCCTTCTTTGTTGCAGCGTTGGGTGAATGCTTCACGAACGGTGCGGTTGAGGCTGACCCCACCAGAGAGGCTGATCAGTCTCGACTTCGTGGCTTTTGCGGCACGGATGGATTTTTCAACCAAGACATCGACCACCGCGGCTTGGAACGAAGCGGCGATGTCTTCGACCTTGGCGCTTGGGTCTTTTTGCAAGGTGTAGAGCACGGCGGTTTTCAGACCGGAGAAGGAAAAATCGAGCTCGCCACCCTGCATCATCGAGCGTGGGAAATCGTAGGCGAGGGAATTTCCATTGCGGGCGGCTTTTTCGATCTCAGGTCCGCCGGGGTAGGGTAGGCCGAGCATTTTTCCGACTTTATCAAAAGCCTCCCCAGCGGCATCGTCGCGGGTGCTGCCGAGTTTCTGGTAGTTTCCTGGCGAGAAAACTTCCATGAGCTGAGTGTGCCCACCGGAAACGATCAATCCGATGTGATGCGGCACCGCGGTGCGATCGATAAAGGGTGAAAGCAGGTGGCCTTCGAGGTGGTTGACGGCGATAAATGGTTTTCCTGATACGCATGCCATCGCCTTCGCCGCAGTGCTGCCGACGAGTAAGGAAGAGGCGAGGCCAGGTCCCATGGTTGCGCCAAAGACATCGATATTCGCCATGCCCATTCCAGCGATTTCTAGCGATTTCTCCACCAAACCATTGAGATTGAGCGAATGGCTGCGGGATGCGATTTCAGGAACCACCCCGCCATGAACTCGATGTTCCTCGATTTGAGAAGCAACCACGCTGGCAAGCAGTTCGGCAGGTTGGTTCAACTCCCCACGCAGGATCGCCACCGCCGTTTCATCACAAGAGCTCTCGATTGCTAAAATAACCGCCACGGCCAGATGATTCATCGCTGGAGCGATTTGGGCAATAACGAAGGCTTCGACGAGTCAGAGAGTTTCAAAATAAGCCAATCCCCAAGCTTGTTTTCCCCAAGAATACACAAATCCCACCTTACAATCTTTGTCACAGCCACGACAACGATTGTAAGGCATGAGTTTTGGGGGTGAATTATGACGAATGGTGGTGGTTAAGATTTATTTGAAAGTTGAACGATAGAGGTTGGACGTCAGGCGTTTCCTATTTCAGGTTGGGTCATGCTTTTTTCCGCTGTCTATCCCGAGCTGCTTGCGAGCCCAACGCCACTGATGCGTCGGTTCATGAGTTTGTTGGAGGACAATGTCTCTTTGGAAAAGCTCGCGGCGAAAAGCCAACAACTGACGCGTCAGAATTTCGGTAAGACCATGAGGTTGTTTGCACCGCTATACGTCTCGAACGAATGTGTGAACAATTGCTCGTATTGCGGGTTCTCGCGCGATGCGGCTATTTTACGGACGACCCTCACGGTTGATCAAGTGGTGACGGAAGGGAAATATCTGCATGCACAGGGGTTTCGGAATTTACTGTTAGTGGCGGGGGAGCATCCGAAATTTGTTTCCGAAGGATATTTGCAGGAATGTTTGGACGCGTTGATTCCCTTGTTTCCGACCTTGGCGTTAGAAGTTGGACCGATGGAGGATGATCAATATCGGGAGTTAGTGGATCACGGTGCGGAGGGTTTGATTGTCTATCAGGAAACCTATCATCGCGAAACCTATCAGACACTCCACACCGCGGGACCAAAGAAAAATTTTGATTGGCGGTTAGATTGTCCGGAGCGGGCCTATGCGGGTGGATTTCGTCGGATCGGGATTGGTGCGTTGTTTGGATTGGCCGATTGGAAGCATGAAGCGCTATCGCTCGCCGCGCATTTGGAATATCTCTACAAACATTGTTGGAAAGCGCAGTTCTCGGTAGCATTTCCTAGGATGCGTCCCTACGCAGGGAACTACCAATATCAGGCTGATCCCGAACGTTTTCTGCCGGACGAATCTTTGCTGCGTTTGATTGCGGCATTTCGCATCGTTTTTCCACAGGTTGCCATCGTGCTTTCCACTCGTGAACCAGCACCTTTGCGCGATGCGATGGCGCCGCTGGGCGTGACTCACATGTCAGCTGGAGCACGCACCGAACCGGGTGGCTACACCGGAGCGGGTTCGGATGACCTGCACCTCACCGTCAAGGGCCGACGCGTTGAGCTCACCGAGCGCAGCGGCAAGGAAAAGGCAACCGAACAATTTCAAATCCACGATACCCGCAGCCCTGCCGAAATCGCAGAAATGTTGAGAAATCAAAACATTGACCCTGTCTGGAAGGATTTTGATCAAGTATTGGTAAAAATTTAGCCGGAAAGTTCGACTGGAAGATTTGAGCAATTGAACTATTTTGAATCTTATAGAAACTATCACAAAACATGGCACAGCAGATTGATCAATACGCCCGTGAGATTTCAGATGAGAAACAGCATTCTGTAATCGATGGCTCCTCGAAAGGGACGGATAAGCGATATTCCGTTTTGTTTCACGATTACGAGGATCCGAATTCACTTAGGAAACTTGCAGGAGCGATCAAGGATCACACCTTGCATCATTTGGATGAGTATTTGGAAAAGGCTGAAAAGGCGCTAACCGAGCGTGGAGTGCATGTTCATTTCGCATCGACTGATGAAGACGCGCGCCAAGCGATTCTCGGGATCCTCCAGCAGCACGGAGTGAAGCAACTGACAAAATCCAAATCGATGGCGGCGGAGGAGATTCACTTGAATCCGTTTTTGATCGAGAACGGGGTCGAGTGTTTGGAATCCGATCTCGGTGAATTCATCATTCAACTTGATGGCGATGAACCGTCTCATATCGTTAAGCCTATCATTCATAAAAACCGCCGCGGGATTGCGAATACGTTTTTGCGTGAGGGAATCGCACCCGATTACAATGACGATCCGGAAACGATTACGCGTCGCGCGCGTGTGCATCTGCGTGAAAAATACATGCTCGCAGAAGCTGGTATCACGGGTGCGAATTTTGTCTGCGCGGATACAGGCCGTTTGGTTTTGGTGACCAATGAAGGTAACTCACGTTTCGGTATGGCACCGGTGAAATTGCACATCGCGTTGGTCGGGATTGAAAAAGTGATTCCTGAAGAGCGCGATCTTTCCGTGTTTCTCAATTTGTTAGGTCGATCCGCCACCGGCCAGCAACTCACGGTTTACACCGAGTTCATCAACGGCCCGAAATCCGAGAATCAACCGGATGGGCCAGAACACATGCACGTTGTCTTCATGGATAACGGCAGGACCGATGTGTTAGCATCGAACTGCCGGGAAATCCTGCGCTGCATCCGTTGTTCTGCGTGTCAGAACGTTTGCCCAGTTTATCGCCAGGCATCGGGTCACGCGTATCGCTCTGTGTATGGCGGACCGATCGGTGCGGTGCTCTCACCCATCCTTTTCGGAAAACGTTTTCCTGAACTCGCCGATCTTCCAAAAGCATCATCACTGTGTGGAGCGTGCAACGAAGTCTGCCCTGTGGACATTCCGATTCCTGATCTACTGCTTCGCCTCCGCGACAAAGCGAAACGCGAAGAGATTCCATCTGAAGGTGCGATCCCCATGTCGCCCTTCGCAACCCTCGCGACATCTCCCTCGCTATGGCGCACCGCGATGACCATGTCGAAAGCGATGAATCATTTGCCCATCGAAGTTGCTCCCATCAAACCCCTCCAAGACTGGCTGGGTCAACGCACTTTACCTGAGTCTCACGGTGGAGATTTCCGTAAGTGGCTTAAAGCGCGTAGGAAGTGATCGGGCATGAAGAATTTAAACGGAGAATCGGAGAAACGGAGCTAACGGAGGTAGAGTATGGAATTAATTCATAAAGATTTAACAGGGCAAATTATTGCTGCTGCAATCAGTATTCAAAATGAACTCAAACCTGGATTGAGTGAAAAAATTTATGAAAAGGCATTGTGTATAGAACTTACAGAAAGAGGTATAAGCTATGAACAACAAACTAAATTTGAGGTTTTTTACAAAGGTCAGAATTTAGGGTATCTTATTCCTGATCTAGTTGTTGATAAGAAAATAATTGTCGATACCAAGTGTGTTGATTCATTCAATCCAACTCATGATGCTCAGATGCTTGGCTATTTGAATATCACTGGATTAAGTCTTGCTCTCCTATTAAATTTCAAAATTTGGCCACTCGGTAAAAGACGTATCTTAAGGCCAGAATTTAATAATTTACAACATTAGCTCCGTTTTCTCCGTCTCTCCGATTCTCAGTTTAAATCTTTTTACAACCATGTCTCGTTCACAAATCTTCTCCAAAATCCGCCAAACGACGGATCACCTTGCCGAAAAGGCCGCTTACCCTAGTTACGAAACTTCAGTGATGCATTCCAACGTGAAGCTCAAACAAGCAGATCTCTGGGATGCGTTTTCTGAAAATTTCAAAGCGGTCAACGGACGCCCCATGAATTCCGTCCAGCAACTTGCGGAGTTTCTGGATGGCAATAACCAAAAGGTCGGTTACTGCGATCCGGCGCTTTATGAAACGATTGGAAAAGCTCTCGAGGCAGCGGGGTTAAAAGTAGAAACGACTTATGACAGAGATCGCTACGATGATTATCAGTTCGGTATCACACGTGCCACTGGTGCGATTGCTGAATCGGGATCTCTGATTATCGATGATTTCAAAACCACCTATCGACTCGCAGCGCTATCGCCATGGGTGCATGTTGGTGTTTTGAAAAAATCAGAAATCCATCGCACGATTCCTGATGCGATCGCAGCTTTTGGAGATGCTCCTAACATCATCTGGTGCACGGGTCCTTCGAAGACAGCTGATGTCGAAGGAATCCTCATCGAGGGAGTTCACGGACCAGGAGAACAGATCGCGCTGCTGGTTTAGTTCAGGCTGTTTCTCTACAGGGAGGGAGGAGAAGCGGGAGGAGAGGAGATTGAAAAATTCATGGTCAGAATATCAATCCGCCACACGGATTTTATAATTTAGAGTTTAAAATTTAAAATTTACAAAGTGTGCCCCATTCTCGTGCGCTTTGTATCCAGATACTTTTGATTATGGATGTTGGCTGGTAGGGAAAGGGGAATTTGTTCTGTGATTTCCAAACCATATCCTTCCAGTCCGACGACTTTTTTCGGGTTGTTGGTGAGGAGTTTGATGCGGCGGACGCCGAGGTCGTGGAGGATTTGGGCGCCCATGCCGTAGTCGCGGAGGTCGGAGGCAAAGCCGAGTTTTTCGTTGGCTTCGATGGTGTCGAGTCCTTGCTCTTGAAGTTTATAAGCGTGGATTTTTGCTGGTAAGCCGATCCCGCGCCCTTCCTGACGAAGGTATAGTAAAACTCCACCTTCTTCGGAAATGCGTTTCATCGCGGCATCGAGCTGTGGACCGCAATCGCAACGTTGCGAGTGAAAGACGTCACCTGTTAGACATTCGGAATGCACACGAACGAGGGTCGGTTTCTCGGGATTGATTTCTCCATGCGTGAGCGCGAGGTGATGGGAGTGATCGATCGATACGGTGTAGAGATGGCAGTTAAAATCACCGTAATCGGTCGGCATCAAGACGGTGCTCTCGTGTTTCACGAATTTTTCGGAGCGACGGCGATATTCGATGAGTTGAGCAATCGTGCATGCTTTGAGATTGTGCTTGGTTTGGTAATCTCCGAGGTCGCCGACGCGCGCCATGGAACCGTCTTCGTCCATGATTTCACAGATCACGCCAGCGGGCGGAAGACCGGCGAGGGTGACAAGATCGATTGCGGCTTCCGTGTGGCCGGCACGCCGCAAGACTCCGCCTGCCATGGCTTGCAGCGGAAAAATGTGGCCGGGTTTGACGAAGGAATCGCTGTGCGCGGTTGGATCTGCTAGAAGCTGGATTGTGTGGGCACGGTCGGCTGCCGAAATTCCGGTGGTGATGCCTTTCGATGCATCGACCGAAATCGTGAAGGCGGTTTTCATCCCTTCGTGATTGCGGCGGGTCATTTGAGGCAGATCCAACTCCTCAGCGCGTTGTTGGGTGATGGGTGCGCAAATCAAACCACGACCATTGATCGCCATGAAATTCACGATTTCCTTTGTGCACAGCGATGCAGCGCAAACGAGGTCGGCTTCGTTTTCGCGATCTGGATCATCTGCAACGATGACAATCTTTCCGGCGGCGATTTCATCGATGATTTCGTCGATGGAGTGGAAGGTAAGGGCTGGCACGGGTGGAGGAAGAGTGAAGAGTGAAAGGTGAAAGGTGAAAGGTGAAAGGTGAAAGGTGAAGACTCTAGATTTGAAATTTGAGATTTGAGATTTGAGATTTGAAAATTAATTCAACATTGGATTCTTGGGTGCTTGGGAAATCAGAGCGTGATAGGGAGAGATGCCGCTGAGAAGTCTTTTCCAGAGGGTGAGGTCGTGGGGATGGGTTAAAATGTCCTGCGGCGGCGGGAGGGTGATCCAAGTATTGCGCTCGATTTCATCTTCCAGTTGACCTGGTGTCCATGCGGAATGGCCTACGATGGCTTGGACGAGGTGGTCTTTTTTCCCCACCAGAACCTCGGCAGCATCGGCAGAAATTCTTGGCATCAGGCGGGCTCCGTCTTTGGGATCCATGTAGATCACAGTGAAGGTCAAATGCTCGGTTCCTACTGGTCCACCCTGTAAAACCGGCAGATTTGCGAGGGGGGATTGTTTCAGTTGCGAAACTAGACTTCCCACCGTCGTGCCTAGCGGATGGTTAATAATGGCTCCTACCGCTCCGTCTTTAGGGTTGTGCTCCGCGAGGAAGATGACCGAGTGATCGAATGTGCCATCGCTCAAGGACGGGGTCGCAAGGAGCAACTGGCCACGGAGAGAGATGGATTCGGGATCGGAGATGTTTAGGTTCACGCAGAGGAGTCTAGCCTTGAAGTGGGGAATTTCAAGAGACTCAAATGGACTCTGCCTATGTTCACTTTACACCCATTATGTTGATTTCGATATGATCGCTAACTGCTGATTTCAGGGGGCTATTTGTTATTAGTTAAGAGTTATAAGGGATAAATTCATAGTGAAGTGGTCCCGCAAAACGGAGCCAGTGTTTTATTAAAACTTTGACTGGTCTGAGAGGGGCAAATTACCCCGAAATCAGACATATGAAACGAAAGAGAAGACATCTCACTGCCGAGTTCAAAGCCCGCGTCGCCACTGA
>JAJTHK010000138.1 GCA_021298895.1 Luteolibacter sp.
CATCAAAAAAGAGAACTTTCAATGGTTTTTGAAGGAGTGTGAATGGCGCTTCAATGGAGGTAACCATCAAATGCTCTTGAAGCAGCTAAAATACTGGGTAAAACAGTCTCAGCAGTAAGCCTTAGCTAGTACAGCCCCTAAGAAAATAAAAAACCATTTCATAAATTACATATGAACACATGATTATAAAAAGGCAATGAGAGAGATTGTAGGAAATACCTAATTGAACGAATTTGCCACCACATGAAAGACCGCTGCAAAAAGAATCAACTGCAACGCAGCAAGAGCCAAAAGCTTATTGAAATCTTTACCTGGCGGCAACGTCAACACACCCCATATAATCCGCATGCCGATCACAAATACCGGCAAGCTCGAAAAGCAAAACAAGGGATAACCTTGCATCAGCCAAACGATGCCCAAAAACGCCGCAAGCTTGATTTCCAACCAGATTATTCCAGCCGAAAATTTCGGGCCGAATCTCACTGCCAAGGTTTTCTTACCCACTAAAGCATCCTGTTCACGATCGCGGAAATTATTCACCGAGATCAACACCGCGGATAACAAGCCGACCTGTGCGCCTAGTAGGATCGCTTCGTGTGGCCAGGTTTCAGTTTGAATAAAAACCGTCCCCATTACCGCGATGAAGCCGAAAAATAGGATCACGAAAATCTCCCCCAATCCTCGGTACGCCAGAGGAAACGGCCCGCCCGTATAGCCGTATGCGAGAAACAATGATGACAAACCGATCGCAAGTATCGGCCAGCCACGTGCCATGACCAAAGGAGCGCCGAAAATCACTGCGCCTGTTAGAAAAACGACACCTAACATCATTACTTGCCCGAATGACATCTCACCCGTACCAGTCAATCGACGCGGACCCGTACGATTTTGACCATCGGCCCCTTTTTTGCCATCCATCGCATCGTTGAAAAAATTCGTTGCGACCTGAATGCAAAGCGCGCCAAGTAAGGTGCAACTCCACAACCATGTATCAAAATTTCCTGTCAGCTTCCAAGCCAACACCCCACCTAACCAAACCGGCACCAAACCCGCCGCCAAGGTTTTCGGCCTCGCGCCAGAAATCACTGCTTTTGTTAAAGTTCCTAAACTCATGATATCCCGCTCATTCAATACAGCACTCAGCTACCAGGCGACAATAAATCGCAACATTTGAAATGACATGATGATAAACATGAATTTTAAAACTCGGGAGGCCCATTAAGAGCCTCACATTTTTCAGGCATACCTGGAATGAAATCGACCACTTGTTTTTGATCACGCAGTTGCTTTTGCAGCGTTGCTACATTTATCTTTTGAACAGGAATGCCGCTTTTTGCTGCAGTTGCCGCTGCGATTCCAGCTGCGTGACCGGTGATCATCCATGTGGCCTCAACCCGTAACGTACAATAAGCGACGTGAGTGAAACTGGCCGCAGCGGGAACGAGTAGATTGGTGCATTCAGATGCCAGAGGTGTGATGGAGCGATATGGAATTTGGTAGGCATGACCCTTGCGCCAGATCCGACCTTCATTGATGAATTCATTTTCATTCACAGCCAGTCGTTGGACATGATGGCAATCCATAAAGTGGCTTCCCATGCCGATGCTATCCTGCTTGCGGCGATCGGTTTGTACATCTTGTTGCCTGACTACATACTCACCTCTCATGCGTCGGGATTCACGAACGTAGAGCTGATAAGGCAAATGCTTGTTGTCCAAAAACTCTTCTTTGTGCAATCCAACAGCTTTCATTTCTTGCTGCATGTTGGCCGGAACCGATGAGTCGTTCGCAAAGAAATGCAGCAAGCCAAGGGTGTATTCCATGTGATCTTCAAATATCCGCCTGCGCTCCCCAAAGCTAGCCTCTGACCAATCGAATTGCCCTCCAAAGTGACCTAACGAAAAAATGGCCGCTTGTTTGTTATTAAGCTCAAACTTGCTATTGCGCCGGCCGTAGAAATCGAGGAAATCTCGAATCGACATCGATTTATTTTGAGCTGTCTGGTCTTTGAGCCAATTCGCTAACAGCACATAACGTTTCGCATCATATTGCCTTGGAGCGGGTATTGGGACATGGAACTCAGGATCTCTGGTGATCGTAAGCCGAAAATTATAGTTCATCGTACCGCGATGCGCATCGCCTTCCTTAAAATCCTTTGCCCAAGCGGTAATCCCAGGAAGCAACTTGCCATCCGCATCCACAGTGCGTGCTGTTCTTGAGATTTTATCAAATCTAATACCTGCAGCTTCCTCGTTGAACTTTGATTTCGCTTCACGTCCCAGCACATACTTCACTCCTGCACGTGCCATCAGATCACCTTCATAGCTGGCATCTACAAATACTTTCGCGGAAAGTTTGGTTCCGTCGGTTAAAGCAATCCCGGTGATTTTCGTTCCGTCTTTTACTACGGTTTCGAACTCTGCTCCATAGCTCACTTTCACGTCAGCTTCCTTCAACATCTCAAGATATATCTTCTCCGCAACACTCGATTCGAACTCATAGGTCGGCCGCTCCAATCCATAATATTTTCCCAAACGCGCATAAAACTCATGGGCGAATCCACCGATCGTCCACTTCAACATGTGCTCGACCTCTGCGGTATTCAGGCCACTCGTGCTTAATCCACCAACATGCTTTGTCTGCTCAATAATAATAACTCTCGCACCTTGTCGCGCCGCGGCAATCGACGCGGCGATACCACAAGGAGTGGCCGAATAGACCACCACATCAAACTCTTTGGTTTCAGCCGCCAACGACGATGAGGTAATGCATAAAGCGATTGCCGCTGCCTTGATTTTCAAAAATTTCATCGCTTGGATGATTGATGTTAGATTTCCAAGGAGTTTAATCCGTCACAAATTCACCTGAATCTTCCCACTCGCTTTGTGAGCCTTTAGCCGCGCATTTTCTACATCCGTTCCCCGTGCGAGGGCGACACCCATGCGGCGTTTTCCTGATACGTTGGGTTTTCCAAAAAGGCGAATTTGCGTATCGGGCTCGGCGAGAGCATTTTCCAAATTGCCGTAAATGATCGAATCAGATTTCCCTTCCACCAGCAATACAGCCGAAGCCGAGGGCCCGTAAAGACGGATTTCCGGTATCGGCAGTCCAAGGATCGCGCGCGCGTGCAATGCGAACTGCGATAGGTCTTGGGAAATCATCGTCACCATACCGGTATCGTGAGGGCGCGGCGAAACTTCGGAAAAAATGATCTCGTCGCCTTTAACAAACAACTCAACTCCGAAAATCCCACGTCCTCCAAGTGCATCGGTGATAGCGCGGGCAGATGCCATGGCTCTTTCGCGCGCGAGGTCGCTCATCGCTTGCGGCTGCCAGCTCTCGCGATAATCGCCATCGATCTGTATATGCCCGATCGGCTCACAAAACGAGGTGCCGGCCGCATGGCGCACCGTCAGCTGGGTGATCTCATAGTCAAAATCCACAAATCCCTCGACGATGACTTTTCCTTTTCCAGCGCGTCCGCCTTTCTGCGCATAATCCCATGCAGACTGAATATCCTCAGGATGTTTTACGGTGCTCTGGCCTTTCCCAGAGGAACTCATGATAGGCTTCACCACGCAAGGCAGCCCGATCTCCGCGACCGCTGCGCGATACTCCTCTTCGCTTGCTGCGAAACGGTAAGGTGAGGTTTTTAAGCCCAGCTCCTCGGCCGCAAGCCGCCGAATGCCTTCGCGGTTCATCGTCAGTTGAGTCGCGCGCGCCGTGGGAATGACCGTGGCAAATCCTTCCGCCTCGATTTCCGCCAATGTATCTGTCGCAATCGCCTCCACCTCCGGAACGATGAGATGAGGCTTTTCCAACTCAATCACCGCCCGCAATGCCGAGCCATCCAACATCGAAACCACATGAGACCGATCCGCCACCTGCATCGCCGGTGCATTCGGGTAACTGTCCACCGCAATGACCTCAACCCCGTAGCGTTGTAATTCGATCACCACTTCCTTGCCCAGTTCGCCAGAACCACAAAGCATCACGCGCGTCGCGCCATCGGTAAAGGGAGTTCCTATGCTTATCATGGGGAGAAGATAAGGAGTTTAGGTCGATGGAACGAAGGAAAATTTCACGCCTCAGAAATCCGTTCCCTTGTCACCAAGATCCAGCTCTTTGATCCAGATATTCCGATACCGGACATCGTGCCCCTCGCACTGCAGCTTGATTCCTCCTGGCACATCGGTGATTCCCTTACCCCCATCGTTTCCTCCATCGATCCCGGAATTCGCGCCTCCCCATACTTGGTTAATGACGACATCCTGGTGAACCTTTTCACCATTGAAATAAACGGTGACCTTCGCTTTCTCCGTCAACTTTCCTTCACTGAAACGTGCCGCGCGAAACACGATGTCATACGAGTTCCATTGCCCGATTCCTTTATACAAATGATATGGTGACTCCGTCTCGTTGATCACCGCGCCCATCCCGTGCTTGGTTTTATCGCCATCCTTGATTTGGATTTCATAACGATTTTGCAAATACACACCACTGTTGCCACCCTTGTTGTTGACCAGAAATTCAACATGCAAACGGAAATCACGATACTCCTTCTTGGTCACAAGATCCGCTGATCCGAACTTGCCTCCCGCTGCTGCAGGATCATCGGTTTGGAGTGCGGTTCCTTTATCCACCGTGTCCTCAACGATCTTCCACTTGATCGGCATCGCCGATGCGAAACGCGGTCCCTCCCAATACTTCCATTTTGAATCCAGCATCTCCCGGCTCCCATCAAAAATCACCTCAGCCCCCTCAACCGGCTTCACACCCAAACCTACCTCGGCCGCTTTCACGGAAACCAAGGATAACATCATGAAGGCTAATATTTTCATCATGGGATGCTACGGGAGAAATCCGTCATGTATTTCAGAGAAAGGAACAGATAGGAACCTTGATTTTAAAATTGCGACCTCGTGAGCGTACCAGTGGAGCCGTTGCAGTCGCGATAGGAAATCGCGGTTCCTTTCCACAAAAAAACCGCCGGATTGCTCCGACGGCTTTTTGATGAATGTGATATTACGCTGCGAAGTTTTTGGCAACTTCGTCCCAGTTGACGATGTTCCAGAATGCTTCGATGTAGGCGGGGCGCTTGTTCTGGTAGTGAAGATAATAGGCATGCTCCCAGACATCGAGGCCGAGGATGGGCGTGCTGCCGCAGCCGCCGAAGTCGGAGCCCATGAGCGGGTTGTCTTGGTTGGCGGTGGAGCAGACGGCGAGGGTGCCATCGGCTTTTTTGCAGAGCCATGCCCAGCCGGAACCGAAACGGGTCGCGCCGGCTTTGGCGAAGGCTTCTTTGAAGGCATCGAAGGAGCCGAAGGCTTTGTCGATGGCAGCGGCGAGTTCACCCGATGGTGCTTTGGCGCCGCCGGGAGCGATGACCTTCCAGAAAAAGCTGTGATTCACATGACCGCCGCCGTTGTTACGAACCGCACCGCGGATGTCTTCTGGAACGGCACCAAGGTTGGTAATGAGCTCAAGAGCAGATTTCGCTTCAAGGTCGGGTTTTCCAGCGATCGCCGCATTGAGGTTGGTGATATAAGCTTGATGATGTCTGCCGTGATGGATTTCCATCGTGAGAGCATCAATGTGCGGCTCAAGCGCGTTCAGTGCATAGCCAAGTTCAGGTAGTGTGTGTGCCATAATATTGAAAAAAAGATGGTTTGAAGTTTGAGTTGTCGCGCCCCTCGAAGAAAAGCATGATTGCGGCAACGCTTTACATCAACTCCAGCAATCGCAACCCCGCAAGTAGAAATCTCCCATGCCAACAGAACTTCAGTCAAATTTCCCGCTCATCATCACCGGAATTATCGCGTTTTTTGTCGGATGCCTGATGGCATACCTCGCAGCTTCCAGCGCCAAATCCTCGTTAGTAGAACGCCTGAAAGCCGAAGAACGCCGCACAACTGAACTCGAAGCCCGCCTCGCCAGTGCGATCGCAGCTTCTCAACAAAACGAAGCCGAAGCACAAAATTACCGCACCCAACTCACCGAGGTCAGCAGTCGACTCGAAGCCGAGCGGCAAGCCGCGCAGGAAAAACAAGCCCTGCTCGAACGCGCCGAGGTAAGACTTACCGATACGTTCAAAGCACTTTCAACGGATGCTCTGAAAGGCGCCTCCGAGCAATTTCTGCATCTTGCCAAATCCACCCTTGCCTCCCAAACCGAGGAAGCCAAAGGCGAAATCGAAAAACGCAAAACCGCCATCGAAACTTTGGTTAAGCCCGTTGCAGATTCGCTCGGAAAATTTGAGCTGCGCATCGGTGAGATCGAAAAAATCCGCGAGGGCGCATATTCGGAACTAAAAGAACAAGTCCGCGCGCTTGGCGAAGGCCAACTCGGCTTGCAGAGGGAGACCGCTTCTTTGGTGAAAGCCCTGCGTCAGCCCACGGGTCGCGGTCAATGGGGTGAAATGCAACTACGCCGCGTGGTCGAGTTGGCTGGTATGCAGGAGCATTGCGATTTCACCACCCAAATGACTACCACCAGCGACGAAGGCAAGCGCCTGCGCCCCGATCTCGTCGTCAAACTGCCTGGCGGAAAAACGATTGTGGTCGATTCCAAGACGCCGATGGATGCCTATCTCAACGCGCTCGAAACCAGCGATGATGTGGAGCGCGATCGTTTCCTCGCCCAACACGCGCAACAAGTCCGCACGCATATCAAACAACTTTCCTCTAAAAAATACACCGATCAGTTTGATGACACCCCGGAATTCACCGTGTTGTTTCTTCCCAGCGAGTCGTTTTTCTCCGCCGCGCTCAATTCAGATCCCGGCTTGATCGAAAGCGGAGTCAACGAAGGCGTGATCCTCGCTACTCCCACCACCTTAATTGCTTTGCTCAAAGCGGTTGCCTACGGATGGAGACAAGAAGCACTCGCTATCAATGCTAAAGAAATCTCCGACCTCGGCCGCACCATGCATGAACGATTAGGAAAACTTGCCGAGTATTTCTCCAAACTAGGGAACTCACTCAACAATGCCGTGGATCATTACAACAAAGCGATCGGCTCCTACGAAACCCGCGTGATGACCACAGCTCGCAAGTTCGAGGAACTCAAAGCCTCGCCCGAAGGCGTTTCGCTTCCAAACCTGGAAATCATCGACAAAACCACCCGCCCCCTAATGATCAATCCCAACATCGATCTCGAAGTCACAGATGATTTCTCCTTCATCCCTGAACCAGAAGAATCTTCCAAAAACGCCGCAAATGATTTGAGAAGCGAATTGTAATTTCACTCTTCATCATTCACTCTTCTACACCCTCACCCGCTCAACATCCGCGCCTAACATGAGTAATTTCTCATCGATATGTTCGTAGCCGCGATCGATGTGATAGAGACGCGAAATTTCCGTGGTGCCTTTTGCGCGTAGCGCAGCCAGAACGAGAGCTGCAGAAGCGCGGAGATCTGAAGCCATGACCGGAGCTGCGGAGAGTTTTTCAACCCCTCTAACAATTGCGGTGCCCTGATCCAATTTGATATCCGCTCCCATCCTTTTCAGCTCGGCACAATGCATGAAACGTTGCGGGAAAATACTGTCTTTCACCACGCTGATCCCAGGAGTGGTGACTAATAAGGCTGTCATCTGCGCCTGCATATCCGTCGGATAACCTGGATAAGGTGCTGTATTGAGATCCACCCCTTGCAAAACCTCACCGCGCTCAACGAAACATGAGGTTCCCTCTTCGTTAAACTCAACCTTGTGGCCCGATTTAATGATCGCCTCGGTGATCGCTTTTAAATGTTCACGATTGACCCGATTGAGCCGAACTCCTTCACCTGCAAGCGCTGCAGCAGCCATGAATGTTCCCGCTTCGATCCGATCCGGAATGACCGTGTGCTCTGTGCCTTTAAGCTCTTTCACTCCCTCGATCACGATACGGCGAGTGCCAGCACCGGTAATTTTTGCACCCATACTGTTGAGGAAATTCGCAAGATCTAATACTTCAGGCTCAGCCGCTGCAGATTCAATCACCGTGATACCCTCTGCCAAGGTCGCAGCCATCATCACGTTATCAGTCCCAAGAACCGTCGGTCCGCTTTCGCCACGCAAATTGATTTCCGCACCACGCAAACCATTCGGTGTTGTTAGAATAATATTTCCTCCTTCAAATTCTATCTTCGCACCAAGTGCTTCCATCCCTTTGAGGTGAAGATCAACGGGTCGATCCCCAATCACGCAACCACCAGGCAGCGAAACCACGGCGCGACCTTTTCGCGCGAGCAACGGACCCATCACACAAATCGACGCGCGCATGCGTCGAACTAATTCGTACGGAGCTTCATCGGAAATGTCCGCACAAGAAATCCGTACTGTCCCCGAAGATCTCTCCACATCCGCGCCGAGTGCGCTAAGGATCTGGATCATATAGTTTGTATCCGAAACATCTGGCACGCGACGAATGATGCAATCTTCACCTGTTAGAATCGTTGCGGCAAGAATCGGCAGCGAGGCGTTTTTGGATCCGGAAATATTGATAGTGCCCTTGATGATAGAGCCACCGTGCACGACGAGTTTATCCATTTTCGATGTGTGAAATTAATGATGTTTTGCAAATGGAAACCGGGCGATCCCACTGAGATCCTTTTTGATCTCGATTTCCGCGAAGCCAGACTCTTCCAAACACAAACGCACCTGTGAAGCCTGATCGTAACCAATCTCAAGCGCCAACCATCCGCCGGGTTTTAGGAAACCATATGCCGCTGGGATAAACCGACGCAGTAAATCCATCCCGTCAGCCCCAGAAAACAACGCCAAGGTGGGATCGTGGGAAAGCTCGCGAGTCATTGTCCGAGCTTCGCTTTCAGGCACGTAGGGTAAATTGGCAACAATGAGATCGAAACTTCCCCTTACCTGATCGAACAGATCACTGCGAGAAATCTCCACATTGCTCAGTCCATGCTTCTCCGCGTTCTCTCGGGTAAGCGCCAGCGCATCTTCCGAAACATCCACCAAAATCACATGACTCGCTGGCTTTTCTGCTGCCAGCGAAAGCCCGATCACGCCTGATCCACAGCCGACATCCAAAATCTGCAAGTTTTCATCTGGCAGTTGTTTTAAAATCATTTCCACCAACTCTTCGGTCTCTGGCCGCGGAATCAGACCACGACCATCGCATATAAAATCCCTCCCGTGGAAAGCCACCTCGCCGAGGATGTGTTGCAGCGGAATCCCCTCGCCACGCTTTTTCAATAGCTCCCGCAACGGAGCTAAAACCACCTCCTCCAGCGGTCGGTCAAACTGCGTGTAAAGCTGCATCCGCGAACATTGCAGGACTTTTGCCAGCAAATGCTCCATGTTTCGACGCGCATCCTCTATCCCCCGCTTTTCGAGATAACTCGCTCCTCCATTGATTGTTTCAAGAACTGACTTCATCCGCCACGCCGCTTATGAGGCATCTTTCCCACTCACGCAAAGGCTGAAAGATATATTTTAGTTCGGATCATTCAAGATCCCGGCAGGGATCAAAGAAATTAGCGCGGGGTCGAGGAGCGCAGCGTCGACCACCCCGGGAAATGATGACAAAAAATATTCACCCCAGCGGGGTGGCAGAATGCGCAGCAGCCTTAAGATTTGCATGCCTTTCTCTACGACCCCGCTGGGGTCGTAAATTCTATTGGCTATTCTCCACGAGGTGTCGCTCCGCTCAACCCCGCGCTAATGTCTATCATCCCTCCGGGATGTATCCGCTTAACTCCGCGCTATTTTCTTTTATCCCTCTAAGATGCACATAAAAAGCTGCGTTCAGTTGACGGAAATGCCGATCCCGTTTAACCCAAGAGCATCACTTCCGCACTTTCCATCGCAGGCATCGGCACGCTCTCGGCGCTTGGGCATGATTTAGAGTCTCATCTCACCGCGATTTCATCGGGTGGATCGGGAATTCGTCCGCTCGCGAAACTCCTCGGAAAAGACAGCCCACACGCCCACCTCCATGGAGCATGGATCACGCCGAGAGAGCTTCTCAATCATCGCAAATGGAGCCCCGTGACCATGGCCGCACTGCATGTTGCAAAACAAGCCGCGGCAGAAGCAGGTTGGACTAAAGACGAGCTTGCAAGCGCTGCGTTAGTGGTCGGCACCAGTCGCGGCAACGCCGCTGGCTGGCTTGGTGAATGGCCTAACCGACGGCCGTTCAAGTTGATGGCCGCGAGCAACACCATCCATAGCGAACCCGCGACAGCGATTTCCATCGAGCTCGGCATCTACGGCATCAACCACGTCGTCGCCAGTGGCTGCTCCGCTGGACTTGATGCACTTGGCATTGCGAAACTTCTCATTGATTCCGGCCAAGCCGAGCGCGCACTTGTCGTCGCGGTTGATCTACCATTGGTTCCGCTTCTTCTAGATAATTACGCAGCATCGGGTTTGTTATCCACTCATGCTGTACTCGATCCTTATAACTCGAATACGAATGGTTTTATTCCTGGTGAAGGCGCTGCAGCCATCGCACTCACCGCTGCACCTAATGGAAAATTAAGGCTCACCTTATTTACGAACAACTCAGATGGAGCCGATCCCGTGGGCATACCAAAAGATGGCGGACGCTCCAAAGATATTCTGAAAAAAGCCATCGCCACATGCGGCAATCCTACAGCGATCTGCCCACATGCGACCGGCACACAAACTCAAGCACATGCTGAAAGTCATTTCCTAAATCCTGCAACCCTCGGATCACAACCATCGCTTCACATCCTCAAGCCTTTCATCGGTCACACAGTCGGCGCGAGCGGGCTTATTGAAAGCGCAATCTTATTGGCTTTCATGCGCCAAGATAAACTCCCGCCAAATTTATCTGGAACGTCTGGATTGGGTGATCTTTGCGCGCCAGCAAAAGCCACATCTCTCACTGGCCCAGTGTTCAAACTTGCCCACGGCATGGGTGGACATAATGCGATCGCCGTCTTCCAAAAGATCTCATGAACGGTAATCCTCACATCGAAATTTCTTTGGACGATCAAACCCTTAACGTGATCGCTGGTGAAACGGTCGTGAAAACCTTTCGCATTTCCTCCAGCGCCAAAGGCATGGGTTTCATCGAGGGAAGCTACCGCACCCCGATTGGAAATTTCGAGATCTGCGAAAAAATCGGTGCCGATTCACCAATCGGAACCATTTTCAAAGCGAGAAAACCCGATGGAATTTGGAATCCAAAAAACCGTTGTGATGAAGATCTTGTTCTTACCCGCATCCTCAGACTCGCAGGAAACGATTTGGAAAACCAAAACACATTCAGTCGATTCATCTACATCCACGGCACCAACCATGAAGACAAGATTGGTCAACCCGCCAGCCATGGCTGCATCCGACTTAACAATGAGGATATCATTGAACTGTTCGATATGATACCCGATCATACAAAAGTCCTCATACATCCCATGCAAAAAACCAAAGGAAAATTATTATTTCTGGATTGCGACTCCACACTCAGCGCGATCGAAGGCATTGATGAATTGGCGAGACTTTCCGATCCTGCGATTTTTGAGGAAGTCGTAAATCTAACCAATGCGGCGATGAACGGAGATGTTCCTCTGGATCAGGTTTTCAAAAAACGCATGGAGATCATCCGACCAAGCTTCGATATGGTTCGCAGTGTTAGCCAGTGCTATTTGGATCACATCGTTCCTGGAGCAGAAAAGCTTATCCAGCATGCAAATGCGCATCGTTGGACAACCGTTATTTTGTCAGGTGGATTCGAGCCTATCATTCGTCCGCTCGCTAAACATTTCGGAATCGATCATGTCGAAGCCGTCCCACTCTATTTCGATGAATCCGGAAAATATCTAGGCTACGGTGAAGATTACCCGACCACTCGCAATTTAGGAAAAAACGAAATCATCAGACAATGGAAAGCGGCAATGCTTCCCGAGAAAGTCATCATGATAGGCGATGGCACATCGGATCTCGAAACCAAACCAGATGTCAATTTAATGATAGGTTTCGGCGGAGTCGTCTCACGTGATAGAGTGAAAGAAGGCGCGCATGCATGGATTACTCAATTGGATGATTCGCTGTTATTTGATCATCTATCATCCGACATGAATGGCATGTGATTAAGGCGTATTTCGCAAATTAGGCAGGGACTTTTGTTCCTAAAAATCCATATCTAACGGCGCGTCATACGCCATCAAGCTCTTTCCGTAATAAGCAGCGCGAGATATGGGCATGTAAGGATACGCGTCCCTGCCTTTTTATTACTCAATTTTAAATTCTCTACTTGCTATTCTGAATTTTCAGTATATTATGAAAATTATGAAGGCCAGCAGTGATAAGTTGAAAGAATCCAAAGAAGAATTCATCGCACAATGGGGCGCACTTGGCACGCAGTGGGGCATCAACCGCACGATGGCACAGATCCATGCTTTGCTGATGATTTCACCCCAGCCGATGTGTACGGACGAAGTGATGGAGGAACTGGAAGTCAGCCGTGGCAACGCTCACACCAATCTCAAAGAACTCGTTACTTGGGGACTCATACGCATGATCGTCATCAAGGGTGACCGCCGCGATTACTACGAAGCTGAAAAAGACGTATGGCAGATTTTCCGAATCATTGCCCGTGAGCGCAAACGCCGCGAAATCGAACCCGCTCTGGCATTATTGAGCAAGTGCGCGGAAGAGACCAAAGATCTCAAAGGCGATGACGCAAAGACATTCCATAAACAAGTCAGCGAGCTCCAGGAATTTGTCGGCCTCGCGTCTCACTTATCGGATCGGGTTGCAGCCATGAAACACAACATCGCTCTTCAGATCGCCACAAAATTACTCGGATAAAATTATGAACACGACAGTTGTCATCATCGGCGCGAACGGATTTCTCGGACGTTATCTTTGCCGACATTTCTCCAGAAACGGCCGCGAGGTCGTCGCGATCGCCAGAAACCGCAAGGGCTGGAGCGGAGATGGAATGTTTCTTGAATGGGACGGCAAAACCCTCGGTCCTTGGGCTTATGCACTTGAGGGTGCTGAGTTGGTCATCAATCTTTCAGGGCGCAGTGTGAACTGCCGCTACAACGCAAAAAATCGCCAAGAAATTCTAACAAGTCGGGTGAAATCCACCCAAATCATTGGTCAAGCGATCGCGGCTTGCCGTGTCCCACCTAAACTTTGGATCAATTCAAGCACCGCGACTTGGTATCGCCATGCTGAAGATGAAGCGCAAAACGAATGGCACGGAACGGTTGGAAAAGGTTTTTCCTGCAATGTAGCTAGCGCATGGGAAGATGCGTTTTTCTCAGCGAAAGTTCCTGCAGAGACACGCAAGGTCGCGCTACGCACGGGCATGGTTTTAGCCAACGAGCCAGACACTGTTTATGATGTGCTGAGCGATCTAACCAAAAAAGCCCTTGGAGGAACCATGGGAAAAGGCACGCAACGCATTAGCTGGATCCACATGGAGGATTTGTTGCGTGCGGTGGATTTTGTGATGCGCGATCCTTTCCTGGAAGGTTTGATCAACGTGACCGCGCCCAACTTCCCAACCAACCGCGAGCTCATGAAACATTTCCGCGATACGACTGGCATGCCTTTCGGACTTCCTGCAAGCGAGTGGATGTTAAAAATCGGTGCGTTTTTCATGGGGACCGAAACTGAGCTGATTGTCAAAAGCCGCTGGGCCGATCCTTTGAGACTGCGCGAGGCGGGATTCCGCTGGCGTTTTCCAAAAGCAGCCGAAGCCATCGAAGATCTCGAAACCCGTCGGGGACTTACGGGGTTTTTCAAAGACTACGAACGCCGCAGCACCGGAGCTCGTGCGTGGTTGCCGGCTGCGACGAGGTAACACGTGGCGGCGGATTGCATCCGCCATGCCAATCAAACTAGCAAACCTCAACAATGAGAAATATTGGCATGGCGG
>JAJTHK010000074.1 GCA_021298895.1 Luteolibacter sp.
AAAAAAGAGCCCCGCACCTTCGTTAGAAGATGCGGGGCAAATACCTGGCGACGACCTACTCTCACAGGACCTATCGTCCCAATACCATCGGCGCTGCGTCGTTTCACTTCCGGGTTCGGAATGGGACCGGGTGGTTCCAACGCGCTCTGGTCACCAGAGTTCGGCCCTTATCGAAAAGGGCCGCGGCTCTGGGGACTTTTTTAAGATCGGTCCGATCTGTCGGATTTGACGGATCTGTCGGATCTTTTCAGACCGCCCGCTCTCTGACATCCACATGGAGATAGTAACTTTCTTTTACGATTCGTAAGATGCAAGCCTCATTGAATGAGCCTTACACGATACCTTGATATCCGAATTCAATAATAGGATTCAAGCCAAACGGATGATTAGTACTGGTAAGCTGAATACATTACTGCACTTACACTTCCAGCCTATCGACGTCGTAGTCTTCGACGATCCTTAAGGGAAAATTTATCTTGGGAGTAGCTTGGCGCTTAGATGCTTTCAGCGCTTATCTATTCCGCACGTAGCTACCCAGCCGTGCCCTTGACAGGACAACTGGTACACCAGAGGTGCGTCGATTCCGGTCCTCTCGTACTAGGAACCGAACCCCTCAATTTTCCTACGCCCACAGAGGATAGAGGACCGAACTGTCTCGCGACGTTCTGAACCCAGCTCGCGTGCCGCTTTAACCGGCGAACAGCCGGACCCTTGGGACCTTCTCCAGCCCCAGGATGCGACGAGCCGACATCGAGGTGCCAAACTTCATCGTCGATATGAACTCTTGGATGAAATCAGCCTGTTATCCCTAAGGTACCTTTTATCCGTTGAGCGACGGCAATTCCACATTCAACCGCCGGATCACTTAGGCCCACTTTCGTGTCTGCTCGACTTGTAGGTCTCACAGTTAGGCGGGTTTATGCCTATGCACTCGACACACGGTTACAAACCGTGCTGAACCCACCTTCGCGCTCCTCCGTTACTCTTTAGGAGGATACCGCCCCAGTAAAACTGACCGGCTGACACTGTTCTCTGGCCTGATTCAAGGCACAAAGTTAGATCTTCCAACACCCAAGGGTGGTATCTCACTGGCGACTCCACCCCGACCTAAATCGGGGTATCAAAGTCTCCCACTTATGCTGAGCATGAAAATCGAAAAACCAATGACAGCTTACAGTTAAGGTCTATAGGGTCTTTCCGTCCTTCTGCGGGTAGGCGGCATCTTCACCGCCATTACAATTTCACTGAGCACCTGGTTGAGACAGCGCCCAACTCGTTTCACGATTCGTGCAGGTCGGAACTTACCCGACAAGGAATTTCGCTACCTTAGGACCGTTATAGTTACGGCCGACATTCACGGGGACTTGGGTTCAAAGCTTTGCCTTACGGCTAACATCTTGCCTTAATCTTTCCGCATTGGTCACGTGTCACATCCTATACTTGGACTTGCGTCTTGGCAGAATGCTGTGTTTTTGCTAAACAGTCGGTTGGGCCATTTCACTGCGACCTAGATAAATCTAGGTACCCCTTCTCCCGAAGTTACGGGGCCAATTTGCCGAGTTCCTTAACCAGGGTTCACTCTTACGCCTTGGTATATTCTACCCACCCACCTGTGTCGGTTTGCGGTACGGGTTCCTTAGCATACACAGGGACTTTTCTTGGTACCTGCTTTGACAATACGGTTCAGCCGAAGCATCCCCTCGGAATTCAATCACTTAGTTGTCTCCACAAATACGTCCTCCCTGCTAAAGGTTCGGAAGTGCAGTAATATTAAACTGCTGTCCATCGGCTACGCCTATCGGCCTTGCCTTAGGTCCCGACTAACCCCGGGACGAAAATCGTAGCCCGGGAAACCTTGGGTTTACGGCGGCCGGGGATTTCACCCGGCTTATCGTTACTCATGTCTGCATCCTCTCTTCTCAACTCTCCACGGTCAGTCACCATCGCGCTTCAACGTGTTGAGAATGCTCCTCTACCGCTCCTGGTCCCAAGACCAAAAGCCCAGAGCTTCGGTACTATGCTTATCGCCAATCATTTTCGGCGCAGAATCTCTCGATGAGTAAGCTATTACGCACTTTTTAAATGGTGGCTGCTTCTAAGCCAACATCCTCACTGTCTATGAAATTCCACCTCCTTTCCACTTAGCATAGTTTAGGCACCTTAGCTGCTGATCAGGGTTGTTTCCCTTTTGACGACGAAGCTTATCCCCCGCCGTCTCACTGCTGCGCTCCATTGAGTGGTATTCGGAGTTTGATAGGGGTTGGTAGACGGGTATGCCCCCTAGCCCTTTCAGTGCTCTACCCCCACTCATCAGCACGCAACGCTGCACCTCAATGCATTTCGAGGAGAACCAGCTATCACGGGGTTTGATTAGCCTTTCACTCCTACCCTCAGCTCATCGGAGAACTTTTCAACGTTCACCCGTTCGGTCCTTCACGTAGTATCACCTACGCTTCAACCTGGCCAAGGGTAGATCACCTCCGCTTCGGGTCTAGCACGTGCAACTATGGTCGCCCTATTCGGACTCGCTTTCGCTTCGCCTGCGTTCCATAAGAACTTAAGCTTGCCACACATACTAACTCGCAGACTCATTAAGCAAAAGGCACGCCATCACCGAACAAGTCGGCTCTGACACCTTGTAGGCACACGGTTTCAGGTTCTATTTCACTCCGCTCACAGCGGTTCTTTTCACCTTTCCCTCACGGTACTGGTTCACTATCGGTCGCTAACTAGTATTTAGCCTTACGCGGTGGTCCGCGCAGATTCATACGGCGTTTCACGTGTGCCGTATTACTCAGGAACTCCCTAGGGTCTCGTTGGATTTCGGTTACGGGGATGTCACCCTCTATGTCGGAACTTTCCATTTCCTTCTCCTATCCATTGAGATCCCACGTCGGGGTCCTACAACCCCAGAAGCAAGCTTCTGGTTTGGGCTATTCCGCTTTCGCTCGCCACTACTGACGGAATCGATTCTCTTTCTTTTCCTCCGGTTACTGAGATGTTTCACTTCACCGGGTATCGCGTATCTTTTCCTAACTTCCCTTCTCATCTTTCAATGGTCGGGCTTCAGAAAAGAACAATGATGTATTACCACCATTAGGTTACCCCATTCGGGAATCTCCGGATCAAAGTGTATTAACCACTCCCCGAAGCTTTTCGCAGCTGATCGCGCCCTTCATCGCCTGTTAGCACCAAGGCATTCACTGTGTGCCCTTTAAAGCTTGATTCCTAATTGAAATCAGCTGTTATTAATGTAGTCCATTTTGTCACAACTTGCCTTACTTACGTAGGGTTCATTGTGACGATCTGTTCTTTCTTTTCTAACGGTTACATAACACCTGCTTCCTTGCTGTTTCCAGTTTAGAGGCGGTTTGTCATGCAACTTTGCCGTAAAAATATAATATTATTTGGTATTCGAATATACTTTCAAGTATCGCGTAAGAATGGCTCATATGAGCTTACATTACTTATACAATCAGAAAATTATTTTTCTCCATATGGATGTCAAAGAGCGGACTGATGGACTTACACTTTCGTGCAAATCCTCGCTTTATTCTATTGTGTGACTAATTCCGCGCTTGATTCAGCTTCTTTGATTTCTCTTCTCTTACTTGAAGTTTGAGATTTGAAATTTGAAGTTTACCTGAAAAAATGGTGGGCCTGGCTGGACTCGAACCAGCGACCCCACGCTTATCAAGCGTGTGCTCTAACCAACTGAGCTACAGGCCCAATTACGGGCTTTGCAGCCCTCAAATTCTAAATTTTAAACTCTAAATTCCAAACTTGGAGTTTAAGACTTAAAGTTTAAAGTTTTAAAAAGTGGTGGAGGCATGCGGATTCGAACCGCAGACATTCTGCTTGCAAAGCAGACGCTCTACCAACTGAGCTATACCCCCTTTCAGGGAGGCGCGAATGATAAAGAAAAAAGATTAAATTGTGCGCTGCGATACTATATCACGCAGATTTTTTTAGTTGTTTTTAGGCGTGGGCTCTTGCGAGCACCACAACCCCATACAAGATGGGGCTCGACCTGTTGCAGTGACGTTTCGTGAGAAACTGTTTGCAATTTACTCCGTAGAAAGGAGGTGATCCAGCCGCAGGTTCCCCTACGGCTACCTTGTTACGACTTCATCCCAGTTACCAGCCTTACCTTAGGGCTCTGCCTCCTTGCGGTTGGCACAAGCACTTCGGGTGCGACCGGCTTCCATGATGTGACGGGCGGTGTGTACAAGACCCGGGAACGTATTCACGGGGCCGTAGATGATGCCCCATTACTAGCGATTCCAACTTCATGGAGGCGAGTTGCAGCCTCCAATCCGAACTGGGCCCAGTTTTACAGATTTCCTCCACCTCGCGGTATCGGTTCTCATTGTGCTGGGCATTGTAGTACGTGTGCAGCCCTAGGCGTAAGGGCCATACTGACCTGACGTCGTCCCCACCTTCCTCCCAGTTGATCTGGGCAGTCTGACTAGAGTCCCCACCATTACGTGCTGGCAACTAATCACAAGGGTTGCGCTCGTTGCGGGACTTAACCCAACATCTCACGACACGAGCTGACGACGGCCATGCAGCACCTGTGCAAATCCCCCGAAGGGTCACGCGCTTTCACGCGCTTAGAGATGCATGTCAAGCCTAGGTAAGGTTCTTCGCGTTGCATCGAATTAAGCCACATACTCCACCGCTTGTGCGGGTCCCCGTCAATTTCTTTGAGTTTTAGTCTTGCGACCGTACTTCCCAGGCGGCACGCTTAACGCGTTAGCTCCGGCACAAGGGGGGTCGATTCCCCTCACACCAAGCGTGCACCGTTTACTGCTAGGACTACAGGGGTATCTAATCCCTTTCGCTCCCCTAGCCTTCGAGCCTCAGCGTCAGTAAATGTCCAGTAGCTCGCTTTCGCCACGAGTGTTCCTATCGATATCTACGCATTTCACTGCTACACCGATAATTCCAGCTACCTCTCCATTACTCAAGTCTGGCAGTATCGGATGCAGTTCCGGGGTTGAGCCCCGGGATTTCACATCTGACTTACCAAACCGCCTACGCTCCCTTTACGCCCAGTGATTCCGAACAACGCTCGGGACCTTCGTATTACCGCGGCTGCTGGCACGAAGTTAGCCGTCCCTTCCTCTTCTGGTACTATCAACCCTGTTCGCTATTAACGACCAGGTCTTTCTCCCAGATGACAGGAGTTTACAATCCGAAGACCGTCATCCTCCACGCGGCGTTGCACCATCAGGGTTGCCCCCATTGTGAATTATTCTCGACTGCTGCCACCCGTAGGTGTCTGGACCGTGTCTCAGTTCCAGTGTGCCTGATCGTCCTCTCAGACCAGGTACCCGTCATTGCCTTGGTGAGCCGTTACCTCACCAACAAGCTGATAGGGCGCGAACCAATCCTATAGCGACAGCCTTGCGGCCACCTTTACTCTTGCGAGACTATGGGGTATTAATCCAAGTTTCCCTGGGCTATTCCCCACTATAGGGCATGTCATTCACGTGTTACTCACCCGTGCGCCACTAAACAAAACAAGTATTACTACATGTCTTATCCCGTGCGACTTGCATGTCTTAAACACGCCGCCAGCGTTCGTTCTGAGCCAGAATCAAACTCTCCGTAAAAAATTCGGTTGGCGTATCTTTCAAAGTCCTAAGACCTCTAGGATATCGTATTCCAAATTGACCTTATAAGGACCTAAGTCCTTACTTACTGCGCGTTATTTCGCGCAGCGCACAATTTAATCTTTTTCTTCATCCCAACTCAATCTCATCTGCTTACGACTGCCAAATTCAATCTTCCGATCTCTCTTGGCACGATTTTCGCTGGGTCACACTGTCAAAGAGCTTGTTTCGAGGGGACTAAAAAGCCGATCGGGTAACCCATGAGAGGTGAACCTTAGCTCACTTCATGCACTTACCGCGACCGACTGCTGAGTCTCTCGCGCCGAAGCATTTCGCGACGGCGGCGAAAGCTACACTCCTAGATCACCCGACGTCAATACGTTTTCCCAACTTTTTTGAAGTTTTTTTAATACCCTTGAATCCCCCGTAATTACTGGGTTTTACGGGCATATTCTACCCTTCAGAGCATTCTTAAATCCATATATTGACCCTGAATTTACCCCAAATCATCTTCTATTTAGACTGTTTGCCAAAAGTCCTTGCGTAAAAGGCCGAGCGATGGGGTCACGAGTTCAAGGCGTGATGAGGGCGCGGATGAATATCCGCAACTGAAGAACAACGCAGAATGGAGCGGACGCGACATAGACTCAAGCGAAGCGCAGAGCCCGCAGGGGGCCGCCGGAGGGCGGGATCAAATCGTGACTCCATCGCCGGGACTGTAGCAAAACTCCCGCGAGAGCGGCAAAATTCAAAACCTAAAAAATCTCCCTTTTGCGTAAGGACTTTTGGCAACCAGTCTATGCCACATTCGCCCATCTCAGCTAGGAATGATCTTCGGAGAAACGTATACTTATCAGCTACCACCGAGCTTAAATTACTAAATATCTAGTAGTTGATCATGCATGTCTCAGAGGCGAACGGCAAATTTGACCTTGCCTCCAATTGGGTATGCCTGTGATGGCACCAACTGCATACGGCGATGAATACCTACGAGCAAACCCACGGCGGCGAGGCTGAAAATCAGGCTGGTTCCGCCGTAGCTGACAAAGGGAAGCGGTAGACCATCATTTGGAAGCACAGCGGTTGTTACTCCAATGTTAACCATGGCCGGGACTACAATCACACAGGTCAAACCTAGAGCGATGCAGCGCTCAAAAACTTGTTTAGCTTGAAGCGCAATGCCGATTCCACCAATTGCGATTAGAACGTAGCAAAGCACGACGCCAAGAGTTGCAAGCAATCCGAGTTCCTCACCGATGACAGGAAAGATGAAATCGATGTGTGCAAAGGTAAGAGTTCCGAATTTTTCGACCCCGTTACCAAGGCCTACACCCCAGGGTCCGCCGTTACCTAAAGCTAATAGTGCGCGCCATTGTTGCATCCCGCGATCGAGTTGATGGATGGGGTTTTCCAAATCCAGCCAAGCTTCGATCCGAGCCCAACGGTTGGCGTTATTGTAAAGAAACCATCCTGCGAATGCGATAGCAGATAGGGCTGTCGGAACCATATAGATGATACGAGTGCCTACGCAAAACATGATTGCAGCAACCGTCACGCCCAATGAAAGAGCTGTGCCGACGTCAGTTTCCGCTGCGATCAAACCAATGGGAATTACAGCTATCAAACCTGGGATGATAAAACCGCGCCAAAACGTTTTAACTTCCGTTTGCCAGCGTGAAAACCACAGCGCCAAGACAACAACCACAACAACCTTAGCGCCTTCAGATGGTTGAAACTGCCCAATTCCAGGAATTTCAATCCAGCGTTTTGAGCCATATAGTTCAACGTTGATTCCAGGGACAAAACAAAGAGCCAAAGCAATGCAACTCAATAAATACGCTGCAGGCGTTAGGCTGCGAATCCAACCCAACGGCATTTTTGCCATGAAAACCGCAGCAATGATCCCAATACCCACCATGATCGATTGTCGGGTCAGGAAATGATAAGGGTTTTCGAGACCACGAACCCAAAAACCCGTGCTCGCCAACATCACCAAGCCCAACCCACAAAGGATGGCTACTGCAATAATAAGGATGGTTGAGCTATGTTTAAGCACGGATGATGGTTTTTAAAACTGTTAGGTCGAATTAAGGAAGTTTAAGTACCTGACCTGCCTTCAGCTTGCTTGGATCTGATATCCCGTTCAAGCTCATGAGGTCTTTTTCGGTCAAATTATATTGCTTAGCAATTCTCCAAACGCTTTCACCAGATTTGACTGTGTGAGATTTGGCATTTGATCCAGCTGGAACAGCTCTTGGAATCGTATTTCTTTCATTGGTGGAATTATGTGCTCCATCGGTAGAAGCTAAAATTTCAACCAAGCCGCTCTCAGATTCGTTGGGGATGGTTTGATTTCGAATCGCTTCAACTTCAGCGGGCTCAACCGCAACGATGCGTTTTGCCTGAGGAATACGGAATACAGCACCAGCACGTAGTTCTTTCCCTTGGTTAAGTTTACGAAGCTCCGCTTCATCAACTGAAAACTTGGTGGCAATAATGGAAAAATTATCACCCTTTTTCACCATGTAAGGCTTATCTCCACTGCTCAATTTAGGAAGATCATCCGCTCGCTCCGGAGCAGCACTATTTGCTTTATCATCAGCCACTTGATGGCTAGCAACTGAAGGCGCTGCAGTCCTACCTGAAAGATACTGTTTGTGGATGAAAATCATTCCGATCGCTAAAATATGAAGTGCGAAAATAATCGATAGCGAACGCGAGATATTGCCACCCGATTCCTCAAATTCTTCGGGTGATGCGGTTGCCGCAGAGGCGCGTTGCTTGCGGAAATTGGTTCGATTGAAAAGACGTGCGTATACTGTTTTTTGAACAGGTTTGCGACGGGTTGGGATTTGGTCGAGTTTCATATGCTTTATTAGGTGATTGATTAATGTAGTTGTTGAACGATCTCTCTGAAAACGTTTCCGCGATGTTCGTATCCTTTGAACTGGTCGAAAGAAGAAGTGCCTGGTGAGAGCAAGATCGTTGAGCCGCGTGGCGCGACGGAGCGAGCTTGGTGAATTGCTTGTTCAAGTGTTGTGAATGTCGAACAAGGTACAACTGTTCCAAAAAGATATGCCAGAGAATGTGCGATTTCTCCAAAAGTGATGACTTCCAAAACTTGCTTTTGAAGATAAGGAATGACCTCGGAATAGTCCAAACCTTTATCTTTTCCTCCTGCAATTAAAACCACAGGACGAGATTGTGATCGGATCGCGCATTGCAAGGCGTGCAGGTTCGTCGCTTTGGAATCATTCAGGTATTCCACACCGTCTAAAGTACGGACCAATTCACAACGATGCGGTGGTGGCGCGTATCCTTCAAGCGCATGCATGATGACTTCCTTTTCGATTCCATATGCCAGGCAAGCCGCTATAGCTGCCATCGCGTTCTCCGCGTTGTGTAGCCCACGCAAAGCGGTTTTTACTTCAAGGTCTAAAATTGCATTTCCTCGATGGATAATCGTTTTACCGTCCGAATAGAAATCAGCATCCCTACTCTCCGTCGAGAACGTCAGGGCTTTCGGTGCAATTTTTCCAAGCTCTTCACCATAACGCACAATCGCTGTGTCATCTGCCGTTTGATTTTCGAAAATTCTCAGCTTGGCATTTTTATACGCCTCAACTGTTGGATATCGATCCATATGATCTGGTGCAAAATTCAACCAGATGGAAACGTTTGGATGCAGCGTGTGAATCGTTTCAAGCTGGAAAGAAGAAAGCTCCAACGAAACCGCTGAGGGAACATCCGAAGCCAGAACCACTTCGGACAAAGGCATGCCATAATTGCCGCACGGAGTTCCGCCTTTTCCTGCACCTTTTAAAATTCGGGCCACTAATTCCGTAGTTGTGGTTTTCCCATTGGTTCCGGTGATCCCAATGATTCCACCTTTATAAAATCTTGATGCGAATTCGGTCTCACCCATCAAAAAAGTTTTCGCCGAAAACGCTTGGACCAAGGGAGAATACGTATCAATACCCGGGCTGAGCACGATGATGTCAGCAACGAAATTCTCTGCGTCACTGATAGTCAAATTCGTATGAATCTCAACATCGGCTGGAACATTTTTGAAAACCTCCATATTTCCCTGATCCCACATCGACACTTTCGCTCCTTCACGCAACGCCAGAGCCGCCGCAGCAACACCAGAACGCCCAGCGCCAAAGACGGCGATGTGCTTTCCTGAAATGTTTAAAGTTTCGTTCATGGAGTTTTAGGCAATTTTAAGTAAGGCGATTCCGAACAATGCGAGCATGATGGAGAGAATCCAAAAACGGATGATGACTTGTGACTCATGCCATCCGAGCAACTCGAAGTGATGATGAATCGGAGCCATTTTGAAGATGCGTTTTTTACGAAGTTTGAAAGATCCGACCTGGAGCATCACGGAAAGAGCCTCCATCACAAACACTCCGCCGATGATCACGAGTAGTAGTTCTTGTTTGGTGCAAATTGCAGCAGTGCCGAGTGCGCCACCGATGGCAAGTGAGCCCGTGTCACCCATGAAAACTTTCGCAGGATGACAGTTGAACCATAGAAATCCAAATCCCGCACCAGCTAAAGCCATCAGGAAAACGGCGAGCTCCGCGAGATAACGATTGTGTGGGATGACGAGATATTCGGTCGCCATGAAGAAGTGACCTGCGAGATAGGCGAGCATGGAGTAACTGAGAGCTACGGAAATGGTGCAACCAGTCGCAAGACCATCGAGTCCATCTGTTAGATTCACTGCATTGGAACAGCCGATGATGATCAGCACAAAAAACGGAATCACAAAAATGCCCAAATCGATCAATGGAGTTTTGAAAAGTGGAAAGCAGATTTCTCCAATCCCGATTGATTCATCCCGCAAACGGAATCCTGCGACACCGTCCTGAAGCTGCTGTGCGGTGGCACCGAAACCCGAAATCTCCGGTTTGAAGTAGATGAAACTTGCAGCGATCAGCGCGATGACCAACTGCCAGAACAATTTGGTCCGGCTCGAAACCCCATCGGAGTTTTTCTTTTTCACCTTCGCGTAGTCGTCGACAAAACCCAACAAGCCGCACGCGCACATGGTGCATGCGCAGACCGCAACAAAGGGATTGAAGATACGTGCGCAAACCAGAGTGGAAATCAAAACGCTGGCAAGAATCAGCACTCCTCCCATGGTTGGTGTTCCAATTTTACCGCCGTGAAGTTCAGCTAGCTTATGAACTTCCTCCGCGGTTCGGATAGGCTGGCCCACTTTGAGAGAAATCAATTTACGAATGATCCATGGTCCAAGGATGATTGAAATCGCAAATGCCAAAAGCCCTGCCGCAGCGGCACGGAATGTCACGTATCCAAAAAGATTGAGGAATGAAAAGGTATGAGCCCAGCCTTCATTGCCAGAGGCAATCTCTGCTTGGAGTGCGGCGTGCCAATAATCGTAAATTGCGGTTAACATGCGGTTGGAAAGGCGGTTTGTAGGACTTTTTCTATGGCGGCAGAGCGACTTCCTTTAAAGAGAACGATGTCACCGGAGTTTGTGTTAGATTTCAACCACTCAGCTGCGCTACTGCTATCTGGCAAATGCATGGACTCACCTCCGATGGCGATCTTCTCAGCACCATCACCCACAGCAATCAAGCGCAGGCCTTTGGATTTCGCGAGTTGTCCGATGCGCAAATGCGCTTCCGTTGCGAATGCTCCGAGCTCTCCCATTCTGCCGAGAACTGCGATACGTTGACCGCCCTCGGCGACTTGCATGTCGCATAAGGTATCGAGTGCGGCTTCCATTGATTCTGGATTCGCATTATAAGTGTCATCGAGAAGCGTGATCCCATCGCACTGAATCCGACGCATGCGGCCAGAAGTAAGATTGACTGATGATAAACCTTGAGCAATCTGCGCAGGGCTGAGTCCAAGTTTCCATCCCAACGCAGCGGCGAGCATCGCGTTGGTGATCATGTGTTTTCCTAAAACGGGAATGAATACTTCGATCGATTCTTCACCTTGGATGACGAGATCGATCCACGTTCCATCGGCTTGCGGTCTGGGATTTTCAGCACGCACCTGACCGCGACCATTACCAACGTGAATCAAACGAGCACTGGTTCTGGAGCGGAAATATTCATTAAAATCACAACCTACAGGCGTAAACAAAATTCCATTTTCAGGAAGATATCGTGCGAGCGTGCTTTTCTCTTCAGCAATTCCTTCACGCGATCCAAGAAATTCGATGTGGGCGGTGCCGATGTTAGTAATGATTCCGTATTGTGGGCGGGCAATTTCACAAAGTGGCGCAAGTTCGCCAGAATGATTCATGCCGATTTCAAATACACCGACGGTGTGGTCATGTGTTGTCGCAAGAATGCTAAGTGGCAACCCAATGTGATTGTTCAGGTTGCCTTTGGTTGCGCTGACAGAGAACTTCTGTGAAAGCACAGAAGTTGTAAAATCTTTGGTCGAGGTTTTTCCATTAGATCCGGTGATACAAACCACCGGAATATTGAGCTGGCTTCTCCACCAATGAGCGAGGCGCTGCAGAGCCAACAACGTATCCTGAACTTCAATCACTGCTTTGCGTGAATCCAGTTCGCCACCTTCCCATTTCTGCACCAACGCAATGGATGCACCTGAGTTCAATGCGGATTGAGCAAATTGATCTCCATTGAAGTTATCTCCGCGCAATGCCACAAAAAGACCTCCTGAGATGGGGTTTCTGGTATCTGTGAAAACTCCATTCACCTCCACAGAACCAGAACCCGCGACGACTTTTGCGCCGAGGATTTCTGAAATATTCTGAGCTGTGGAGTTCATTTGAAATTTAAAGACTTTAGATGCGAAGTTCTGGGTTAGCGCGCATTTCAGCAATTGCTTCCGAGCGCTTTCTCAAGGAAAAATCGGCTTTTTTCCTATCATCGAAATCAATCGTGTGATCTGCGAATTGCTGATAGGTTTCGTGACCTTTGCCCGCGATGAGAACGATATCACCCGAGAGCGAATTCTGAATGGCGGCTTCAATGGCTTCAGCACGGTCTAACACGCTGATGTAATTGCACTTTTTCGGCAGGCCTTTTTCGATTTCACGAATGATTTCAGCTGGATCTTCTGAGCGCGGGTTATCCGATGTGATAACGATAACGTCACTGAATCTTACCGCAGCAGCAGCCATCAACGGCCGCTTGCCTGTATCGCGATCTCCACCGCAACCAAACACCGTGATCAAGCGACGAGGATCGAGCTCCTTCAAAGTGCGGCATGCATTTTCCAACGCATCAGGTGTGTGGGCGTAGTCGACAAAAACCGTGGTGCCCCCTGAGTTGCCAACGTTTTCCATGCGTCCCGGAACCTGTGGTGAATTAGCGATAGCGGCAATCGCTTGGCGAGGTTTGATTCCACAGGCCATCGCACCGCCAATCGCTGCGAGTAAATTGTATGCGTTGAATCGACCGATCAAGGGAGCGCGAACCAGATACGTTCTCGCCTTAACAGAAAGTTCAAAGGTCATACCATCCCTACCTTGCTGAAAATTATTCGCTCTGAAATCAGAATTTACAGAGAAGCCGTAACGAATGACAGGCATCTTGCCGTCAAGTTCTCTGGCCAAATCATTTCCACGTGGATCGTCAATATTGATAACTGCAGTTGGTTTTTTCCCATTCGGATTTCTTGCAAGATCACGGAACCATGACGCTTTGGCATCCATGTAATTTTCCATGGTACCGTGATAATCGAGATGGTCTTGTGATAGATTCGTGAAAATCGCTGCATCGAATGCCAAGTGGCCAATGCGTTTTTGGTGAATGCCATGCGAAGAAACTTCCATCACGGCACCGCGGCACCCATTGTCGCGAAAGGTTTTTAGAATTCGATTCAATTCAATCGAACCCGGAGTGGTGTGCTTAGCGGTAATGACCGTTTCGCCATCATCAATATGGATCGTGCCGAGCAAGCCCGCACGATGCCATTCTGTTTTCATGATGTGATGAAGAAGAAAGGCAATCGTGGTTTTCCCATTTGTGCCTGTCACTCCAGCTAATTTCAATTCAGTTGACGGATCATCGTGAAAATTCACCGCGATTTGCGCGAGTGCATCTCTGGAATCCGAAACATGCAGCCAAGTAACATCCGCCGATAGATCTATGGGTGGAGCGATCTCAGCCAAAATGACTGAAGCGCCTGCAGAAATAGCATCACCAATGAAATCATGCCCATTGATCGAACTCCCACGGATCGCCGCATACAAGCTGCCTTTTGTCACCGCACGTGAATCCGCCGTTATGGCAGTTATTTCCTTATCAAGCGATCCTGCGACCGTGACATTTTTGATTTTTGATAAGAGATTTTTAAGTAGCATATTGCTTTAAATGAGCACTAGCGATGGGCGACCGATGCAGCGATCGGCTCGGTGGGCTGAAGATTCATGTGAGTGGCAAGTCGCTTAGCGATATTTGCGAAAATAGGTGCGGCAATCTGGCCGCCGTATCTTGGAATTTCGGTGGTCTTAGGTTCGTCTATGACGACATAGCAGACAAACGCGGGATCATCCGCTGGCATGAATCCGGCAAAAGAAACCACGTAAGCTCCATCAATGTAGCCACCACGCTTGGGATCATGTTTGATGGCCGTACCGGTTTTGCCACATACCTTGTAACCTGGAACAGCGGCTTTGGTGGCTGTGCCTCCTAACAAAGTCACTTTATGCAGCGCCTCCCGCATTTTTTTTGCAGTTTCAAGCGAAATGACTTGGCGACGGCTTTCAGCTTCAAATTCTTCAATGATGGTGCCGTCATTTGCGATTAGAGATTTAACAATTTTTGGGCGAAGAAGTCGACCGTCTCCAGCAATCACGGAGTATGCCGCAACCATTTGAATCGGCGTCACGCCTATATAGTAACCGTAAGCAGACCTTGAGAAATCTACCGGAAGTTTAGGTATTGGTGCGGTTCCTCGGTTTTCCACACTGCGTCGGTCATCCCTACTGAGTTGAATTCCTGTACGCTCACCAAAACCATATGCGTGAACATATTCATAGTAGCGCTTCACGCCCAATTGTTTCGCAAGCTTCCAACATCCTGGATTGTTAGACTTCTGGATAATTTGCCCAACAGTTAGAGAGCCACTAGAATGCCCATCTTTAACCGTGAATTTATTTTCCTGTAGAACACTCGGACAATGAAGTACCGTGTTCAATGTAACCAACCGCTCCTCTAAGGCAGCGGAAGTTGGCAGAATCTTAATTGTCGAGCCTGGCTCATACATTGCTTGGATTGCGAAGTTGAATGAATTTTCCGCGAGATTCTCTTTATGATTGAGATCGAAATGCGGACGTGAAGCCATTGCCAGAATTTCACCATTTTTCGGATCCATTACGATCACTGCACCTTGTTTGGATTTATATTTTTCCAAACCGGCATCGAGTTCTTCTTCGACGATTGCCTGCATTCCGATGTCGATCGTTAGCTTCACATTGAGCCCAGCTCTTGGTGGCAACAGACTTCCGGAATTTCCGGGAACAACCAATCCACGTGCATCACGAAGGTGTTCCCTGCGACCGTCGCGGCCTGCGAGATATTGTTCCATTGCGTCTTCGATTCCAAATTTGCCAACTATGCGATAAGTTTTCTGACCGTTTTCAAGCTGCTCTTCGTCCTCACCGGTGTATCCTGTTAGATGAGTTGCGATCTTGGGGTTTGCATACCATCTCTTGATGGAGTTTACGAAAACAAATCCTTCGATATGATTTTCATCCACAATCTCACGAACACGCTCCGCGATATCATCCGGAATATCTTTTACGATGGGAAACCATTTGGCTTTGCTGGTTTCAATTTTTTCGCGGAGTTCTTCGCGGCGCATCCCAATCGGCTTTGAAAGCAAGCCGATTGCATACGCCATGTGTTTCTCGACAATGATATCCGGTGTCTCGCTGGAAAGAATATCCCCACGAACCCCGTGAATCCGCTTGAGCTTGTCTTCGGGATCCAATTCATCCCAACCCGGTTCTTTAGAAACCTTTTCGTAAGCCAAGCCGAACGATGCCAGCTTGGGATCTAGCAAATGGTTTTTATCCACATAGATCGAGGATACAGGAATGCTTTTTGCGATGGTTTCTTCATTCCTATCCACAATCATTCCACGGATCGCAGGAATTTTTTCGATGCGATGATAAGCTTTAGCTGCTGACTCCGCGTAGCGTTTGCGATCGACAAGTTGAATCTGAATCAGACGCGCCGACAATCCACTGAGCAAGGTTACTAGAACCACACAGAGGATGATGCAGCGGGTTTGAAAAGCTCGATTCACAGATTGGTATTCGAAGAGGCAACTGTATTGGTTTCAGATGGGAGGACTTTTTCAGATACTCCCGAAGGGATTGGGATCAATTCCGTTTTCAAATCTTCAAGTGTCTTGCGCATGGCAAATAAATTCAAAATCTGATCCTGACGCATCTGGATCGTACGAATATCTAACTGATGTTTTTCAATCCGTTGCTCAACCATATCGATTTCCCTCATGGCTTTGATCTGACAGTTGCGATAGTAGACACGCAGCACGCCACCGACCGCACTGATTCCTAATGCGAGGATTAGGCAAAAGATGGTGAATGTTGAAATACGGTTTTCGTTTTCGTGACGACGGCGATTCATGGGTTTGAAATGTTGGATGTTTGAATCTCTGGGCTAGAAAGCTGAGCAACCCGAAGCTTTGCGCTACGGGCTCGAGGGTTAGAGGAGATCTCTGTTTGGCTTGGGGCTATTGCTTTTTTAGTAATGAGCCGGTATTTAAAATCGGGGTTGGGCCGAGGTGCCGGCCAAGTAGGATCATCAATGTAGGGTTGGGAATGGTGCCGGAGAAATCGTTTCACCATTCGATCTTCCAAACTATGGAAAGTGATAATCAGTAATCGGCCTCCGGGTTTCAAAACCTTGGCTGCGTTTTCTAAAATCGATGCGAGCGATTCGAGTTCTTCGTTGATCGCCATGCGAATGGCTTGGAATGAACGAGTTGCTGGGTGAATTTTACTATTTCGACCCACTGCGTTTTCAATGCATGAAGCTAATTCCAAAGTAGTTTCGAATGGCTTTTTCTGACGTTGGGCAAGAATCGCGCTGGCGATGCGACGTGATCTTGGTTCCTCACCATAGCTGAAAAGAATCCGTGTGATCTCTGCTTCTGGCCAGGTGTTGACGAGTTCGGCAGCGGTCATGGTTGCGTTTGGACCCATCCGCATATCCAACGGACCTTCGCGCATGAAAGAAAAACCGCGCTCCGCAGAATCCAGCTGGCGTGAAGAAACTCCCAGATCTAACAATAACCCGTCAGCTAAATCCCCTGCTACGATTTCTTCGTAAGATGGAATCTCAGAAAAATTTGCTTGGAATGTAGAAAACTGATTGCCGAATGCTGCGAGCCTCTCACGTGCATGTGCCAGCGCTTCTGGATCACGATCCACACCTAAAACTCTTGCACCAGTTTTGAGTAATAACTCGGAATGTCCACCGCCACCCAATGTGCCGTCGATGATGAACTTTCCTGAACCAGCTTCCATCATTTCAATGACTTCATTTGGCATCACGGAAAGATGATAACCTTCTAGTGAAAATGATTCGGACACCGAGGCCGACAACCAGCCAGCAGCGGACTCGGTATCCGATTTACCATAACCACTCACTGTCCCGAGCTTGTGGTTCTGTAGATTATTAGAAAAATTAACCGATGCGCTTGCTGACAACCAGCCAGGCACAGCGCAGCGCAACGGTTCGATGAGTGAATGAAGCTCTGTCCCGAGAGACTTGATCCGCTCAGCTAAATAAAGGGGAAACGAACGCCGTGCCGACAACCAGCCAGGAGCGGTAACGGCGTTCGTGTTTTCAAAACCGCGCGCTGTCCCGAGCCCTTGGTTTCTTGAAAATTTGTTAAAAATGTTATCAATGCCGTCCATCCACGCGCCGCACCCAAACCCTGCCATGCGGCGGATCGTATCGGTGTTTGAGATAGTGGATTGAGTTAACATTTTTATGTTAGAAAATTGCAAGGTGATCGTCTTCTTCAGGAACTGCAGAAAGACCGAAGATTTTCTCAAACTGCGCGCGATTCCAGATTTCAAAATGACTGTCACCGGCCGAGAGCATCACTTCGCTGTCTGGAAGTATTCCTGCGTAATCTGCTAAATCTTTTGGAATGAGCAGTTTGCCTTGGTCGTTCACGTTTGCTTCGCGAAGCAAACGCACCAATTTGGTTTTGAGTTGGGATTCTTCTTTCGGCGATGCGGCATGCTGTTTGATGCGCTCCACTCGGTATTCAAATGCCTCTTGCGTGAGCACTTTGAGGACCTTCACTCCCTCGGAAATTGACGGCATCAAATTCAACGCCTCTCCCTGGGCCGGACGCCAAGCCGGCACGACGTTGACCCGGTTCTTGGAGTCAGTCTTGTAAGGGAACGAGCCCTTGTATTGTTGGAATTGCGGTATCATTGAGGGACAGCTGGCGAATTTGACAGCACTTAGATACACTTTCGTACACTTCGAACACAAGTAGAAAGTGAAGTTTTTTGAAGCAAATTCGCAATTCCCTGCTATTCAATGAGTTACAATTTATATTTATTGATAATAACTTAGATTTTCGCATTCAATAACCGTGAAATTTTAAAAAATTAGAGCTTATAGCCACCAAAAAAGGGAGGCTATAGGGTTTTTTAATGCTAAAAATTTCAAAAAACTATCCTAAGTGTACAGGAATGGCTATTCACTGTACTTTGGAGCGGTTACCAGCGAAGTTGAGATTGCGAGTGCTTAATGACCAGATTAGAACCAACAGTGGTTTCGATCATTCAATCTACGAGAATATGCGTGTTGTAGTCATCGGTTGCGGCGCAGCAGGCGCATCAGCTGCTGTTTTTTTGAAACGTGCGGGACATGAGGTCGAAATTTTCGAGCAGGCACCCGAGTGCCGCGCAGTGGGTGCCGGATTTCTCATGCAACCCACTGGCATGGAAGTGCTGCACGAACTGGGGATTCACGATAAAATCATCAGCCATTGTTCAAAAATCAGCCGACTTCATGTCATCGAAAAAGATGGCCGGGATTTGATGGAACTCCGCTATGCTGAACTTGGTGAAAATCTTTTCGGCGCCGGGCTGCACCGGCCCGTGGTGATGAACGCCTTGATCGAACTCGTTGTTAATGAAGGCATTGAAATTCACTGGGGATCTCGGGTTGAGCATGTGCAGAAAAATTCTGATCACTGGCAAATAGGAAATAAAAAGTTTGATTTGTTAGTGATCGCCGATGGTGCGCGTTCTGCAATGCGTCAAAATCTGTTAGGAAAGGGTTTCGACAGAGGATATGGCTGGGGTGCGCATTGGTTCATTGGAAAAAACAACCGGGTTTTTCCATCGAATGACCTTCATCAGATCGTAAACGGCACGCGCGAACTCGCCGGATTTCTTCCTACAGGCTATGAAATCGGAAGCACTGAGGAATTGCTGAGTTTGTTTTGGAGCGTGCGCATTGAAGACGATAACGCCATCCGGCGTCAGCCATTGAAAGTTTGGAAAGACAAGATTCTTGCGCTCTGTCCCATGTCGGAAAATTTGCTCGATCAGATCAATGATTGGGAACAAGTGTTCACCGCACGTTATGGAGATGTTAGCATGCGAAAATGGCATGGCGACCGTTTTGTCTTTCTCGGTGATGCGGGCCACGCCATGAGTCCGCAGCTTGGGCAAGGTGTTAATCTTGCTCTGGCAGATGCGAGTTGCCTCGCCACTTGTATTGCGGAATTTCCGTTAGAAAAGGCACTCACTGAATACTCACGTCGCCGCGGACCAACGCTTCGCTATTACCAACTTGCCACCCGCAGTCTCACGCCAATATTTCAATCGGATCACGAATGGATAACCCCTTTCCGTCACTCCGCATTCAGAATTTCCCAACGCATCCCCCCGATTAGAAAAATGATGACCAAATCCATGGCCGGAATGATGCGGGGGATTTAGCTGTGGCTGCATGAACTAAATCGAGCTCTGTTCTTATTATTTGCCAGCCCTACTTCGCTACCACCGTCGCCAAGGCTATGGTGGTTAAGAAAGCTTCCGTGTTCCGCTAACGAGGTCGGGCTCTTAATCAAAGATTGGGGACATGAGGCCAAGAATGAATCATGAACCCCATGACCCCACCTAGTGAGATAGGAATCAAGGGATACCAAATCATCCGGTATCAGAGCAAGCAAACGATGGAACTTATTGTCAAACCAA
>JAJTHK010000116.1 GCA_021298895.1 Luteolibacter sp.
ATAACGAGATTGGGATTAAGATATGAATTAAGGAGAACCTTGATATTTTATGATCAACAGTAATGATTTCGGCCAACCAAACGCATCATGCCAAAAATCGCCCTCCTTCAGTCCAAGACATTTCCAGACAAACAAACGGCCTATGATCATCATGAGCTGTTGATCCGTGAGGCCGCCAAAAACGGTGCAAAGATCGTAGCGACCCAAGAACTATTCCTTACGCCTTATTTCTGCACCATCCAGGATACGGAGCGTTTCGAGCTCGCGGATCGAATTCCGAGCGCACTGACGGATCGCTTAGGTGAGTTAAGCAAGGAACTCGGTATCGTATTGATTTCCTCCCTATTTGAGCAACGCGGACCTGGCATGTATCACAACACCGCTGTGGTTCATGATGCAGATGGAAGCCTGTTGGGCGGTTATCGCAAGGCTCACATCCCGCAAGATCCGGGGTTTGAAGAAAAGTTCTACTTCACCCCTGGCGATAGCGGTTGGCCGGTTTGGGAAACGGCATATGGAAAAATTGGTGTTTTGATTTGTTGGGATCAATGGTTCCCAGAAGCTGCGCGACTGATGGCATTAGGTGGAGCGGAGATATTGATTTATCCAACCGCGATTGGTTGGCTTCCTTTGGAAAAAGAGGAGTTAGGAAAGGCTCAGCATTGCGCATGGGAAACCGTTCAGCGCGGGCATGCGGTTGCAAATGGTTGCTATGTTGCTGCGATCAACCGTGCCGGAACCCACGACGGAACAGAGTTCTGGGGCCAGTCGTTCGTGGCTAATCCCTATGGGGAAATTGTTGCGAAAGCATCGGTGGAAAAAGAAGAGATCGTTTATCACGATGTCGATTTCCAACAGGTAGAAAACTTCCGCCGGATCTGGCCGTTTTTCAGAGACCGTAGAATTGATGCCTATGGAAAAATCACTGAGCGGTGGGCTTAATTTTCATGACTTTGGACAATAATCGAAGAAGCAGCGTTTCTTAATCAAATCGGCAACTTCTGTAGGCACCATAGTTTCCCATGCAGTATCACCTTTGCTTATTTTCGCGAGCACATCTCTTGAAAAAATACTGAGAAATTCAGGATTGTAGTTATCGAGATCAATGAAACTACCCCGATCTGCTAGATAACCGTAAAGCTTACTCAATTCTGGAGTCACTTGCATGGTGTCTTTGGTGATCGTTTTACCAGATGCAGAATCAAGTAAAGGATAGATGTAGAGTTTTAGGTTATGTTTAAATAGGCGTCCAAAGCTTTCTAAAATTCCACCAGGCAGGGCCGTGTAGTATTTTTCATCAAACAATTCAATCAACGAAGGCACGCCCATAACAATTCCAATTCTCTCTTTAGTTCGCCATGAAAGATAGGCAGCTAGACGATAATATTCAAAATAGTCAGAAATCAAAACCGTCATTCCACACGCAGCCAAAAGATCGACTCTCGCGAGGAAATCTCGACGATCTACATCTTTTCCGCCAGCGAGCAAGTTACGCATCGTAAGCTCAAATATCGGCATCACCTCTTTACCTGCCATCGTAGGATCTTCTTTAATCTTCTGCAAGGCACATTCTAACATATCAAAGTTCACATGAGTGGGCGGACGGAAGCTCCCTCTTTCAACAAGAACAGCCTTTTTATACAGCACTTCAGAAGGTTGGATCACCTCACCACTTTCACTGAACATCGCAGCTCCACTAAGCCCGAGTTGCACAAGTTTAAGAGCAAACAAACGATTATCTACTGCACGAAATTCGATGCCGCTGAATTCAATCATATCGATCTCGATCCGACCCGTAGTTAATTTATCTAACAATCTTTCAACCAATTGCTCTGGCTCATGGTGAAGAAAAAATCCGCCATAGAGAAGATTCACCCCAACGATACCCAAGGCCTCTTGTTGCAGGGAAGCTTCTGCATCGAGCATTCGCACATGCATCATGATCTGACTGGGTTCGTCGTGAGGGCGGGATTGAAATTTCAAACCCATCCATCCATGGCATTCGTTTCCACCTTGATAAGACCGTGCCACAACCGTATCCGCAAAGGCGAAAAAAGCGGTGGTGTCGCCACGCTGCGGAGCGAGGCGTTCAACATTGAGACCATATTCACGATCTAGCATCGATTGGCAGCGCGATTTAGAAACATAGCGATCGCCACTACCATAAATCGCATCGCTCACGGTCATATCGTAAGCCGACATGCTTTTCGCCACGGTTCCTGCGGCTCCGCCGACGCGGAAAAACCATCTCACTACCTCCTGACCCGCACCGATCTCAGCAAACGTCCCATACCAGCGTGGATCCAAATTGATCTTGAGGGCTTTTTGATGAGTATCCAGTTCGAGCTCTTGTTGCATGTTTTAGTTAAAATTTGAGAATTCACTCTAGCATCCGCTTGAGAAATTAAGGCATAAAAAAAGGTGGGACAAACATCCCACCTTTTACAAAGCAATTTTAACGCCGATTATTTGACAAAATCTGCGGCCTTCATGTTTGGCTTGAATCCTTTGAACCCATAATTCGATGGCTTGAACTCCGCTGAGATAGTGACTTCGGCTTTTTCTGGCACATCCAAGCCCAATCCCCAGTAGACGCCATTGACGATAAGTCGGCGCAAATCCTCGTCCACGATCTCGGTCGCCGCGCCCATTGTGGTGGTTAAAATCTTGTTGGTCGTGCCTGCTTCGTTCTTCACTTCACGGGTCCAAGCCACTGGCATGGTGGGTTCATTGACCTTTTGCGTTTCGCCCTTTTTGGTTTTTTTCTCATAATTGGCGGGTTCATCCGTTGGATTCATTCCTTTGAGAACAATCCCACGCAGAAGAATCTTCGCATCTTCTGGAGGAGCGGCTTCATAGACATCTGTATCACCGAAAACCTCACTGACACCCTTGAGAAGAGGGCTTTTTTCACTACCTGGTTCGATCACAGTTTTGGTCGCTTCTTTTTTGTGCACGCCCCAGTGGCTGATCCATGTTTCACCGAGCACCCTGCGGCCAAAGCCACCGGTTGGATGATTCCATGACATATCCGCCCATTTGCCGCCTTTACCGGTATTGAAAGCATGTGTGCTGGTGCGAAGAGCAATCACTGGAACACCACGATCGATGGCTGACTTAAATTTGCCCATAGCTTCATCATTCCAGTTGCGGAAACGTAGCAACATCACCAAAGCATGGGCTTTATCCAAGGCCTCTGCACCCATCAGACTTGTGGTCGCTGTTGGATTGATCGTGCCATCTTCGTCTGCAGAAAACAAAACTGTGGTCTCAAAACCATGTTTTTCCGCTAACATTTTAGCTAGGATAGGCATCACTTCCTCGGATCGGTATTCCTCATCGCCTGCCAAAAGAACCACATGTTTACCTTTTCCAGGCCCCTCTCCACCACTGAAGTTCAAAGTTCCAGTTCCTGAGGTCATTTTCACCTCGGCATGAAGTGTTGCAGAGGCAAATCCGATTAATGCAGCTAAATGTATGAGTTTCATCATGTCTAAATACTCATGGGATCCTTCATTCCTCTCAAGAAATTTATTGGGATAATATCCAAAAATCCAGCTCTTGCCAAAGATGCTATCATCTTCATGTTTATACCCATGAAAACTGCCGCTTTAATTTCTCTACTCATTGCCACCAGTGCGCTCGCTCAGGTCCAGTATGCAACGGCAACGTGGATCACGTCCAAAAACGCGACCACAGGTGGCCCCATCCAAACCATCATCCATATGAAGATTGATGCTGGCTGGCACACCTATTGGAAAAATCCTGGTGAGGGCGGCATTCCTTTGAAAATCGGAGCCAAACTACCGGATGGCTGGAAACTCGGAGAAATCCAATACCCCGCCCCGAAACGTTATACCACGGGTGAGCTACCAAGTATTGGCTATGGAGGAGAAGTCTTTTTACCCATCACCATTTACCCTCCAAAAGGAGCGAGTAGTGATGGAAAACTTCCTGAAATCAAAGCCAGCCTATCTTGGCTGACCTGCAATGAATCCAGCTGTGTTCCAGGTGAGGCTGATCTGATTCTCAGTGCCACAGGAGACCCAGAACTCATCCAAAAAGCATACGATGCCACCCCGAAGCCTCTCGAAGGCGCAAAACTCGCATTCTTCGCTGAAAAAAATCAGGTAACGCTGACCCTGACATTACCCGTAAAATCGAAAATCGATCCCACCACTTACGACGTATTCCCCGTCACTCCCGATGCCATATCCGCGGCATCGGAACTCCGCTTCAAGCCTACTGAAGGTAAGCCTAGCACATGGACTGCTACAGGAAAAAGCAGTGAATACCTAGATGTGAAAATTAATTCATTCACTATAGAAATATTCAAAACGGGCGAAGCTGCGTGGAACATTACCTCAGCAAAATAAATAAAATTGTTAGAAATCATTTATGCAATTATCCTCAACTGCGGATCTGACCGGTTTACTCATTATACTGCGTCATCTGATTCGTGAGCCGTCTGTGGTTGGTGCCGAAGATTCATTTTTTCGAGTCATTCGCAGAGAACTCGAGGAAATGGATATTTCCGTCGAACGCCACAGCGGATTGTTAGTTGCGCGTGGAAACCGACCCGATAGCGCCTACCTTTCCGCACATGTGGATCGCAACGGACTTGTCTGCACTGGACCTAACGAATTTCAATACGCCGCGTTCATCGCCAGCAACCGCGGTGAGCTCACGGGTGATTCCATTTCAGAACAAATGGTCGCCACCATCGCCGATCGCTTTACAGGTCAACGCATTCAGGCACACCTCCCCTTTTCTGGAACCTACATCGGTCAAGGCACCATTTCTTCAGGTTATCTTTGCCAGAAACGATCTAACCTCATCTTTGAAGTTGATGGCTTGGATTACCTCGAGCCCGGAACTCCGGTCTCTTTCCTTGATCGTTTGAAAGTCGACAACGGATATATCTCGGCGCAATTGGACAACGTTGTCAGCGTTGCGTTGATTATCTATCTATTCCGATTAGGTTTTCAGGGAACCGCATTTTTTACTGCTCAGGAAGAAGCAGGAAAAAGCTGGCGTTATGTGCTTGCGTGGTTTCAGCGCGAATCGCTGTGCACCAAGCGCCTGTTAGTTTTGGATACCAGCCCATACCCAAACCAAGAGGAAGCGAATGCTCAAGCCCTTACCCTGCGGCATCAGGATGCAACTGCTGTGTTTGATCCAGAATTCACCAACGAAATCGTCAAACACTGTGACACGCTCGGCATCTCTTATTCATTCAAAGATGAATGGATTAAGAATCGAAACCTCGGAAAGGAAAAACCTTATTCCTTAGGTAGAACCGAGCTAGGTAGATTGATCTCAGCCAGCGATGGTCAAATCAGTGGAACCACCCTCCAAATCCCAACCACCGGCTACCATACTGCAAACGAAACCGCCTCCCTCTCATCCCTAACAGCCGCACTGGGGTTACTTGGTAGATTATCGAGAGGTTGATCGGGGATCGGGGATCGGGGATCGGGGATCGGGGATCGGGGATCGGGGATCGG
>JAJTHK010000185.1 GCA_021298895.1 Luteolibacter sp.
CGATGATACTCGACCTGAAGTTCCGAGCCAAAACCATCGGTGATCGCGGTGATGATTTCGGGTTTGGCTTGGTTGAGATAAACAACCGGACGCTGTCCGTTACGGATGTTAGTAATGAAATCAGGAAAACCGTCACCATTCACATCCGCCATGATGGATCTTGGATCCGCTTGGCCCTTTTTACCAAGTCTCACTCCATCAGGCAGTCCCCACGACATATCCTGAACCCATCCTTTGCCTGTATTGATAAATGCACCGTTGTTAGTGCCTGAAAAAGGATCGTTGCTTGTGACGGTGCGTTTGCCTCCGGGGCCAATGTAATCGGCTCCATCGCGGGAGTAGAGAATATCGATAAGCCCATCTCCGTTGAGATCGGTCATCTGAACGCAGGCCTGTTCTTTACCGACTTGTGTTTCAAGAGAAAGCGGAAGCGTGTAGCCTTGGCCGTATGGTGAGGGATCTTTGAGCCAGCGTTTGGTTCCTGCGGCAGTGTCTCCACGATTAAACCAAGTGGCGTGTGAAACCTCAATTTTACCACCAGAACTAAAGGTGCGAGCGAAAGCACGGACTATATCAACCAAGCCATCGCCGTTCACATCGAGCATTGTGGTTCCCGCGCCATTTCGACTGCTCGAATCAGGATTTTGAGTGAGTGGTGCGTTGCCATCTACCGGATTGATATTCCACCGATCCATGTTCGAAGTTGAAGGATAAGGTGCCGTTGGAAATGTCCAATCGGCTATATCTTGATCCGGAAGAGCTGAAATCCATGAAGGGAGACTCGATGAAGAAACAGGAGCCCTGAATTTCCCGCTATAGCGCGTGTCGACAAATGGTGAACTGGAAGTATTCACCGTGGATTTTACATAATCCAAAAATCCGTCTCCGTTCAAATCGACCAGTGCGCGGCCGATGTCGTGCGTGATTTCATCATCGCTGTGACGTAAGTTTTCTGGCGGAGCTAGCGCATCGTTTCTGACCCATCCTTGACCTAAATGACAACGGTTTAGAAATACGGTTCGTGAATTCTCTAACAGGATCTTCGCTGAAGCGGGGAGTGAAGGCAGAGGGCTTGCATTGGCTAGCCATCCAGCATCCGATGTGTTGATGTACAAGTCCAAGTATCCGTCTTTATCGATATCGATGAGATCCCGAGAAATCAAATGGCGCTTTCCGCCAGTGCCTCTCGATGAACTGTTATTTCTCGATTCAAAAGTTGGTGAATAGCCAGGAATTTCCACCCAGCCCGTACCATTGTGAGTGAGAAATTTGAATTTATTGACCGATGTGGAGCCGCTGTAGGCTTGCCTATGCTCTGTGACAAAGAGATCCATTTTGCCATCTCCATTGATATCGCATGGAACAGAGGTGAGATCATGCCTGCCCGCCCACTCCCCATCTTGTGATACATCTGCAAATGGATAACGGGCATTGGGTTTGTATGTTTCATCTGTGTAAAATCCGTCGCCCGAATTTAAATAAACATCACCCGCAACATCTCCGACATCTGCAGTAGTCAGCTCAAGATTTGCCTGCACCCAATTGGTGACTCTGTAATCCGTCATATCGAGTAAGCCATCGTTATTGATATCCATGAATTTCATTCCTCGGGTGCTATTTGAGGAATTACTGAACATCGGAATTTCTGAAATATCTGGAAAGGCAATTGCCGAAACTTGCCTGTTATCAAGCTGGGCTGCCGTGCCGAAACGAATGTTTCTGATTTCGCTCCAACCCGTTCCATTCGAATCATTCGTATCATAATTAACGAAAGCGAGATAAGGATAGGATCCGGCAGGAAGATTATTTGAAGATGATGAGGCTCCCTGCAGAGCCACTCGATATGTCTTCCACTGGGAATTCTCTCCGACACCATAGATGACATTGCGTTTTTCATTGATGGGTGAAGAAGAACCCGTTCCCGGCCAAACACGAATGCCAAATTCTTCTCCTCCATCCCATATCTCATTCGTATCGATGATCAGATATGCACCCCTGTCCAAGTTTTCCGCTCTGAACTCAAATTCCACAAATGATGGATTGGTGATCGTTAAAGCAGGCGATTGCGCCAAGGTTCTTCCGGCACAACCTTCAAGACGGATTGAATTTGAATTTGTTTCTACAAATGAGTTGATATCACGATTATTGGAGTCGAAGTCCCCACAGTCATAGCTTGGAAGTTTGATTTGATCTGCCCGCACCCATTTGTTAGAAATGCTCGCAGTGCCCTGCCAGGTGAAAACCGTTGGGGTGGTCGTATAGCCGCCGGCATGCTGCCTGAACATGGATGAGAGAACCGACCTACCTGTTTGCGCACTCGTCTGATAGTTCAGAAAATACGTATGATTCGTGTAGGAACCTGTTTTGACAGCGATTTCTTTGAGTCGCGAGTTGGTTTCATAGCGAACACCACAGGAATGATATGCAAACGTTTTATCTGGCCGATTTTCATACGTGAAATCCATACTGCAGTACGGCGCCAAGCCACTGCGATTGCCTGTGTAGTTTACCGAAGTCACTCGACGATCCATCACATCATTGGCCGCATGACTCGCTTGTCCCGCCCAATTGACCAAGTAATAATTTCCGCTGGTGTCAGATACTTTTGAGACATCCCAAGAAATCGGTGCGGCGTGAAGCGGGGAGACAATTTTAGAACTGCTAGTATTTCCTATCTCGATGATGAGACCTGCCTTGGTCTCGACCTGCCACCATGAGTTCGTGCTGTTTTGGTTTCCTCCCCTAAGGGTGATGCGTGCGAACGAATCGATTTCGGTCCGATATTCAGAATTCTGCTGACCGTAAGTTCCGGCCACGCAAACCAATTTTTCTCCATTAAAAAAGAAACGGTCATCACCGTCGAATCGGACTGCACCTTCAAAACCATCTTTTTGAAAACTCGCGGGGCCGCGGGTAATGCTTTGAAAACCAGATAATGACCAGCCCACACCGGCGATTCCATTGCCTGCACCGGATGAATAATTGAGTGAAATTTTCGGCTCCATCCCAGCTGTGCCTTTTGGGATATCAATAGGCATCGAATACGTCATCGCGCCATCACCGCCTACTGACATCGAACCTTTTAACGAAGTGACGGGTTGATGAGTGCCTAGAATCGTAACCGGGGGAATGCTGCCTTGTGGCGGAAGTGGTGCGTTACCGTTCAACCCTCCGAGCCAGAGTGAATCCATGTAATGATCGAGAAAGGATTTTCCCGTGCCGGGCTTGTTGTTGTCTCTATCATAAAGATTCGGGTTTGAGCCGTTGGCCGCTTCCCATGCATCTGGCAAACCGTCTTTATCCGCATCCGGAAAGATCGTATTTGTTGGATCGACTGTTAGGTCATCGATCAAGGTGTCACCTACCTTGCTGCCGTAGAGTTCGATGTTTTCTAAATTCGCGCCACGTCCTTCAAACGCTAGGTTGGCAGCCGCTAATTTACCCCCGATGAATAGATCCCAAATGTTGCGTTGGTAGTCGTGGCGTAAGGTGATCCTTGTGTAATCGGAAGCGGTTAGGCCGTTTGCCGCGAGCGCGAAAGTCCCCACCGTTTTCGCCCACTGCGCCGGATTCGTTGCGCCGGAGCTACCGTTGTAAACCCAGACATTTCCTGAATTCGCTCCTACCGGAACTTGAAACGCAAGCTGGGTGCCATTCGAATAAAAACTCGCAAGGCTTCCCTCGGGATCGGCTGCGGGTTTTAATTTCAGATCGACGAATGCGACTGTTTGAACGGGGTCCCAGTCAATATCTCTAACCAAAAGCGGTTCTTGTGTTGGGTTTGCTTGAAGTTTCAAAGCCTGACCGCCGCCAACACCTACGCCATTTGCCGATATCGATGCGTTTCCAGATAGAAGCGACCATCCTGTGCCACCATTCAGCCCTAGAGAATCACCAGGATTATACGTAGGACTCTCAAAAGTAATGGGCGGCAAATACGCCATGAGTTGATTCGTCCAGATCGCGGCACAAGAAATCGTGGTAAGCGTCGCTCTACAAAAATAATTCATTAAGGGGGAGATAAGGGGGGCGAGTTTCCACCCGACACTTACCTTGCCGATAAGAAATCTAACACAGGATTAACCAGCTCAATGCATGATTGACCCTGTGTTAGCGGGGGGAACGCGGGTTTAATTACCTAGCAAAAATCGTAGCGCAAGATAAAAATTATTTTTTAGAAAATAATTTTTGCGTTAAATCTAACATTTCCGTACGAGGCTAGATTCTATTTCGAAGCTTTGAAATCTCCGCCGAGAGCGAGGTGGAGATCAATGCGGTTTTCTAACCGCATGCGTCGAATCGCAGCGTAGCGGCTCTGGTTGTCGATTTTCGCGCGGGTTGCATCTATGAGAGTTAGAATATCACCCGTTCCAGCTGAGTATTCATCGCCAGCGCGTTCGGCGGCCTCGATGGCAACAGCAGCAGCTTGTTGGGCTGCTGCTTCTCGCTGAGCGAAAAAATGTTCAGCGACCAAAGCCTGCTCCACTTCGCCGAATGCGGCCATGACGGTCTTTTTCAATAAGGCCAAATTCTCCTTATCCTCTGCTTTTGCAACTTCGATTTCGCCAGCGATCGCGCCTCCCTGAAAGATGGGTTGGGTCAAACCGCCACCGATTGCCCACACGCCGAAATCGCTGCTTAAAACATCGCGAACAGATTCTGTTGTTGTGCCCCCTGAACCCGTTAGACGCAGGCTTGGAAAGCGAGCGAGTTTGCGCTCCTTCACACGTCGGCCCGATGCTGCGAAAATCCTTTCGGCCGCCAAAATATCCGGACGTCTTTGCAAAAGCTCGGAAGGCAAACCTGCGGGTGTGCTTCCGGGAAACTTCGGCAAGATCGCATGATCTGAAATTTTTCCTGATGGATAACGACCTAACAAAATCTCCAGTTGCCGCAACACCCGCTCACGGTCTTGTTTGTGTTGCGCGAGAGTCTGGTTGCGGTTTGCAAATTCAACTTCGGCCAAACGAACTTGTGCGGCGGAGCCGTTATTTCCATCCAGCGCACGTTCAAATCTCTCACGCGCGGAATCTGCTAGAATTTTCGAAGCCTTGACTCCCTCCGTGGCGAGTTTGATTTGCTCATTTGATTCACCAAGCGCCAGCCAAGCTTTTGCGACTTGTGCCGCCAACGAGACCTGTGCTGCGTTGTATTCGTATTTTCGCGCCTCAGCATTGGCGATTGAGGCTTCTTGCCCGGCTTTGGCCCGACCCCATACATCGAGCTCCCATGATGCGTTAAGCTGGACTCCGAATTTTTGGGATATGTTTGAGCCGCCAAATGGGAAGCCGATGAAATTCTGTTTGCTCCGGTCCGCATCCGCTCCCAGCCCTAGGCTTGGCAAGCGCCCAGAACCCGCAAAGCCCGCCTCTGCTGCCGCCCGATCCAATCTCGCTGCGGCCGCTTTCAAATCCGGATTGTTTGCCACCGCCTCATCCACCAACTCGCCAAGCCCTGAACCGCCGATTTTTTCTATCCATCGCTGATCCACTCCCGCCTTAGCCTCCTTGCTCGCCGCCCATGAGGTCGGGCTAGCCATTTCGCCAATCCGGCTTTCTGGCGAAAACGCCACACAACCCGCCATGATGCATGCGCATGGCAAGATGGTATAAATGGTGAAATTCGAGTAGCGCATGCGTTGATCGTTAGACCTGTCGACGACCTGTATTGAACACGCAAGTGCCAATCTTCGCAACATTTACCCTCGGCCCTACCTCCGCTTTGCTTTGACGACTGCCCGCACGTCTTCTATGTCTGTGCTCTCCCGATTCTATGAAACTCGCCATCCTCTCGTGCTCCCCCAAGTGTTACTCGACCCGCCGACTCATCGAGGCCGGGCGCAAGCGCGGGCATAAAATCGAGGTTCTCAATACCTTGCGTCTCACCATTGGACTCGATCAGGGAGATCCGCATATCTACTACCACGGTAAGGAACTCCGCACGCCCGATGCGGTGCTACCACGGATCGGCACCTCGATCACTCGCTACGGCACGGCGGTTGTTAGGCAATTCGAACAGATGGATGTCTTCACGCCCAACACCGCTGCCGGTATCAGCAACTCCCGCGACAAACTCCGCTCGCTCCAGATTCTTTCCAAACATGATGTCGGCATTCCGAGCTCGGCTTATGTCGATGACAAACGCGATGTCGAAGACGCCCTACGGCGCGTCGGTGGTGCTCCTGTGATCATTAAACTGTTAGAAGGCACCCAAGGTGTGGGAGTGATCTTAGCAGATAAAATCGAGATCGCGAAAGCCATCGTCGAAACCCTGCATTCTACCAAGCAGCAAGTCCTGCTTCAGAAATTTGTATCGGAAAGCAAAGGCAAAGACGTGCGCGCGTTCGTGATTGGAGACCGCGTGGTTGCAGCGATTCGCCGCGTTGCACAAGGTCAGGAATTTCGTTCGAACGTTCATCGTGGAGGCAAGGCGGAAGCGATCACGCTCGATCCCCGTTACGAAGAAGCCGCTGTCCGTGCCGCACAAATCATGGGTTTGAGAATTTGCGGGGTGGATATGTTAGAAGGTAAAGACGGACCGCAAATCATGGAAGTCAATTCCTCTCCTGGACTCGAAGGCATCGAAGGCGCCACCGGCTTGGACATCGCTGGTGAAATCATCGATTACATCGAAGATCAGGTGAAATTTCCGGAAATCGATATCCGCCAACGCCTCACGATTTCACGCGGTTATTCCGTCGCGGATATTCACATTCCCATCGGCAGCAAATACATCGGTATGACCATCGAGGGCACCGGACTTCGTGAACTTGATGTCGTCGTCCTCACGCTCCGCAGAAAAGGAATCGTCATTTCCAACCCGAAAAGCAGCCGTGTTCTGGAAGCTGATGACACGATACTCTGCTACGGAAAATCGGAGCACATGAAAGGCTTGATCCCCGTGAAAAAGAGAAAACGCAGGAAGATGAAAAAACTTCCGAAATCCAACGATTCCATAACATGAGCATGATCATTGGCTGGCGCGAGCGGGTGGAACTCCCGGATTGGTCCTTGAAATTGAAGGCCAAAGCCGACACCGGAGCGAAAAGCTCTGCCATCGATTGCGCGGAGATCACCGAACTTCCTGATAACCGCGTTCGCTTCACCGTGCGCCTGGATCGCAAGGATAAAAAACTTATCACGCTCGAAGAAAGCATCCATACCCGCAAACGCGTCCGCTCGTCCGATGGAAAAACCAGCAACCGCATTTTCGTTTCCACCACACTGCGGCTCGCCGGCATCGAGAAAAAAATCATCGTCTCTTTGGTCTCACGCAAGCGCATGATCCACCGCCTTCTGTTAGGACGCGAAGCGCTCGGAAATGATTTCCTCGTCAACTCATCCGTTGATCTCTGGGCAACACAGAAATTAAAAAAGAAGAAGTGAAAGAGCCGTGATTAGCACGACGAAAACGATATTCAGGTAAAATCCGACCTTCATCATCGCGCGTTGCGGAATCTGTCCCGTTCCAAACACAATTGCATTTGGTGGAGTGCCGACGGGCAACATGAAAGAACATGAAGTTGCCAAGGCAAGTGGCAGAATCAACTGATTTGCGGAGAGATCAAATTCCGTCGCCATCGCAAAAAAGATAGGTACCAGCAATGCGGCGCTAGCGGTGTTGCTGGTTAGCTCACCAAGGAAAATCACAAATGCGACAACGGCGGCGATCAATGCCCAAAGAGGCCATGCTTCGAGTGCTTCTCCTAACAAACGAGCCAGAAATGTGCTAGCACCCGAAGATCCTAAAAGCGCACTCAACGCCAACCCGCCACCAAATAAGAATAAAACCCCCCAGTCGGTTTTTTCCTGAACTTCTTTCCAGCTAACCACGTTGCATGCCACCAAAGTACAAGTCGCGACCAGCGCCACCCACGCGTCCATTTCATCGATTCCTAACCATTCTCCGAGCTGCACTCCAAACATCCAGGCGATCGCCGTGCAGGCAAAAATTCCCAAAGCCAACCATCGTTTTTTGTTGAAAACGAATTTATCCTCAGGAGCTTTCACTTCATCTAACACCATATTTTTAGGCCTTAGGATCAACCAAAGCAGTCCTATCATCGCCGGCAATAAAATCGCAACCGCAGGCATACCGAATACGATCCACTCCGAGAAACTCAATCCAAGCTGCTTTGCCGCGATCCCATTCGGCGGACTTCCCACGATGGTTCCTAAGCCACCGATGCTCGACGCATACGCCAAGCCCAACAACAGGAAATACTTATTAGCCGCGTGCGACTCATCGGTTTTAAACTGATTCAATATTCCCAGCGCCAAGGGCAACATCATCGCTGTGGTCGCAGTGTTGCTCATCCACATCGAGATAAAAGCGGTACCGATAAACAACCACGTCGCGACATAGAGGAATCTTCCTCTCCCCAAGAAACTGAGTCGGCTTGCCAGCCATCGATCCAAGCCCTGCGCGGAAAGCGCCGATGCGAGGGCAAATCCTCCGAAAAACACGAAGATCAGGGGATTTCCGAATGAGGAGAGGCTGGACTTGATTTCACCAAGCCCCATGACCGCTGCCAAAACTGGAACTAAAAGTGCAGTAATGCTCAAAGGTAGCGCCTCGGTCATCCAGAGAAACGCGATACAGACAAACAACCCTATCCCTAACCGAACCTGCGAGGGATCCAGCCCTTCCATCACCGAACCAGTCTCCGGCAAAGGCAGAAAGAAAACGATGCCCAACAACAGTAATAAACTCGCAACTAATCTCTTCACATGGGGTTTTTAGCCGAAATTTCAGCTTAGAACATGAAATTTGACTGTAATCCGATTTTTCTGCACTCTATTCCTACATGAAACCCAACCGTGTCTTCGCCATTGCCTGCTGCGTACTAGGCTTGATTGCGTTTTCCCAGCTGCTCATTGCAGGGATGGCTCTCGCTGCGCGTTTGGAAACCAGCCAGAAGGTCCGGACCGTTGAACGCGAAGTCGTTAAATATATCCCGAATCCAAACCCAACACCAACCACGTTGCTTGGCTCTTCGCCTAACACCAATATCCCTCCAAACATCACTCTCTCACCAACTCCAAACAAAAATCTAACCACTCCCTCAACACCTGCTCCCGAGCCTTCACAACTCATCACGCCCGCTATTGCAGATCCTCGTGCTGAAGGCTTGGTCAACGAGGGCCGAACCGCCCGCGTAGCTGGCGACATGGGAAAGGCGATCGTAAAACTCGAGGAGGCTCTCCTGCAATCGCCCAAAGAACCCAATGCCCTCTATGAACTCGGCTTGGTTCACGAAATCATGGGGGTCTACAATCAAGCCTCGATCTACTACGAACAGGTCTTTCAACTAGGCATCACCGGCGCAGGAGAACTCTACAAGGCCGCTGCCGTTAAACTCCGAGATGGATTCGAGCAACCTGATGATATGCGCGGCAAAATCGCTCTTGGGCGCGTGCGGATTTTTAACGATCCGAATGCGGCAGAAGGAAAACGCGTCGTGCTTTCCGTCCCAGTTTCCAAAGCCCCCGGCGAAGAAGTTCAATCATCGGACATAGAAGTCGCCGTCACGTTTTTTAACAAGTCCTCCAATGGCAAGATTCTCCAACTGGAAGATGAGTCTTGGGCCAAAGTAATTTGGGTCACCCTCCCCTTCGACTGGGCTGCTGGCGAAGAAACCCTCCGCGTAAACTACCAAATCCCCAAACGCGACAAGCAAACCAACCACCTGTTCGGGCAACTCGACTATTACGGCCAGGTCGTCACTTTGTCCTACAAAGGCGAAATCCTCGACGTCCAAGCATGGCCCAGAGACCTCGCCGCTAAAATCGGCCAAGCCCCTACAAATACGAATCCCTCAAATTCCTTTCCAGAGTTTCTTGACCGAGACTCCCTTCCTCCGAACTTTGATCCCGACATTCCTCTTTTAAACCCTTTACCAAACGAGTAGCGCCAGCATGGAAATTTTCAGCGAAAATAAACAAATCGGCGATTACATCGTTCTGCATTGCCTGAAAGAAACTCAGGAAACTCGAACATGGTCTGCCAAACAAGTTTCCGTCGGACGCGCCGTTCTTATTGATGAACTCAAACAAGCCTATGCCGGAAGTAGCCAATCCTTCTTGGCTGATGTTAGAGCGAAGGCCGCTGTCGAACATCCACTTGTCGGATCGATTTATGAAGCCTCCACGGATCGCGGTCATTGTTTCTGCGCATACGAACTTTTACCCGGAGATACCGTAGCCCAACTCGTTCAATCTCAGACAAAATTTAAAGCCCAACGTGTATGCCATCTATTACGTCGGATCGCTGAAGCAAATATCTACCACGAAAGCCGTAAAAACTCCACTTCGCCACTTGGCCCTGATGATATTCATATCGACTCTCAAGGCATCATCCGCCTTAAAAACTTGGTCATTCATGGCGAGCGGGCACAGGATCAATCGATTCGTGATATACTTCGACTCGGCTCATTTTTTCAAGCATTGATCGATCCAAATCATCCTGGAACCACTCGTTGTCTAACACTTCTCACTTGGATGCGCGGTGAAGATACCGAATATTATCTAACATGGGCTCAAATCCGTGATTACTGCGAACAGATCGAGCAGCAACTCACTGAGCCATCCGAAATCCAAGTCCTCCCAACCACAGCGATTCCGATCCAACCGAAAAGCAGTTTACTGTGGGTTTGGCTCACTTTAGCGGTATTGTTAATAGGCGGAGCAATCGCTTTTGCCATCACCAGAAAAAATGCCGCAACGCGCATCCAAGAAGCCAAACTAGCTTGGATTGAAATACCAACTGGAACCTATTCGACCCTGAACGGATTCGATGTCAACATCGTCGATTTTTCAATTTCCAGCCAAGAGGTTTCAATCGGAGAATATGCCAAATTCCTCAAAACTCTCGATCTTCTTTCAAAAGAATCTAACGATCATGTTTTCAATCACCCTGAGCAACCCAAAGAAAAAACCAACCACAAGCCCACCCACTGGGACGATCTGTTAGAAGCCGCGATCAAATCCAAGCCATGGAATAACATCAATATCAATCTAAACTCACCCGTTGTTGGTGTAGATTGGTGGGATGCTTACGCTTACGCAAAATGGAAAAAATGTGTCCTGCCAACTCAGGAGCAATGGCTCGCCGCATTGGTTAGTAAAACCAAAGAATATTCGACGATCCCCGTCAGCGCATGGCCGCCAGCTGGCGCAACCCCCGATCGCACTACAAATGGCATCATCGCCATGGCAGGTTCGGTCGCCGAATGGACGGCTGAGCCACGAGTGACGCCTACGAATCCTCTTGGAAAACCCCAATGGGTCATCATGGGCGGGTCATACCTCAAACCAGGTAAAGGTTCACTTAGTATGGAATGGACCGATGATCGCTCTGCACGCAGACCCGACCTCGGATTCCGTATCTGCCAGTCAAATTAAGCCGCCGTTTAGACAAGATTCTCGTTCTTTCCTCTGGACACTTTTCAGTTGCAGAAGAGATTCGGAGTCTTATGAAATTAGAATCTTATTTCCGCTTGGCGACACTTGCTGCTACTCTAACTTTAGCAAGCGCTCTCGCAGCAGACGAAGCTTGGATTAGCGACTTCGAAGCCGCCAAAAAACAAGCAACCGATGAAAAGAAAAGCCTCATCCTTGATTTCACTGGCTCGGATTGGTGCGGATGGTGCATCAAACTGGATAAAGAAGTCTTTGCTCACGAAGCATTTAAAACAGGCGTAAAAGATAAATTCGTCTTAGTCTCTCTAGATTACCCCAAAGAAAAAACAAAAGTCACCGAAGCGATTGCTGCACAAAACGCGACCCTCAAAGATACGTATGCCATTAGAGGTTATCCGACGATTCTCCTGACTGACGAGCAAGGCAAGCCCTTCGCAAAAACTGGTTACAGACCAGGCGGTCCAGAAACTTATGTGAAACACCTCGATGAACTCCTCGCCGTTCGTCAAAAACGCGATGCCTCATTTGCAGAAGCAGCTAAGACAACAGGTATTGTTAAAGCAAAGGCCTTGGTCCGTGCTCTCGAATCCATGGCTCTCGATGAAGATATGGTTTCTAAATTCTACTCTGAAGAAATTAAAGCAATCAAAACAGCCGATCCAAAGGACGAGTCGGGATACATCAAAGGCATTGAACTCAAAACCAAGTTTGCAGGATTTCAAAAACAAATTAACGATCTCGCCAATAAACAAAATTTTGAAGGTATCATGGCGCTCATCGATGAAACCTTGACCGCCGGCACTTATGAAGGTGACCTGAAACAGGAGACTATGATTTTCAAAGCCATCACCTTCATGCAGCTCAAAAAACCAGAAGACGCAATCAAGACCCTTGATGAGGCAAAGGCGATCAATCCCGAAAGCCGCGTTTCGAATCGTATCGACGGCATGAAAAAACGCTTCGAAACGGTTAATCCAAAATAACCTACATTTACCCTAAATTCAAAGCATCGGGATCATTTCCCGGTGTTTTTTATTTGGGAAAATGCCAGAATGTAATTTCTCGATCATCTCGCATTATTGAAGTAGCTTGCAGCAGCAAATGACCCTTCAAGAACTCGGCTGGACTCCAGAACTCGACACTGCCTTCGCTCCATACCGCGAAAAAGGCTGGATTCCCGCACGCCTGATTCGTGAAACCTCGATCAACTTTTCCGCGTTTCTTGAGGGCGGCGAGGAAATCCACTGCATCCTCTGCGGGCGCTTATGGAACGCCGCGGAAATCGATGCCGATCTCCCCGCTGTGGGCGATTGGGTGGCGATTGAAGAAGGCGACGAAAATCAAGCCCACGTCATCCGCGCTCAGCTTCCACGTCGCACGGTGTTTTCACGTAAAATGCCTGGCAACAGCAGCCAGGCACAAATCATCGGCACCAACATTGACATCGTTACCGTCGTGACCGATGCCGGATCCGACTTCAATCTACGCCGTCTCGAACGCTATCTAACATTGATTCATAAAAGCGGTGCGAAACCCGTAGTGCTACTCAATAAGTCCGATCTCTTTACAAAAAAAGAACTCGCCGAAGCAGCATCCGAAATCGCCGCCATTTCTCCAGACGCAACCATTCACATCACTTCAGCCCTGAAAGGCGAAGGCCTCAAAGCCATCCGCTCACATCTGGCACCGGGAATTACGATGTGTATAGTAGGTTCTAGCGGCGTTGGTAAATCCACTCTGGTCAATCAACTCTACGGCGAGGATTGGCAGTGGACCAGCGAGGTCAACGAAATCACTGGAAAAGGCCGCCATACCACCACTTGCCGTGAGCTTGTTCCGTTAGAGTCCGGTGGCATGCTAATCGATAATCCAGGCATGCGTGAAATTCAAATGTGGACCGATGAATCCACTCTGCGCGCAAGCTTCGATGACATCGCCAAACTCACCAGCGAATGCAAGTTTGCGGATTGCAGCCATGAGCGCGATACCGGCTGCGCCATTCGCAAGGCCGTGGAGCAAGGTGTGCTCGATGCCGCACGCTATGAATCTTTCCTGAATCTTGAAACCGAAATCGAAGCGTTACGCAAACGCGCCAAGAAACGCCAAATGGCAACCGAACGCTGGTTCAAACGTAATCATCGCGTAAAAGCCCGCAATCTGGACGACCGAATCCAACTTGAAAAAGACGAACGTGGTGAAATTTAATCTATATCCAACACTAATCGCTCTCATGATAAGCGCTCTCGCGCTGCAATCTCATGCTCAGCTAGAAAATTTATCCAATGGGACAAAATCCACCGAGAAAGCGGATAAGAATCCTACTTTAACAATCAGCGACCAACTTGAAATATGGAAAAAACAAGTCGAGGATGATCTCTCCCGCTTATCTAAATTCACGGACGAAACTACCTTGCCCGCAAAAGTTGGACAAGCTGACTTGGAAAACCGCAAACGCACCCTAGAGAGCACTCAAGCAGCCATCAAACGCCACGCAGATGAGTTGAAAAAAATCAAGGATAGCACACAAGCGCTCGAAGCGGTCAAAACTGCAGCCAAGGACTGGAACGGCTATGGAGAAAAACCGCCAACGTCGCTTCTTGTTGTCGATGAATTGAACAATCGCAAACAAGCAATCACCGAAGAGAAGACATCCGATCAATCATCGTTAGTGATACACGAACGAACCTTGAACGAGTGGATTGAAGAAGCCAAAAATGCCGAGGAACGCATTAACAACGCACAGAAAGCCTACGACTCTAGTGGTGATCAAAACCACACAGCTCTATGGCATCTTGAAACTGAAAAGGAGAATCAGCGCCTGCTGTTCATCCAATCCAGTGCATTCAAGCACACCATTTCAGCACTAAAGACGAACATCCAAAAACACGATGTAGAATCCGCATTGTTAGATAAAAAAATCCGCGATGCGAGCCTTACAGCTTCGCTTACGGCAAAAGATATCGCAAAAATCAAAGAAGCTTCTTCAGACCGTCAGAAATCCCTGCGAACTGAGCTTGAAGCCCTGAGAAGTCGTCAAACTAAAACCATCGCCGATGAATCGAAGGTGCTTTCGGAATTAGAAAAAACCAAGGCTACCGAAAGCCCTGATCCAGTAGCGATCGAACTCGCAGCCATCACTTATGAAGCATCTCAGGCTCGGGTAATATCGATCCAGCACATGATCAACTTGCTGGAATCATTCAGCCAGATTGAGGCATTCATTCCTGAGGCCTATCAACACCGATTGATCCTGCTCGATCCTAAGTCTTCCGCGAGCGATCGCAAGGAATCCATCGCCGCGCTTCATTCCCTCCAACAAAGACTTACCGCATGGGAAATCATCTCAAACAACGAACTTAAATCCATCACCGCCGCGATCAGCAACCAACAAGCGCGCACCACAGCGTTTCCCGCAGATGATCCTAGGCTCTCCGCACTCAATCGTATCCGCACCGCTCTATGGGAGAGACAATCTCTCGTTCAACGCCTCAATCAAAGCATTTCCATCCAGATCCGAACCCTCAATAGCTGGTTGTCAGCTTATCTAACAGAAAATAAAACCTCACTGCAGGAAAAAGTTTCAAATTCCTTCGTCAATTTTCGAGACTTCGCAAAGCAGGTTTGGAATATTTCGATAAATCAGTATGAACAGGTCATCGAGCGTGATGGCCAGAGGATTGTCCAGATGCGGGACGTCACGCTCGGATCCGTCATCACCGCACTGATTTTATTCATTGTCGCTTATCTTATTGCTGGAAATCTCGTCAAACGACTTCAATGGCAATTGGTTAAGCGAAGAATTATCCGCGAAAACCAAGCACGGACCTTGCGCAACTGGCTCATGCTGCTCGTCGGATTTCTGTTGGCTTTAGCGACCCTCAATTGGTTAAATATCCCTCTTACCATATTTGCCTTCTTGGCAGGTGCGCTCGCCATCGGCGTGGGCTTTGGCACCCAGACGATGATTAAAAATTTCATCTCTGGAATCATCCTACTGTTCGAACGTAAAGTGCGAGTGGGAGACACGATTGAAGTGAATGGTGTTACGGGCGTTGTTTCTGAAATCAACACACGTTCATCTATCATCCGCAGCATGAACGGAGTTGAAAACCTCATTCCTAATTCTCTATTTCTCGAAAATCGGGTCGCAAACTGGACGCTGAATAACCGCTTGATTCGCAGAGAAATCAAACTAGGCGTGACTTATGGCTCGTCGTCCCAAGAAGTGATCCGCATTCTCACTGAAGCCGCCGCACGACACGGCTTGGTACTCGATCAACCAGAACCGATCGCAACCCTCTCAAATTTTGGAGAAAAATCGATGGAGTTCACTCTCTTCTTTTGGATAGATCAAAACGATAAAACCAGTGCGATTGTTGTGGAAAGCGACTTACGCATCATCATCGAAAAACGCCTCACAGAAGAAGGAATTTACATTCCAATCACATAAGGCAATTTACTTTTGTTGTAGTTAAAATTTCTTCATTTTAAGGTAATCCGAAAATTTCTCTGAAATAGCTTTGGAAAACCGATTTTCAAATCGCAAATGCCATGGTTTTATCCGGAGTCTAAGCTTGCTATCTAGGCGCTCCTTCTGCCATTTTCACAGCGATGATAAGTTTTATAGAATCTTGGTGGGACACTCTGAACTTTAGTCTTCAGGTTTTTTACGGCATCGCCATCGTTGCATTAATCTTTCTCGTGTTTCAGATGATCACGACTTTCGTTTTTGGAATGGATGATGCATCAGGCGGTGTCGATATTTCTCATCACGACTCTGGGATGAGCATTTTCTCTGTTCGCGGAATTACCGCATTCTTCACGGGTTTCGGCTGGACAGGCGTCATCTGTATCAAGAGCGGAATGGCTCTCATTCCATCCGTCGCCATCGCATTTGTGGTCGGCTCGGGTCTGATGCTGATCATTTACTTGATGATGCGCTCGCTCATGCGCCTCCAATCCAGCGGCACTTTGGATTACTCGAATGCTGTGGGTCAAATCGCCACGGTTTATCTTACCATTTCCCCTGTCCAGCGTCCTGGTGGGCAAGTCGAAGTCATGATACAAGGCCGACTGGTAACCGCAGAAGCTTTGCAAAAAGGCAGCCAACCTCTGTCCCCAGGGACAAAGGTTAAAATCGTAGATAAAATCGGATTAACCGCTCTGCTCGTCGAGCCACTCGACTGATCTAAGACTCAACTCACACATTATCAATTAATCATATATGAAATTCGAAATAATCATAGGAGTCGTGGCGGTCGTGGCCACTTTATTCATCTTGTTCATCGCCATCCTCATGCGCTACCGGCGCTGCCCTTCGGATAAAATTCTGGTGGTTTACGGAAAAGTCGGTGGAGGAAAATCCGCTAACTGCCATCACGGTGGCGCCGCCTTCGTTTGGCCAGTTTTTCAAGATTATCAATACCTCGACCTCACCCCGCTGCCGATTGATATCCAATTAACTGGCGCCCTCTCCAAGCAAAACATCCGGGTCAACACTCCATCCACTTTCACCGTCGGCGTTTCGACTGAACCTGGCGTCATGGAAAATGCGGCTGAGCGTATGCTCGGACTGAACATGGAACACGTCAAAGAACTCGCGAAAGACATCATCTTCGGTCAGATGCGCGTGGTCATTGCCACCATGGACATTGAGGAAATCAATGCCGACCGCGATAAGCTCATCGCTAACATTTCCATGGGCGTCGAAGTCGAACTCAAAAAAGTTGGTCTTCGCCTGATCAACGTCAACGTTCAGGACATCACCGATGCCTCGGGATACATCGACGCACTCGGACAAGAAGCTGCTTCCAAAGCGATTGCTGAAGCCAAGGTCAAAGTGGCCATGGCAGACCGCGATGGTGAGAGCGGTGCCGCTGCGATGCAGCGTGACAAACGGATCAACGTGGCAGCAGCCAACGCGGAAGCAACCCGTGGTGAGAACACCTCGCTCATTGATATTGCGAATTCCGATGCCCAACGCCGCAGTGCTCAGGCGGAAGCCGAGCGCATCGCGATGGCTGCGGAAAAAGTTGCCGAAGCGAAAGTGTTAGAAGAAGCCTACGTTTCCGAGCAAGCCGCGGAACGCCAGCGTGCGGAACGTGACAAGGCCACCCAATACGCGGACATCGTGGTTCCTGCGCAGATCGCGAAAGATCGTCAGATCGTTGAAGCGGATGCAGAAGCCGAGCGGGTTCGTCGTATTCAACAAGGTATGGCAGATGCAGTTCGCGCCGCGAAGCAAGCGGAAGCCGACGGTATCAAATTCGTTCAAGAGGCGGAAGCAGGCGGTATGAAAGCCAAACTTTTCGCGGAAGCGGAAGGTGCCAAAGCGGTTCTCGAAGGAAAAGCGAAAGGTTTCGAAGACCTCATCAAAGCCTGTATGGGACCAGCCGGTGCGCAAAACATGCTCGTCACCGAGCTTCTGCCACAACTCGTCCGCGAACAGGTGCAAGCCATCTCCAATCTCAAGATCGACAAGATCACCGTGTGGGACAACGGCAACGGTGCAGATGGAAAATCCAGCACCGCAAGTTTCCTTTCCGGCCTCGCGGGTGCCGTTCCACCTCTGCACGAAATTGCGAAAAATGTCGGCGTCGAACTTCCGCAATACCTCGGCAAGTTGGACGCAAGCACTGCTTCAACCCCTGCTACAAAATCTAAAGCCAATCCTTCTGGCGCTAACCCAGAAGCGTAAGCATCAAAGCGTTTTCAATAAACCCCACCTTCGCCAAAAGCGAGCGTGGGGGGTTTTTGTTTGGCATTGGTAAGCTTCTTATCGCTTGCGCTGGCGTCCTTCAAACCCTATCAAATTCACCTCTAAGCTCCCGTAGTTCAACGGATAGAACAAGGGTTTCCTAAACTCTAGATACAGGTTCGATTCCTGTCGGGAGCATTTGTTTTCCAAACATCAAACCATCATGAAATTTCTCCTCACGTTCATCGTGCTTTGCATGCCTCTCTTCGCGGCAGAGAAGCCCAACATTCTCATGATCATCAGTGAGGATAATTCTTCACACTGGATTGGATGCTACGGAAATAAACAGTCGCAAACGCCTCGTATCGACGCACTGGCAAAGCAAGGTTTTCTATTTGAACACGCCTATTCGAATGCTGCGGTTTGCGCCGTTGCGCGATCGACCCTTTTGTTAGGCGCTTACGCTCCAACGGTCGGCACTCAGCACATGCGTTCTCGCCACGCGATCCCGCAGAAATACCGACCCAATGTCGAATATCTCCGTGCGGCAGGTTATTACTGCGCGAACAATTCCAAGACCGATTACAATTTCAAAGGCAACGACAACTCTTACTGGGATCAATCGTCTAACAAAGCGCATTACAACAATCGCCCCGAAGGAAAACCGTTCTATGCGGTCTTCAATATTTTTGAGACTCTTCAGCAAAATCTGTGGGTGAATTTCGGCTCTGGAAGTTTTCCAAGTGTATGAAATAGAGTGATTTGCAGTAATTCGAAGCTGCGGTAGCCGTAGGCTTTTCTCATGCACAGATTGATCCGCAGGTTGA
>JAJTHK010000121.1 GCA_021298895.1 Luteolibacter sp.
TATTGGATCTTAAAGAGGTCGTGGGAAATCATCTGAAATATAGGCGCTATTGTAGCCTTGAAGAATTTATTCTGCATTTTATGTATCATCGCGATCATCCCTGCCTTTGCAGAAGATTTAGGGCAAATCACTCTGAGTTATTTAGAAAAAGTATGGGAAGAAAAGGTGTTTTCCTAGATGTTGCTCTTTCCGAGTGATGATGGGCTCAACGTATTATCAGAAATCGATTTTATTTCAGACGCCAAGCGAACCCGTAAATTTCTCAAAAAATGTCATTTGACCGGCTGAAAAATAAGTTTTCGAGACTGAATTGAAGGAAATCAAAGGATTATTTGAGGAATTTGAGAAAAAAGTTCAATAAACTAGCGTGTTTTCTGAATCGACAAGTGCGGGAACCATGGCAGATTTTTGGAAAGAAATTCAGAAAATTGACGCTATAAGGATATGATTAAAATTTTGTTACGTAATGCGACGCTAGTTGTGGGGTTTATCGCTTCTTCCCAGGCGCTCAAGGCACAGCAGGCAGATTTCGATGAGGTTGGCAAGCAGATGGCGATCATGCTGCAGAACAGTCATTATGCGGGTATCAGATTTGATGCGCAGCTGAGCCGACGGTTTTTTGAAGATTATTTGAAGTCGCTGGATTTTCAGAAGGTATATTTCACTCAACAAGATGTGGATGCTTTCGAGGCAAATTATGCCGAGCGTTTGCACACGCTTTTGCTCCAAGGAAAAAGCATGCAACCAGCGGTAGAGATTTATAACGTATTTCGACAGCGGGTTGAAGAGCGAACCAAGCAAGCCGAGGAACTTCTCGCTGGGAATTTCGATTTTTCGGGTGATGAGACCGTGATGATGTCTCGTAAAGATGCCACATGGCCCAAGAATGAAGCAGAGGCGAAAAAAATCTGGGCTCAGGAAATCAAAGAGGCTGTTTTGGCAGAGACGCTAAGGCAAGAGACTTTATCCAATCTTGCTAAAGAGCAGGGTAAAGATGATCCGAATGCGGATAATCTCGATCCGAAGAAAAAAGTTTCGTTACGTTACAAGCGATTACTGACGAGTATTCAGGATGTCGATCATGATGATATTGCAAATTATTTTCTGAGCGCGGTGGCAGCATCATTTGATCCGCACACGGACTACATGAGTTTTCGTGAGATGAACCGTTTCAATGATGGGATGCAAAACGAATTGGTTGGCATCGGAGCGTTGCTACAAGCCGAAGAGGACGGAGCGACAGTGATCAAAGGGATCGTGGTGGGTGGTCCTGCAGACAAGGAAGGCTCGCTAAAGTTAAACGACAGGGTTGTTGGCGTGGACTCGATCAATACCGGCAAGCCGGCAGACATGACGGATATCATGTTCATGTCTATCGATAAGGTTGTGGATTTGATCCGCGGCAAAGAAGGCACAACTGTGGCATTGAAAGTCGAGCCAGCAGGCGGTGCGGCTGGTGAAACGAAAATCATCAAAATCAAGCGTGATAAAGTTGAGTTGAAAGATGAACATGCAAGTGGCGAGTTGATAGAGATGAAAAATGCGGCCGGTGAGTCTAAGAAGATAGGAGTCATCACCTTGCCAGAATTCTATGGTGATATTGACGTAGGCGATGCCAGTGCATCGGATGATGTGAAACTTATACTAACACGATTGATCGAAGAGAAAATGGACGGCTTGATTTTCGATCTCCGCAATAACGGCGGAGGATCGTTGAAAGGGGCATGCCGGATTACCGGATTATTCATCGATTCCGACTCGGTGGTGCAAGTAAAGAACCAGATAGGACAAGTGTTGGTGAAAGATTCGTATGATACCAAGCCACTTTATACCGGCCCCATGGTTGTGCTCATCGACAAGAGTAGCGCGTCCGCGAGTGAAATTTTTGCGGGTGCGTTGCAGGATTACAATCGTGCCGTGATTGTTGGCGAATCTTCCACCTTTGGTAAGGGTACGGTGCAAACGATGGTGCATGTGGGGCCACAGCTTCCTTTGTTTGCAGCCAAAGATAAGGCGGGCTCCATTAAAGTGACGATACAGAAATTTTACAGGCCATCGGGTTCATCGACACAGATGGAGGGGGTTGTTCCTAATATTGTAATGCCGAGCATCATGGACGCCTTGGAGGTGGGTGAGGCGCATATGGATAATGCGTTGCCGCACGATCGTATCCGCCCGGCAGCGGATTTCCGTCCTGAGGACAAACGTTCTCTCTTCATTCCGCGTCTCAAAGAGCTCAGTCAGGAGCGGATCTCGAAATGCCAAGATTTCAACTACTCGATCCAAGATATTTTGAAAACCAAGGAGCGTATCAAGAAAAACCAGATTTCATTAAACCTTGCGGAGCGTAAGCGCGAGTTGGCCGAGTCTGAGGAACAACGCAAACAACGTAACACCGAGAGACGCGAGCGCTTCGAGAAAATCGCCAAAGAAGACGCAAAGAATTTCAAATTCTACAAAGTCAATTTGGACATCATCGATGCAGCAGCGCCACTCAAGGCTTACGATCCAGCTGCGGAAAACAAGGACTTCATGCGCCGCGCGAAGGATGAGAACGAGAGTCTGGATGATACGCCTGATTGGCCGACAGGACTTAATCCTGAAAAGCGTGAGGCGATTCATGTTCTGGCGGATCTCATCCATCTAACGGATAATGCTAAGATGGCAGGTATTTTGAAAAATGACGGTGAAATCCGCTGATGTTAGAAATATCCGAGAACCTTACCTCAATTCGTGATCGGATGAACGCGGCCTGTCTGAAGGCGGGTCGTGATCCGGCATTGGTTCAGTTGATTGCGGTTTCCAAAACTTTTCCCGCTAGCGATATCCAAGCGGCGATCGATGCTGGACAAAACGTCTTTGGAGAAAGCCGATTACAAGAAGCCGCGCCAAAAATCGAAAGCTTATCAAGTGCGATCGAATGGCATTTCATTGGTCGTGTGCAGAGTAATAAAGTCAGGAAAATTCTGTCACTATTCGATTACGTGCATGCGGTGGATTCAAGAAAGCTTGCGATATATATGGATAGTGTTGCTGCGGATCTGGGGATTCGACCTAAAATTTTTCTACAGGTCAATCAGTCAGGTGAAGCAAGCAAAGGCGGTTTCTCGATTCGTGAATTGCGAGATGAGATTTCTGAGATGGTTGGGTTAAAGCATCTCGAAGTCGTTGGCTTGATGACGATACCACCAGCTGTAGTAAATCCCGAAGATGCAAGGCATTGGTTTGCAGAAATGAGGATGCTACGAGATGAAATCATGCAGAATAATCAAATCGAAATCCCCTATTTGAGCATGGGCATGAGCGGGGATTTCGAGGTCGCGATCGAAGAGGGTGCTACTCATGTCCGGGTTGGCTCGGCAATTTTTGGAAGACGGGCATATAAAATTTCAGGAGAGCTCGGATAACATGAAAATTGAGATCGAACATGTCTGTCAGATCGGTGATGAGCTTGCGATACGGATGAGCGATGGCCGTGAAATGTATTTTCCGTTGGCGATGCTGAGGCGTGCATGCCCCTGTGCGAATTGCCAAGGTGAGCCGGATGCGATGGGACGTATACACAGGCCCATCGTGGAATATGGACCAAAAGCGTTCGAACTGAAGCGGTTTGAAAAAGTCGGGGGCTACGGTCTACAGCTTTTCTGGGCGGATTCGCATGCTACAGGCATCTACAGCATTGCGTATTTGGAAAAACTGGAGCGCTTGGCGTAAAAATATTTTGGGCTACTCCGGTGCAGGCACAGCGGGAGGCTCGACAGGAGCTACTTCTCCAGGAATGGGTTCGACCTCTTCAGTGGCTACATCGATGATTTCACTGACGCCTTCTGCGACCTGATCGGCATTGGCGTTAACCTCTTTTTTTTCGGTGTTTTCCGCTTTTGGTTTGCACGCCACAAGGGCGAATATGAATACTGCTAGCGTGTGGGTGACGATCTTTGCTTTCATAATGGGATCAGTTTCAATTTTAATTATGCGAGAGTGGTTGTTCTAAAAACAGAAATAGAACGAAAAATGGAATCAGATAAGCACGGATAATCAAAGAGTTATGAATTTTGTCATTCTCACCTTTTAGGTGAATGAAGAATTCTTTGTAATGCACTTACTATCAGTGTTCATCCTCGTTTATCCGTGGTTCATTTTCCTCTTTTGGGTTATTCGTTTTGGAGATACTTGCCATTTAGCGGGGGCTGAGTCAAAGAAAAGCGTGATTTTTGCCATTTCATGGCATCGTGATCAGTCTGCCCTTGCGAAGAAAGGTTAGCCGCATTTGAATCTGCCTGCACCGGATGTTTTTACTAAAGAAAGTTTTTGAGCTCAGAGAAAAAGCTCATCAAGACCACGAGAAGCCATTTTTGGAACATCTCGAGGATTTGCGTGTCATGGTCACACGGGTCGTGATCACCTTGGTGATTTCGATGATCGTATGTTTTACCTTTCAGGATCACTTGATGCGTGTGTTGCGAGCACCAGCTGAGGAGGTGTTAACGACCAAACAGAAGGAGAGCATGCCCGATGCCGATAAGCATAAGGGTATCAAAGTTCCTTCAGTTGAGGTTTGGAATGAGGCACGCAAAATTGAGCAAATCGCACTCGGTTTGGATGAGGCTGAGAAAAGCGTATTTTACAAAAATCTAGAGAATCCAGATTTGGAATTTCATGCCAGAAGCGTGACCTTGCTGAGAGCTACGAAAGCATTGCCTGAAAAAAAAACGGGCAGACTTTGTGAAAAGCCTCGAGGTCAGTGCCCAAATGAAAATGCAACTGATTGCGATGTTAGAATCGAATCCTGATGTTGAAGTGAACTCAGGATCGAACATTCGCATGATGTCTGCGTTGAAGCCTACGGAGACATTCATGCTGTCGATGAAATTGGCATTTTTCGCCGGTATCGTTTTAGCGTTTCCTTTGTTGCTGTTGTTTATTTTGCAATTCGTTTTACCGGGCATGCATGCCAATGAGAGACGCATGCTCTGGCCTGCAATGACAATCGGCTTTGGATTGTTTTTAGGCGGTGTGTGCTTTGCATACTTCCTAGTTCTTCCGAAAGCGTTGCTGTTCTTTTATGAGTGGAGCGCGCAGCTCGGTGTTTCTAACGATTGGCGTATCGGTGAGTATATCACTTTTGCCACCCGATTCACCTTGTTGTTCGGGCTTTCATTTGAACTCCCTGTCGTCGTGATGGTTTTGGTCAAACTCGGCATCTTAACCTATGAAAGCATGACGAGAACTCGCACCTATGCGATCGTGGCGATCTATATAGCGGCCGCTCTAATCACTCCCACACCCGACATCATGACGCTGAACCTGATGGCTGTGCCGATGTTAGTTCTTTACGAAATTTGCATTTGGTTGGCTTGGTTTGATCGTAAAAAAAATCGTGATATCGAGCGACGTGAGGAGGCGGAATTAAGAGAGAAGCGTAAGCAGTGGTTGATCCAAGATCAGCAAAAAAAAGAGGATCATCATGAAGAGGAAGAGGCTGAGGAAGTCGACGAATCCGGCGATCATGGTTGGCATGATGACTATCATCATAATCCTGAACTTTATCATGATCCCTATCACCATGGCTTGCCGCATGATGAAGAGTGGGTGCATCCAGATGATGCAGTAGTGGGCGATGAAGCGGTTGAGAAGCCTAAGGATAATACAGATAGCGAAAAGAAATCCTGAGATTGTATGAGCGATGATATGAATGAGAAAGATGGCGTCAGTGATAAATCGCCGTTTGCAGGATGTGCGATTTTAGTTGCGGCGTTGTTGGTGATGGTTTTTTTGATTACGTTTTCGGTGGTCGTATTGTTCAGGCAGTTCAATGAGATCGCGAAATTCACGGAGACCAAGCCGGTCAATGTTCAAATTGAATCATTGGAAGATCGTGAAGCGGAATTGAATGCGTTGGCAGAAAAAATCGAACGTTTCCGCATCGCAGTCACGGAGGGGAAATCCGCCGTGTTGGAATTGAATGCGAACGAGATGAATCTTGCGATTGCCACTTATGGTGCATTCAAGGAAATGCGCGGCATGATGAGGGTTCGTGAAATCACCGGTGAACAGCTGACTTTCGATATTTCGTTTCAACTCAACGGGAAGCCACGGATGGCCAAGGCCGGAGAGAATGGAATGGTGGCATCGGATCCGAGATATTTGAATGGGGTGTTAATCACTCAGCCCGGACTACTGAACAAAGAAGTGGTTTTGAGGGTGAATGACATCGAGGTGCCCTTCGCAGACGTGCCCAGAGGGTTCATTGATCAAATGTCACCGTATCGGATCACAGAGCAATTTGTCGGCGATACCGAAATCGGGAAAGTGATGGCGGCACTCACCAATGTTGAACTCGGAGACGGAGTGGTTCGTCTTGTGAGGGAAGAAGGAAAAATTCCCGAAGATACTGTGACAGATGCGGAGGTGGATCAATCGAGTCAGCGGCTATTCACTTTTCTTGGCATTGCGGCTTCGATCTTTTTGTTCTTCGTTGCGATCATTATTTTTTCAGGGCTGCGTGCTAAGAAGCGTCGTGACGCAATAGGAAATTCCGATGAGTCAGCTTGAAGATGAGATTTCGGATGTCTTGAACAAGGCCATCCGTGGTTTGGGAAAAACTTCTTCCGAAGTCGCGCAGGCGGCGGGAATCGATGAGGTCGGCTTGAATGCAGTACTCGGTGGTTCGATCGATAAAATCGTAATAAGTAAATTAGCCGCTGTGCTCAATCTCGATCCCGAGGCACTATTGGGTCTGCCTAAATATCAGCCGAATGTTGCCGAGTTAGCCGGAGTGCAAAGATGGATCATGCCTTACCGAGCTTGGTCGGTGAATGCTTGGATGTTAGAAATGGACGGAGTTACTTTGCTGTTCGATACCGGTTGGAATCGCTCAGATGTTTTATCGAAACTTCATGGTGTCCAACCCAATGCGGTTTTCATTACGCATGCACATGAAGATCATGTCGGTGGGATTGAGCCGCTTGAGGAGCAGGGAATAAGAATCATTTCTGAAACGGAAGCCCTGAAAACTAGTGAATATCAATTTGGAAACATCAGGATTCAGGTGATCGATCTTTCGGGGCATTGCGTGCCGACGGCGAGTTATCTGATCAAGGGGTTTGAAAAGTCCCTTTGGGTGGTCGGTGATGCGATTTTTGCGGGTTCGATGGGTGGTTGTAAGTCCACCAAGAATTTCGAGTTGGCAGTAGCGAATCTACGCAATGGCTTTGAGCAAGTGGATGCGGACTGCTTGATTCTTCCCGGACATGGTCCGATGACTTCGGTGGAGTTGGAAAAATCCTCCAATCCATTTCGTAAGTATTTCTCTTAGAGGCTGTCTGAATATTCCAAAACGCTTATTTTCGCCCACTAATGAATGAAAGAATCTTCACCACAATGGTTGAAGTGGTCCCGCAAAACGGAGCCAGTGTTTTATTAAAACTTTGACTGGTCTGAGAGGGGCAAATTACCCCGAAATCAGACATATGAAACGAAAGAGAAGACATCTCACTGCCGACTACAAACCCCGCGTCGCAACTGAAGCACTCAAGGGCGAAAAGAGCATTCAACAAATAGCCCAAGAGAACGACATAGCCCCCGCGCAGGTTAGCACGTGGAAGAAGGATCTTGAAGATCATGTGGCTTCGATCTTCGAGCGCAAGAACGCGACAGA